>DASTWM010000353.1:0-10164 GCA_035765855.1 Roseiflexaceae bacterium
AGTCGATCCTCATCGGGGATTGAAACAACGGGATAGCGACAACCAAACTATGTACCACCAATGTTGAAACGCCAGTCGATCCTCATCGGGGATTGAAACTGGCGATGGTACGCTGCCATTGCAGATACAACCGCGTTGAAACGCCTGTCGATCCTCATCGGGGATTGAAACATAGGCCAGATCCGGGAACAACTTCGCGCCGCCATTGCGAGTTGAAACGCCAGTCGATCCTCATCGGGGATTGAAACATGATAGTACCTTTCATGGTCGTACGCCCTGTTCATTGTTGAAACGCCAGTCGATCCTCATCGAGGATTGAAACCTGCTGCAAATAAATACGCATATGCAATGGCTTCGCGTTGAAACGCCAGTCGATCCTCATCGGGGATTGAAACGGTTTCCTATTGGTTATACGCTTGTGAACTTGTGGTTGAAACGCCAGTCGATCCTCATCGGAGGGGTGCGCTAAACATAAGGGGGTAATGTGGGGATGCGCTGAACATAAGCGCGCGACCCCGACCGGCGACGCGCCAATTGGCACCCACGCGCGATCGATTCGGCATGCGCGAGGCCGCCTGCTGGCAGACCAGGCTGGCGAAGCCACTCTGGTGGCGCGCCTGCCCGGCTCCATTCCTGCATGCGGCACACCCGCGCATGCCCCGTTCTCGCTCGGTGCGAGCAGGTGCAGGCTGGCTCCGTGGTTGTCAGCCCGGCTCCGTTGACCTGACGGGCGGCCCGGTGCCACACCCACCCACCGTCGATGACGTGGGCCGCCCGTCCTGCTTACGCTGGCAGGGTCAGCGGTTCAGCCACCGGCCGCCCCTCCTGAGCAGCGGCGCGCAGGCGCGACAGCGCGCGCAGGTTAATCAGCACATACGTCAGCGTGTTGCGGTTGGCAATCGCACTCCCGCGCCGCAACTTGGGATGCAAAATATCGAGCGCCTCGGCCTGGCTGTTGATCCGCTCGACCATGGTGCGCTGGGCGTACAGTTGCTGGTACGCCGCGCTCTCGCGGTCGAGCGTGTGGCGCAGGCGTGAGCCGGCCCCCGCCGCGATCGTGCTGGTGCAGCCAGCGTTGGCGAAATGCGCGTCACCAATCGGGCACGCCGCGCCCGTCGCAGTCGGGAACAGCAGCGGGCAGCGGTACTTCTCGCGCTGGTGCGGAACGAGCGCGGTGCGATGCTGATAGCTGAACTCCAGCGTCATCGGCAGCCTGGCGGCGCACAGCGGGGTCCCATCGGGCGCGAATTGGCGGCCACTTCCTTTCCTACCCGGATTGGACGGCACCGCGGCAAAGCCACCGGCCTGGTCAAAGTAGTCGTAGACGTAGTGGGCGTCGAAGGCCGTATCCCAGGCGCCGTAGCGCGGCTTGCGCCCCAGCCGCTGCTCCACCTGGGCCATCAGCGGGTGAAAGTAGCTCGGGTCGCTTTCGTTGAACGGGCGGGTGCGCTCAGCCAGCACGACCTCAGTGCCGTCAGGCATTCGGGTCACGACAATGCCCGAGGCATAGCCCCACAAGATGTCGACCCCGACCTGCAGCCGGCTGGCCGGCACCGCGTCAGCAGTCGGGGCGGGCGGGGCATCGCCGTCGGCGTCAGCGGGGGCGCTGTTGCAGGATTTCTTGACGCCGAGCTTGCAGTCGGGGTCGCCGGTGGGTTGGCGGGTCTTGTCGAGGCGGCCTTCCGTGATGAACTGCTTCGGGTTGTTCTGTTTGACCCAGGCGAGCAGGGCCTGCGTGTCGCCCGCGATGGTGTCGCCAAAGCTGGCCTGCTGGTCGGGCGGGAGCGTGGCGCGCAGCCGCTGGACCGAGGCTGAGAGCAGGAATTGGAGCGCGGGCGAGGACAAGGTGCGCAGCACCGTGGAGAGATGGCGGCGCTTGGGGACGGTTTGGGCCACGTCGAAGCCGTGCGGCGCCATGGCATCCGGCACGCGCGCGAAACCGAGCCAGTAGACCAGCGCAGGATGCTCGATGAGGAAGGCGCGCAGGTCGGACATGAAGCGCTTGCCTTCGTGGAGTTTGACGAGATAGGCGGCGGCGAAGGGCGCGCGTGGGTCGGGGGTGGGACCCGGCCAGGGACGGGCGGTGGACCGCTCAGGAAACTGCGCCCAGGGCAGGTCGCCGATGAGGGCGCGGTACTTCTGGACGAGCGGGTCGGCAGCTACCCAGGCTGGGAGGGGCGCGTTCGGCTGGGTGAGCGGACAGGGAACGTCAGGCGGATGGGCTAGATGGGCAACTGGTGGTCGTAGCAGCGTACGAATGCAGTTGAACCCAGATGCGAGATCGCGTACCATGAGCATGTCTCCGACAAGTGGAGGGTGGGTTGGTGACACGATCATCCTATCGCATGTCGGAGACAGCCGTGCGACGGCGATTAGGGAATGGGGGTCGCAGTGCGGGCGGACAGCGACGGCAATTCGACCACTGCCGTCGTCCACCGACGCCAATCTTATGTTTAGCGCACCCCTCCTGAAGGGGTTTGAAACTGGCTTCAGAACCCGCAGACCAGCGGCACCGCCGTGAGTTGAAACGCCAGACGATCCTCATCGGGGATTGAAACTGCCTGCGGGGATCGCGTCGGCTAACCCATTCGCGTTGAAACGCCAGTCGATCCTCATCGGGGATTGAAACAGTGCAGAGGCGGTACGCAAACAATTGAGAGGCAAAGTTGAAACGCCAGTCGATCCTCATCGGGGATTGAAACTTGTAATTTCGGTGCGTACCACCGCGCCTGATTTGGCGTTGAAACGCCAGTCGATCCTCATCGGGGATTGAAACCTACTGCTATTATTACTACCGCATTGCAAAGCCGTAGTTGAAACGCCAGCCGATCCTCATCGGGGATTGAAACATGTTTCGTCTTTCTAACATCTTTGTCAACATGGATGTGTCAGCTTTCAACGCTCACAGGTTGCTCGTCAATGGTCCGGCAATCCCTCCACCGCCTACATCGGCAACTTACGCCACGATGAGTGCTTCCTGCCGGGCAGCCCGACGCTGCTGAAATATCCGGCGTTGCTCAGCTAAACTGACCTTTTCATTGGGTTTCGTGCGAACTCGAAAGTAATGGCGCTGATCATCGAAGGTACGGAAAAATCGTGCAGCAGCGTCAAAGTTCCCACATCCACGCATTGGATAGGAGCGTTGTTTTACGCCATGATGATCCTGCTCGATCACGTTGTTCAAGGAGCGGTTGGTCCGATGCCGTACCTTGCACCCTAACACCATACGGATCGCTCGTGGGTGTGCGGTATGACCATCGGTCGTCACCCGGACGGGCTTTCATCACATCGCCAGGGCTTGCCAGCCTTACCTTTGCGTTTGGCACGTAGTTGTGCGGCCACAAGCGGGGCGAAGCGGGCTTCCCAATCGCGAACCGCCTCATGCATACATTCGAAACCGCGTTCCAGAAACATTTCGGCCACATCGCGCAGGCTCAACTTAGAGCGCAATCGCCACAGAACAACCAGCAGTACAACATCTGTGGGAAACTGTAGATTATTGAACGACGCGCCAGTGCGCTCGTTGAAGCGAGCCTTGCATTGCGAGCAGCGGAACGTGCGGTAGCCCAACACCGTCTTTTGGTGTCGTTCATCGGTTTTAACAGAGTTGCAGCTTGGGCAGTTCGTGAGCGTGTTCCTCTTCGACCTGTTTCGGTTCTCTGGTTATGATCCTGAGGATACACGACCCTTGAACTTCACGCCAGCCTGCGCCCTGAAAACTGACCGAACCTGTGAAGGTTGGCCAAGAGGGCCGTGGCGTTGTAAATCGGTGGCATGTGCCTGCTGCAAGCGCCTGCGGTGCGGCTGGTCAGATTGCTGGACCTGCTGGCCGCAGCGCAGATCACTCAGCTATATATTGACATAATCATCAGTCGTATCGCCGATGCCATGGTGGGCGCGCTGATCGGCGTGGGGGTGATTGGCCTGATCCCGACTCCGCGCGCACGCCAGACACTCATCACCGGCGTGCAAACCTTCCTGCGCGCCCTCGGCACAAATCTGCGCGGTAGCCTCGCGCGCCTCACAGGATCTGAGGATGGCTCCGATTCCTTCTCGCGTGGCCGCCCGCTCGATAGCGCCTATCAGGCGATCGTCACCAGCCCGGCGGATGCCAGATATGAATGGGGCATTATGCACGATCCGCATGATCTGGAAGAGAACATGCGCGTCATGCGGGCGCTCAACATTCTTGCCAGGCAGGTCGAGCGTGAGGCGCAACGGCAACCGGCGCTCCAGGCTCCGCAACTGCGCGAACTGTTCACATGCCTGGGCCGCCATCTTGACGCTTTTGCCAGAGCGATTGGCGCGGCAATCGCCAATGCCGAGAAAAACTTCACAGTTTCCGCCAACGCATTCTCCGATCTCCGCGACAATATCATGCAGCTGATCGACATTCAACAATGCCTCACGTCATCACAGCAAACCCGGACGGCTGTCCTGCAACTGGTATTCAACCTGCTGCTGATCGATCGCCTCTTAACAAATATGGCACGACGAATGAATATCAAGCTGGTTGCACGCTAACGTCCACATGTCCTCCAGGACATGTGGACGTTAGCGTTCGGCTCAGACGTTCCTGGCGCGCATGCCATGGGGCGCCAGAACGGTATCATAACGCAGGACACACTGACCGCTGAAACGGGAAAGAAGCCGCTACATGTACTGTTTCAATAGGTTGGCGACGTTCTCCCTCACCCCGGCCCTTTCTCACCGGGAGCGGGATGGCGGAGCAACGACGGGGTGAGGGACAGCAAAGCTATTCCTGCGACAGCCCTGCTATAAGGCCCGCACTTCAACAAGATGCTGATCCGACTCCACGTGGAGCGGATTTCGCAGCGCCTGCCCGAACAACGGCACGTCAATTTCAAACAGATCCCCATCTTCGGTTTGCACGCCCGCGCCGAAGCTGACGCCGTTTGCGCCAAAAAAGTGGACATGCACATCGCCGGGGCGGCGGAACAGATCGTATTTGAAGTGATGCTGTTCCAGGTTGGCAATCGCGTGGCACATCTGTGCCTCGCCGCTCTCGAAGGGGCTGCTCCAGACGATCGTATCTCCGCGCCGTATCCGGATTTCGCCATGGACCGATTCGGGCAACGCGCCAACCAGCAACTCCGGCCCGAACGAACATTCGCGGAGCTTGGAGTGCGCCAGGTACAGGTAATTCTGCCGCTCCATGACGTGATCGGCGAACTCATTGCCGATCGCAAAGCCGACGCGCCAGGGTGTTCCATCGTCCGCAATGATGTATAGCCCGGCGATCTCAGCCTCCTCGCCGCCGTCCTCGGCAAAGGCTGGCTGGGTGAGTGGCTGTCCGGGCGCGACGATGCAGCGGCCATCGCCTTTATATGCCCATTCGGGCTGCGCGCCAATCTGCCCGGCGGCCGGCTTGCCGCCCTCAAGGCCAAGCTGAAACATCCGGATCGAATCGGTGGCCGTTCCGGCTGCCACGGCAGCATGCATCTGGTCGCGGGATTGCGCGCTCCCCAGATGCGTCAGCCCGGTGAGTGAAACCAGACAGCGCGCCGGGTCGGGGTGGTCCAGCGGGGGCAGCAGGCGGCGCTCCTCGATAACGCGGCTGTAATCCACCTGCTCACCCGACAAGCGTGATTGCACGAAGGGCGCAAGCCCCTCGCCTGCGCGGATCGCTTCCAGCGCCAGATCGTAGACGTGATCGAACCCATTGATGAGTTTGAGGCTCCCGGGGGCGTCACTTGAAAGCCCAATGCGACGACGCCCGTTGTCGTCGAGAAATTGAACCAATCGAATCATAGATTCCTCATTGTGCTATGCTGCGTACATCGTTAAGAGGCGCGGCAAATCTCTCCCGCGCCTCCTGTATTGTACGTGATGTTTCCGAAATGCTACTTCAACCCGGTTGTCACGACACCGCGCACAATCTGCTTTTGCGCGAGGAAGAAGACAACGATCAGCGGCAGCACATAGATCACTACGGCCGCCAGCGTCTGGGTGTAGAGCGGGTTCCCATGCGGATCGACATACGCCGACGCCAGCTTCATCGCCAGGGTCGCATGGCTTTCGTTCAGAAAGATCGACTGGAGAAAGAAATCGCCCCAGACCCATTGAAAGGCAAAGATGGCTGAGGCCGCAAGCACTGGCCCGGCGTTCGGCAAAAAGATCTGGCCGAACACCCGCAAGCGGGTACAGCCGTCGATCTCGGCGGCGTCTTCTAACTCCTTGGGAAAGCCCGCGAAGAATTGGCGGAACAGAAAGATATGGAATGGGCTGCCAGCAATTCCCCACAGCACCCATGGCCAGTAGGTGCCTACCAGGCCCAGCCGTGAGTACAGCATGAACTGCGGGATGATCGTCACGATCTGGGGAACCATCACCATGGCGACCACGAGAATAAACAGCGTATTGCGTCCGGGCGCGCGGTGCCGGGCGAAGCCAAAGCCGGCAAACGCGCTTGAGATGACGACCAGAACCGTGTAGAGGAGCGCCAGTAACAACGAGCGCCCGGCATAGACGAAAAACGGCACCAGCGTCAGGGCATCGTAGTAGTTATTCCAGATCGGCGAGCGCGGCAGGATCTTGATCGGGTACGCGCGAAACTCGGCATTCAGCTTCAGCGAGCCGAGCAGGAGCCAGATGATCGGTATCATGAACGCCGCTACCGCTGCAATCAGCACGCCATAGTAGAGAAACACGCGAATAGCCCGCTGCGCGCGACCGGCATCCGTGGCGCGCTGCCCAACGGACGAGAATGCTGCCCCGGTGGTCGAAGCGCGCTCGTTGTCGTTTGCTCGCAGGCTCATGTGCGCGCCCCTTCCTGCTCAACTTCGTAGTAGACCCAGTAGCGGCTGGTCCGAAAGACGATCAAGGTCAGCGCCAATGTCAGTATAAACAGCAGCCAGAGGAGCGCCGCGCCGTAGCCAAAGCGCTGATTCGAGAAGATCTGGTTGTATACATGGACCATGTACATATAGTTTGGTCGTGGTGGTATGGTGGTCATCAGGCCGTTCGTGCTTCCAATGCCGGTCAGCAGAATGGGTTCGATCAGAATCTGGAGCGAGAAGATGATGCCCAGAATCAACTGATAGAACACCACCGGTGTCACCAACGGCAGCGTAATAGCGCGAAACATCTGAAACAAGTTTGCCCCATCGATCAGCGCCGCTTCTTCAAGCTCGCGCGGGACGCCCTGCAAACCAGCCATGAAGATGATCATGGCACCGCCCGTGCCGATCCAGAGCGACATAATAATCAGCACCATGGTGGGATAATCGACCAGCCAGGCGACCGCCGTACCGGGACTTATAAGGCTAAGCAGCCCGTTGATAAGCCCGAAGTTGCGATCCATGATCAGCCGCCAGATCCAGACGGTAGCGACGATCGGAATAATCGACGGGAGGTAGAACAGGGTGCGGAACACGCCGCGCGCGCGCAGCCGTTCGCGCGTGAGCATGAGCGCGATACAGAATGAAAACAGCAGGTTGAGCGGCACGCTGACCAGAGCAAAGATCATGGTACGCTGAAGGGCAAAAATGGCGTTGCGATCTTGCAAGGCGCGCAGATAATTGCCCAGGCCGAGGAACTTAACGCTGAGGAGGTTCAGCCCGTCGTAATTGGTAAATGAGATCACGAGCGCGAACAGGAGCGGAAACAGCGAGAGACACACAAAGCCCAGCAGCCATGGGCCGATGAACAGGTAGAACCAGCGGGCTACACGCCGGGCGCGGGCGCCGCGCTTGCCACGCCGGAGCGGTAGATTTACAGATTGTGATGTTGCAGCCATCGTACTCCTCTCAACAGGAAGCAACCACCAAGACAGGCAGAGCGGCGCGCTGCGCCATCCCTGCCCGCCGTAACAGCAATTAGCCGATTGCGGCCTTGCCATCAGCGATTGCCGCATTCACATCGCTCTCGACATTCTGAATGAGCTGATCGAACGAGATGCTTCCGCGCAGCGCCTGCTCCAGGTTGCTCGTCCAACTGGTATCGAAGACGGTGTCGTCGTAGTATGGATTGGCGGCAAGTGTATAATCCGCGTACTTGAACGATTCCTGCAAGACCTGCTGCACTTGCTTCTGGAAGTCGGTCTCTTGCGGCATTTGGGGGTACAGCGACTTGAGCGCTGGCACGCCCCAGCCGCTTTTGGCGCGCGTCTGGGCCGGCGCACCGGACATGTAATACTCGAAGAACTTCCATGCCGCGTCGGGGTTCTTGGTCGCCTTTGCGGCCACCATGCCAGTCCCGCTGATCGTCGGGTTGAGTTGCTTGCCGCTCCAGGTTGGCGCGGGCAGAAAGACCGCCTTGTCGCCGCCGACCGCCGCATCCTTGGTGGTCGAAACCATGCCGCTGTACCAGTAGCCGTACTGCACGAAACCGACCTGGCCTTTGACGAAGTCATCGCCAGCCCAGCTTGGGCTTGGGTTGAGCGGGTTCCAGATCACGTTCTCCTTCGCCAGATCAAAGACGTATTTGAGGAACGCAACGGCTTGCGAGGTTTCCGCGAGCGCGATCGCGGTGAAATCCGGTTTGTACAGATTCTGATCTTGCTCGGCCAGGACGATCTGGAGCGTCCGCACCATGGTCAGCCCCTCGGGATTTCCCCATCCCATCCGGGTGGTGCGGTCGCCCTCGCGCTTGGTGAGCTGCTTGGCAAGCTCGGACAAATCAGTGTAGCGCAGCGGTTCGGTCGTGCTCGGCAGCGGTACATTGGCTTCCTCGAACGCCGCTTTATTCGCGAACAAATTGAAGTCCGGCGACCAGTCCTTCACCATGCCGTAGCGCCCGCCCTTATAGACGTAGAGATTATTCGCGGGCGCCAGGTCATCGACCTTGAGCGCGCTGCTGGAGTTAAAGTAGTCACCGAGATCGAGGACAATTCCACGCTCGACCAGGTTTGGAACAACTGGACCCTGGGTGCGAAACAGATCGGGCGGCGTACCGGCCGTAAGCATGGCCTTGAATTTGGTCGCGTCGTTGTCAATCCGCTCGACGGTGATACCAGGGTTCTTGTCCATGAACTGCTTGACCTCGTCATCCGATAGCTCGTTCTGCTGATACATGACGGTCAGCTTCGTGGTCCCGCCACTGGCGGCTGGAGCCGACGTCGCGCCCGATTCGGCTGGGGCCGACGTCGCGCCCGATTCGGCTGCTGGAGCTGATGTTGCGGCTGATTCGGCTGCTGGGGCCGATGTTGCGCCGCCTGTGTTCGTTGAAGATTCTTCCGCAGCCGGGTTCGGAGCGCCGCACGCGGCGAGAATCGCTCCGCCAGCGCTGGCGACAAGCAGCTGAAGAAATCGGCGTCGGTTGAGCATGTCGTTCTTCCTGGATTGATTCATGGTAGCTTACCTCCTTGTAATTGGTGATCGCCTGCCTCATTGCTGGTCACTGCGGCAGCAATACTCCGGCCTTGATGAGCATGGCCACAAAATCGTCATACATCACGGGCTTGCCCAGGTAGTAGTCTGCGCCCTCCTCCCAGATGCGAATGCCGTCCGCCAGCGCCGAGCAGATCACGATTGGAATGTCGAACGTTGCGGGCGCGGCTTTCAGGCGCTGCATCATCTGGCGATTGCTTGCTGACGAGGTTGCGATATCGAGCACAATCAGCGCCGGTCGATCCTGCTGCGCCAGCGCCTGTTCCGTATCAATGGCATGAGCGCTCAGACAACGGCAGCCACAGCGATTGGCATAGCGCTGAATTAAGTAGGTGAACTGCGGATCTGCATCGATCACCAGGATGGCGGGCGGCAGAGGAGATGTCACGATACGCTCCTCCAACATACTTCAGGCTATGCGCCGGGCAATCAATAGGGACAGGTACATGCTACCTGCTCAGAACGCCGCCGTCTTGCACGTTTTTAAGATCTTTTTGGATTTTTCACAGGCGGAGCGGCCTGCAAATCCGTTCGGCGGCGACCGCGCTGATAGGCGCTGGGAGATACGCCGACTTCGCGCTGAAAGACGCGGCTGAAGTACGCGCTGTCGGCAAAGCCAGCGGCGAGCGCGACCTCGGTGATATTCTGCTCGCCGATCTCAAGCAGCGCGCGCGCCTGTTTGATGCGGTAACGCGTGAGATACGTGATCGGTGTGACGCCCATCTCACGGTGGAAGCAGTCAGTGAGATAATTCTCATGGACGCCAACATGCGCCGCGATCTGCTCGCGCGAGAGCGGCTCGGCATAGTGGCTT
>DASTWM010000354.1:0-10917 GCA_035765855.1 Roseiflexaceae bacterium
CTGCTCAGAACGCTCTACCGCCCGATCACCGGCGAGATGATCGCCGCCGCGCTGGAGCAGTATTTTCATTCCGAGCAGCGTTACGCCGAGGATGCTAAGGCGCAGAAGGCACAGCGCGCCGCCGCCGAACTGGAGGCGCAGCTTGCTGCGCGCAGCATGGTGGAGCAGCGAACTGCTGGCACGTAAAATAAGCAACCGCCGATACACGCAGATGAATGCAGATAGGTACAATTAGTAAATGCTGACACGCGCCGATAAATGCGGATTACTATAGCGAATTGCACATCAATTGCCCGATGCCCTCACCCTGCGGCTGCCGCCGCTTCCCTCTCCCAGTGGGAGAGGGACCGAGGGTGAGGGTGCAACGCCAAACCGCTATACTATCTTCTATCAGCGTTTATCTGCGTTCATCTGCGGTTCTTAAAAGCAAAACAATGGCACAACTACCGTGGCACGGGCCGCTGTTTCCCGTTTCCAAATACCTTGCCGAGCGCTACGCGCTGGCGCTGAAGCATGCCCGTAATCTTTCATGCCCGCTCGACACGTTCAGCGTGGATCGCATGGGCTGGAGCCCGCAACTGGCTGCGGTTCTGGGCGAGAACTACCTGGGCGATAGCTCACTGCGCTATGCGATTATCCTGTCGCCCGATCAGGCCAGCGCCCCGCCGGTGCGCCGCCGCTTCTCGTATGAGGCCGCGCTGATCGAGCAGGTCTACATCGCCGCGCGCCCAACGCTGCTGAGCCTCGTCGCGGATGAGCCGGTGGTCGTCGAGATGGACAATGGCATGACATTTTGCCGCAGCGCCAGCGATGTGCTCGGCATCCGTGGCGTTACGGCGCGCGTGGACACGCCGCGCGGCACGCTCGACAAGACCCGCGACCTCTTGCAATTGTCGCATGGCTTCAGCGAGCAGGCGCGCATCCTCGATGATAGCTACATCGAACAGATGCTGGCGTTGTCCAAAGAGATTGGCGACCCGCGCAAGCGCGTGCTGCCGCCTGGCATGCACCAGCAGATTGGCTCGCTGTGGGCCGAAGTCGCGGGCGTGGTATACGTCTTGCGCGCCGCTGACAACCGCACGCTTGTCATCGCCACCAAGCTCGACGGGAGCATGCAGGCCGCGCAGCTTACGGCCCTGGAAATTGACAGCCAGGCGGTGGTGGACGCGCTCCATGCCCATGGCTTTCTGCGTTACGTCAATGTCGACGCGCTCGTGCAGCGCCGCCTGCGCGAGATGGAGATTGACGCACTGCTCCATGCCGACGAGACGCCCGCCAATGACGATGTAGCACGCCGTCGCCAGCTCAACGGCAGCGCCAGCGCGCAACGGGCGCTTTCGTCGCTGTACTGGGAGCTTGACCGCGAGCAGAAGCAGCGCGCCGCCGGTAGCCCGTTCGACCCGCAGCGCATGTCGATCATGGCGCGCTGGGCGCTCTCCACGCCCACGCAGGACGCCGACGTGGTCGGCAACCTGCAAGCGCGCTTCGTCCGCTACGATTACCGGCTGCTGGCGCATCACCACCGCAGAATCATCAACGCCGAATGGGATAATTACAGCGAGGCGAAAAAGCGCTACCTAACGACGCTTTTTCCGTACATGCAAGAGGGATTTATTCGATGATACGAAGCCACAGCGCGCACAGAATACAATCGCGGTGTCCTCTGCGCGCGCTGTGGCTCACAAACAGGAGGCAGGCGCACGCCTGAACCATTATGCAATGGACATCACTTGAATTAGTTAACCAGGCAATGACCAGCCTCATGCTGGGCTTTGGGCTGGCGCTGTTGAATGTCGTTGCGCGCTATTTCGCGCCGTTCATACCCCATGTCATTACGGTGCTTGGCTGGCGCGGCGGGCGCTGGCGCTTCAGCATCATCCTGCTGGCAGCATACCTGGTCGCGCTGGTGTTCCAGCTTGCCACCTCGCCGCTGTTCCGCTCGCTGATTCATTCGGTCTACGCGGAATTGGCATGGTCGCCCTATGAGGCACTCTTCAATGTGCTGGGCGTGATTGTGATGGATTTGTTCGTTGAGGCGTGGCGCATGGCACGGCGCGGCGCAACCGTGGGCCAGCAGCAGATCAGCGAGGCGCGGGTGCGCGCGGCGGACGCGATCGGCGACATGAACATCCCGGTCGGCATGTCGGACGAGGAACGCGCCGCGCATCGGCAGGCGCAGGAAGAAGCGGCAGCCAGGACGGCGGCGGAGCGCAAGCAGCGCATGGACGAGAAACTAAAGAATTATTGAACGCCCGCCGTAGCGACGCCCGGCGGGGCGTCGCTACTCGGATCATTACGTTTCATCCAAAAACGCCAGCAGCCGCCTCAGTTCCTCGTCATCGTCGCCGGGTTGCTCTGGCACAGCCCGCAGCCGCAACCTGGCCACCTCGAACGTCCAGCCGTCGGCAGCGCCGGGTGGACGGAGCAGCGCCACCGCCCGCGCCAGCGCGATCGCCCGCACGCCATGCAGCGTCACACGCCAGTTCTGCGCCTGTAAATCAGCCATGACGGCTTCAGCCTCGCGCCAGCGCAGCAGCGCCGCCCAGAGCGCCGCAGGCTCCTCGGCCTCGCCGCGTTCCAGCAGCGCGTCCAGTTCCGGCTGCACGTCTGCGCGCCACAGCAGCAGCGGCGCGTCATCCTCGGGCCGCACCGCGCGCAGCAGCACCCGCAGCCCGATTGGTTCGCGGATCAACGCTGCCATTATCGATCCGTATCAGGTTCAATCGCCAGCAGCAGATCGAACCAGAAGCGGCTGCCTTCGCCAAGCGTACTTTCGACATGAAGCTCGCTATTCATTAAGCGCAGAATCTCCATGCAAATCGCCAGCCCAAGTCCGGTGCCAGCCGCGCGGTGGTGCTCGTCGCCGACCTGGTAAAACGGCGCGAAAATATGTTCAAGCTCTTCCTGGGGAATGCCAATGCCCGTGTCATGGATGCAAAAACGAACATGCAGGTGCGCGTCGTCCGGCTCCTCGGATGGAATAGTGGATGCCGAAAGCGTGATAGCACCGCTTTCGGTAAACTTCACCGCGTTGCCAACCAGATTGATCAACACCTGCCGCAGCCGCCGCACATCGGCGCGCACGCGTGGAATATCTTTGGACGGGTGAAAATCGTCGATGGCGGTATGCAACACAAGGTGCTTATGCTGCGCCCATGTGCCGGCCATGGTCGCCACATCGTAAAGAAACAGCGAAAGGTCGAACGGCTCCTCGTACAGTTCAAACCTGCCAGCCTCGATCCGCGCCAGGTCGAGCAAATCGTTAATCAGCAGCAGCAAATGATTGCTCGACTGCTCGATCAGGGCCACCATGCCGCGCTGTTGTGGGTCAAGCGCGGACTCAAGCCGGAGCAACTGCGTATACCCCAGAATGCCCGTGAGCGGCGTGCGCAATTCGTGGCTCATGGTCGCAAGGAACTGGCTCTTCGAGAGGTTGGCAACTTCGGCGGCTTCGCGGGCGCGCACCGCCTCGTCGAGCAGCCGCGCCCGCTCGATGATCCCGGCAATCTGCCCGGCCAGCGTTTCGACCAGGCGCATGTTCGCTTCGGTGAAGACATCCTGCTCCTGATCCGAGGTGATAATCAGGCCGCCAATGGCCTCCCCGCGAATCATCAGCGGCACCAGCAGCATGGAGCTAAACCGACCAGCGCGCGGCTCCTCATCAAATGATTGAATGATTGAGTCAATCACTGGCTGCACCAGCACGACCGGTTTTGGATCCGCAAAGAGATCGGTGACAAACGGCATGGAATCGAGCGAAATCGTGGTATTGGTAAAGTTGCGGGCGAGCGGCTCCTTGTCGTAATCGGCCACAAACGTAATCTCGGTGCGCTCTGCATTTAAGAGCGCTACAATGGTGCCACGCGCGCCAAGCAATTCAGCGACCTGTTCGGTGACGGTGTCTAAAATAGATTGCAGATTCGTCTGCGCCAGCGCAACATGCGTCACGCGGCTGATCACCGAAAGCTCGTAGATATGCGTTTGTAAGGCGGCATTCACCTGCTGAAGTTCCGCTTCGGCGCGCCGCCGCTCGCTGATCTCATGTTCGAGTTCGACGTTCCGAAGCTGGTAGATTTCGCGCTCGCGCCGCAGCGTTTCAACGCTGTGCAGCATCTGCAACTGTTGGAGCTTGGTGTTGGTTTCTTCGTTCAGGATCTCGCTCCGCAGGCGATAGAAGTCTTCATGGTGCGCGAGCGCCTGCTCGAAGTCGCCCATCTGCTTGTATGCCTCGGCAAGCGCAAGGTGGCACTGCGCCGTTTCGTCGGGCAGCGCCAGCTCCTCCGCGAGCGCGAGCGCCTGCTCAAGCAGCGGCCATCCCGCCGCCGCTTCGCCGCTGCGCGTGTACGTGCGGCCCGTTTCCAGCAGCGCATAGGCCTGAACGCTGCGCGCGCCGGTGCGAATCGCCAGCGCCACGCTCTGGTCGAGCGCCGCCAGAGCCTGCTTGTGCGCGCCCATGCCCGAATATAACTCGCCAATCGTACACAGCACATTGGCCTTGAAGTTGTGCATGCCCGCCTGTTCGGCCAGCACCAGGCTGCGCTGGGCTGCGGCAAGCGCCTGTTCAGCATCGCCGAGACTCTGGTACGTCATGGCAATGTTGTTGTACGCAATCGCCTCGCCGTCGAGCGAACCCATCGCCTGGTGCATGGCAATCACGGTGCGGAAAGTTTCAAGCTCCTGCTGATATTCGCCGAGCAGGTGATAGATATACCCGATGTTGCTGAGAATCGCGGCCTCGTTCGCCGCATCGCCAACCGCACGCGCGTTGTCGAGCACGCGCAGGTAGGCGGCCAACGCTTCGGGGTAATTTGCCAGCGCGAGGTACACATTGCCGATGATGCGCAGCGCGCTGGCCTGGCCTTGCGCATCGCCAAGCTCCTGAAACATCGTCAGCGCCGTTTGTGCCTGGGCCAGCGCCTGATCATGCCGCCCCAGCCGCTCGTAGCACGCGCTGATGACCACCAGGCACGCCGGAAGGCGCAGTTGCCGAACGGCATCGCTGACAAGTGACAGCACCAGCTGGTACGCTGCCTGCCCATGCTCAAGCCCCCGCAGCGGATCGACATCGCGGAGCGCCCATGCAAGCTCAAGCAGGCGATCAATACGTTCTTGCCCGGTTGTCACAGCCAGAGCATCTTCAAGCTGCTTTAGTGCGGTGGGAGATGTATTATTCATGCGAATACTGCTATAGTGGCAGAAAGCGCTTGCAAGAAGGTAGTATACCAGCGAATGAGTAAAACACAAACCGCGCCGATCATCGGTACAGGACGTGCTATATTCATTATAATGCTGTATGTTGCCTGAGCCGGCATGTAACAGGAGCAAGATATGCGTTTTGTCAGTTTTACTTCGCTCGATCCCGCACCACGAGCAGGTGTGTTGATCGGCCAAACTGTAATCGATCTGTCAGCAGCAGCGCCGCTGGTGTTCGAAGATACCGACATGGTGCGCTGGGATGTGCTCGATATTCTGCGCGGCGCGCCGGAGGGCATGGGCATCGACGGGGCCGCCGAGATCGCCGCCGCCGTGCTCGACCAGGTTGGCCTCGGCAGCGCCGACGAGCTCGCCGACATGACCGGCGACACGGAGCGCGCTTCTTCGCTGGCGGGCGCGTACTCGATTGGCGGGGCGGCCATGCTGCTGCCGCTGGATGAGGTGCGCCTGCAAGCGCCGCTGCCGCGCCCCGGCAGCCTGCGCGATTTTTATGCCTTTGAAGATCATATCGGCACGATTGCGCGGCAGCGGGGCCGCAATGTGCCGCCCGCGTGGTACGACATTCCGACGTTTTACTTCAGCAACCACCAGGCGATCTACGGCCCGAATGCGGACGTTCACATGCCGCGCACCAAAGCGCTCGACTACGAACTTGAAGTTGCCTGCGTGATCGGGCGGGCCGGGCGCGACATTCTGGAAGAGGATGCTGAAGAATACATCGCCGGCTTCATGTTGATGAACGATTGGAGCGCGCGCGACGTGCAGATGGAAGAGATGAAAATCGGCCTCGGCCCGGCCAAAGGCAAAGATTTCGCCACGTCGCTTGGCCCGGCGCTGGTCACGCTCGACGAGCTAGAGGACATCGCGCTGCCTGACGGGCGCTTCAACATGATCATGGTGGCGCGCGTCAACGGCGTGGAGCGCTCGCGCGGGAACTTCCGCGATATTTATTACACTTTCGCGCAGATGATCGCGCACGCCTCGCGCGACGCGACGCTGTATCCGGGCGATGTGCTCGGCAGTGGCACGGTCGGCACCGGCTGCCTGCTGGAACTCACCGCCGGCGAAGGGCCATGGCTCCAGTCGGGCGATGTTGTCGAACTGGAAGCGACCCGGCTGGGCATCCTCAAGAACCGCATGGTGGAGTAAACAGATGCAGATCAGGCCATTTCTTGCTGATGACGAGACGCAGGTGGTCGACCTGTGGCAGCGCTGCGGCCTGGTCGTGCCGTGGAACGATCCGCACCAGGACATTGCGCGCAAAATGGACGTACAGCCCGAGCTTTTTCTGGTCGGCGTGCGCGACGGCGAGGTCATCGCCACGGTCATGGCGGGCTACGATGGACACCGCGGCTGGCTCAATTATGTGGCGGTTGCGCCAGAGCAGCAAGGCCAGGGGTTGGGGCGCGCGATTGTCGGAGCGGCCATCGCCGCCCTGCGCGAGCGCGGCTGCGCTAAAATCAACCTTCAGGTCCGCACGTCGAACGCGGCGGTGATTGCATTTTACCGGCAGCTTGGCTTTAGCATTGACGACGTGATCGGCATGGGCAAGCGGCTGTAATGCCAGCCGCTCGCCCCATGTTAATCGTCAAGCACTTCGGTCAATTCTTCGCTAAACTCCTCAATAATGTGCCGATAGATTGACGCCAGCACGACGCCGAACGTCGCGCCACTCAGCACGTCGCCGGGGTAGTGCGCGCCGAGGTACACGCGCGAAAAGCCAACCATCGACGCAATCGCGTACAGCAGCGGCGTGAGGCGCGGGAAATGGCGGCTGATCAGCCATGCGCCAGCGAAAGAAGCCGCGCTGTGGCCGGACGGAAACGAAAAATGGCCTGGCTTTTTACCGATCACAATCGCCTGCACCAGCGCGATAAACGGGCGGCGGCGGCGGAAAAAGCGCTTAATCGGAAACTCCACCGTGGCCGTCGCCAGCCAGAGCGCGGGCAGCACATCCAGCATGGCGCGTTTGCCGCGCCTGCGGTCGAGCAGCGTAGTGACGATCAAACCCAGCACCCAGCCATCGCCGCGATTCATCAGCGTGGTCAAGCTATACATGAAGCTGTTGACGGCTGGCGGGTGCGGCATGCGATTCACCGTCAGGAACACGGCAGCGTCGGCGGCGCTCAGCGGCCTCAGGCGGCGCAGCAGCGCTTCTTGCAGCAGGCGGCGCTCCTCTTCATTCGCTGGCGGCTGCACCGCAAACACTTCCGGGCTGACGGCCTGCTGCACGCCGCGCGCCAGCGGTTCCTCATCTTCTTCGTCGGCGGCGGCGATCTGCGCCGCCGCCTGCGCGATCACGGCTTGTGGCTTGATGTCGGCGGGCGCATCGGCGGCCTGCTGAATACTTTGCGCGGCGGCATTCGCATTGGCAGGCTTGGGGACGCGCTGCGCGACCTCGCGCTCGGTGGCGTTGCCCGCCGATTGCTCAAGATCGTCCAGCACGCGGTCGGCTTGCTCGGGCGTTTTCACCGCCGCGATCGCCTCCTCAAGCGCGGATTGCGTCTGCTGGGCAGGCTTTTCAGCTTCATGGTCGAGGTTGTCATCGCCCGCGCGCTCCAGGTCATCCAGCACGCGGTCGGCCTGCTCGGGCGTCGTGACATGAAGTTTGTCGGCCTGCTGATCCGCCGCAGGCTGCTTGTCATGCGCTGCGTTGCGGTCGGCTTCAGTCATGATGCACCTCCTCTGCAACAGAAACAACAGGCGCGGGCGACGTTGACGCAGGCACAACAATTTTAATTCCGCGCGGCACAACATCAATCTCGATCGGCGTTTCGCCAATGATTTCACCATCGGCCTGCACGGGCAGCGGGCGATCCGTCGAGATCATCACATGTTTCTGGATGCGCCGGTACATGACGTTGGAGCCTTTGACGGGCTTGCCGGTGACGAACTGCCGCAGCAGGCGAACGTAGTCGATCGCGCGGCGCACGCTGAAAATGCACAGATCAAGCTCATGATCGGCAGGCGAAATATCTGGCCCCCATTTGAACGGCGGAATGCCAAGCGTCCCGGCGTTCGCCACCAACACCTGCCATGCGCGGGGCCGCAGCCGCTGCCCGTCGACCATGATGGTATAGCGCTGCGATTGGTAGCCGAACAGCTTGCCAACCAGCGTCGCCATGTACGCCAGACGACCGAAAATGCGTTTGGCGCTGCGGGCGGTATCTTTGATCATCATCGAGTCAAGGCCAATACCAATTTGTAGAATGAAATTGCGGTTACGCACCCGCATCATGTCAAGTTCGCGGAACACAAGCTCGCCCGCAAACAGCGCCGCCGCTTCTTCCAAAACGCGCGGGATGCCGAGTTCAAGCGCGAGCACATTTGCGGTGCCAATCGGCAGAATGCCGAGCGGAACGCCAGTGTCGGCAAGCGTATTTGCGACAATCGAGACCGTGCCGTCGCCGCCCGCCGCGACAACCAGATCGCACCCTTCGGCCAGCGCCCGATCGACTTCGGCCCGCATATCGTCATGCCCGGTGGTTTCATAAATATCGTACCGCCAGCCCTTCGCGCCAAGCGTGCGCTCAAGCACGGCGCGCACCTCATCCGGCGTGCTGTTGCCCGCGACGGGATTGAGGATGATAAACGCCCGCTCCTGCTCAGGCGCGACAGCCCGTTCCATAGGGAATACTCCTGTTTCATGCATTTGACCATGAGGTAAAGATGCAATTTATATGCCACTCTCCGGCGCACTGAAATGGTGTAGAAGGCATTGAACGCAGCCTGGCATGCCTATCTCCTAATGGTGCTATACTGCATGGGGCAGACCGCATGAATCATTGTTGATACACAACAGGAGACAGGTGATGGCAACATGGCAATCAGGAGATGTGCAGGTAAACGGCATTAAGCTGCACTACACGCGCACCGGCGGCGCGAAACAGCCACTGGTGCTGGCCCATGGCTTTTCGGATAATGGACTGTGCTGGACGCCGGTAGCGCAGGCGCTGGAAACCATGTACGATGTGATCATGGTGAATTCGCGGGGACACGGCGGCTCGGACGCGCCGGAAACCGGCTACGACACCGCGCAGCTTGCCGCCGATCTTCATGGCGTGATTCAGGCGCTGGCGCTGAAGCAGCCGATTGTGATGGGCCACTCCATGGGCGCAATCACGACGCTTAAGCTGGCCGGAACGTACCCGGATGTGCCACATGCCATTATTCTGGAAGACCCGCCCGCCCGCTGGATGGAAGACTCGGAAAATCGCCCGAATAACGCGGATTGGCTGGCGGAGAGGCGCGCGCGGCTCACCGATCTTAAAAGCAAAACGCGTGACGAGTTAATCGCGCAGCAACGCGCCGCTTCGCCCAACTGGTCAGATGAGGAGCTTGGGCCGTGGGCCGACGCGAAGCTGCAATTGAGCATGAACGTGTTGAATCGGGAAGGGGCCGAGGAGATCGACTGGCATGCCGTTGTGCGACGGGTGACTTGCCCGGCGCTGCTCATCACCGCCGACACGGACCGCAGCGCGATTGTGTCGCCTGAGGCTGCCGACGAGCTGAAAAAGCTGGTGCCGCAGTTACAGGTTGTCCATATTCCCCGAGCCGGTCACAACATTCGGCGCGAACAGTTCACGCGCTACATGGACGTTGTGCAGTGCTTTCTGGCTGAGGTAGGTACGGCTCGCGGCTGACATATCACTATTCATATATGTAGAGACGATCCGACGGGTCGTCTCTACGCCTGCCAGATCGTTTCTACGGATTGCGCGCCACAAGCGGCAAATACATGCGCGTGCCGATGAATACGCCCTGCGTCGAAGTGTTGTTCAGCGGATTGGGATCAGGCTCGTTAGCCGCGACGACCGCGGTGTTGCTCCACGTTCCGGGCTGCACGGCTGTGGCGATGATAGTTGCGGTAACGACCGCGCCGTTGTCGAGCGTGCCGAGATCGCAGCGAATGACGGTCGATCCGCTGCAAACGCCCTGACTAGTCGCCGCCGAAAGCGCGCTGACGCCCAGCGGCAGCGTATCAGTCAGCGCCACGCCAGTCGCGGGCGAGGTGTTGACGCCCGCATTGGTAATCGTCAACGTGTAGGTAATAAGGCCGCCGGGCCGAACGACGGGCGGCGCTGTCTGAGTCAGCGCAAGATCAGAGTTCGTCGCAATCCTGGTCACGAACGCATCATAGCCGCCGCTGGGCGTTGTTCCCGGGCCGCCGTTCACGGGGAAGGAACCCGCGCCCGAATTGGTGAAACCGGCCAGCAGCACGTTTCCGACGTTGTCAACGGCCATGCCCGCGCTTTGATCGTCGCCGCTGCCGCCCATGAAGCCAGCGTATGGCAATTGCCTGCCATCGGCGCTGACCTTCGCCACCCAGGCATCAACCTTGCCGCCCGGCACGAGGCTGGGGCCGCGCTGTACCGGGAACGTCGCGGCAGTCGATGTGGTCGAGCCGGAAACATAGATGGTGCCGGTGCGATCCACCGCCAGCCCGGTCGCCGCGTCGTTGCCGTCGCCGCCAATGTAGCCCGCCGAAAGCAGCGAGCTACCGTCAGCCGTGATAGTCGCCACCCATGCGTCGATGCCACCGCCGCGCTTCATGCCCGGCCCATTTTTCACTGGAAATGAGGCCGCGTCCGACTCAGTTTGCCCGGCGACGAGGATTGTGCCAGTTGGGCCGCGCGTGATAGCCGCGCCCGCATCGTAGCCAGATCCGCCCAGGTAGCCTGCCGACATGAGTTGCGTGCCGTC
>DASTWM010000355.1:0-4017 GCA_035765855.1 Roseiflexaceae bacterium
ATACCAGCGAAAAACATCGGCCAGATGAACCACATGATCGGTCAATGCTCCGCCGCCCGCCAGCGCCGGATCGACGAACCAGGAGCGCAGGTGCGCGGGCAACTGGCCCTGATTAACGCCGTTGAAGCAGTACACATGGCCGAGCGCGCCAGCGTCGAACCGGGCTTTGACATCAACAAGCGGCGCGCTGAAACGCATCGGGAAGGCAATCATCAGCTTGACGCCGGCGCGCTCGCAGGCTTCGACGGTCGCCCGCGCGTCATCCACACTGGTGGCTAGCGGTTTCTCGCACAACACATGCGCGCCAGCTTCCGCCGCCAGCTCGACCAGCGCTCGGTGACGGCTGTTCTCTGAACAGACGACCACAGCATCGGGCCGCTCCTCCAGCAGCGCCGCGTAGCTGTCGAACATGCGCAGGTTGAACTGCCCGGCCACCGCCGCGCCACGCGCATGATCTTCGTCCGCGAGGCCGATCACCTCAACGTTGGGCAGCGCCTGCAAGAGCGGGATGTAGGCCTCGACATGCAGGTGGGCGGCGCTCAGCATGCCAATTCTCATGATGCCACCTCCGGCAGCGGTTTCAGGAACACGGCTTTTCCAGTCCGGGCCGACTCAATCGCCGCGAGCGCGATCTGCACCGCCGCCAATCCATCTTGAGGTGTCACACGCGGTGGCGCAGCATGGGCCAGCGTTTCGTAAAACGATTTGATCTGGGCCGTGTAGGGGCTTTCGCTCAGCGCGCTGTCGGGGAGCGCGACATCGGATACAGTTGCGCTTTCAACCCGCAACAATGCCTCGATTGGCTCGGTGGAGGGCGAGGTAAACGCAATCAGGCCCGCGTCGCCAGCAATTTCCAGACTGGTGCGAAACGTCGGCGGCGGGTAGGCCCACGACGCGGCGACGTGCGTCATCGCGCCGCTCCGGTGCTTCAGCAGCGCCATGGCATGATCAACTGGCGCGCCGGGCGCGGTCGTGCCGATGCTCTTTGCAAACACGCTTTCGACCTCGCCAGCGATCCAGCGCGCATAATCGAGGTCATGAATCATAAAATCCAGCATGATGCCGCCTGACTTTTCTTCGTCCAAAAACCAGTTACCGGCTGGCTTCTGCGGTTGGTAGCTGCCGCGTGCGAGCCGCAGCGCAGCCGGCCGCCCGATCTCGTTTGCATCAACTCGCGCCTTTGCCAGCGCGTACTCCGGTGAAAAGCGCAGCACATGCGCGACCAGCAGCGTCACGCCAGCCTGCGCGCAGGCCGCGACGACCTGCTGCGCCTCGGCAACGGTGCGGGCCAGCGGCTTCTCACACACAATATGTTTGCCTGCCTTCGCCGCCATGAGCGCCAATTCAGCATGCGTATGGGTCGGCGTGCAAATGTCCACCACGTCAACATCGGCCAGCAGCGCGTCGTAACCTGGATACACGCGCGCGCCGTACTGGGACGCCAGCTTCTGGGCGCTGCCCGAACGATCCGTCAGAAATCCGGCGATTGTCGCATCGGTCGCCGCCCAGCCCGCCGCATGGGCCGTACCCATGAAGCCCGCCCCGGCAATTCCGACCTTCATAGCACCTCCTTCACCTTAACGCGCGGGCAGCACGTCGGCCAGCAGCACACGCTCGCCAGTCTCGCCCGAGCGCAGCCCGGCCTCCAGCACGCCCAGTACCTCAAGCGTCTCCGCGCGGCTGATCGGCGACACGCCAGTGCGCGCCATCTCCAGCGCCGCCGCCATCATGCGGGTGTAAAAGGCGCGATGATCGACGACTTCACATGCATCCCAGCCGTCCGCGCCGTAGGCTGTGAGATGGAAAAGGTAGCGCGCGTCGCGCAACGTTTCGACCACCACCGCCGGGCCATGATCATAGCCGATCACCACGATGTCGCGGTTGTCCATGGCGTGCCGCTGCACCCAGGTCGCGCCGGGGCCGACCAGCGTCTGGAACGTCTCGACCGCGTGGACCCCATAATAATACCAATCGCCGGGTCCGACGCTGACAACCGAACTGAGTTTGCCAATCTGCTGCGCGCGCTCTTTAAGCTCGGCCAGTTCCACGGCGTAGCGCAGCGCCGAGGCGCTCATCAGGGGCGCTTTGCCGCGCTCGGCCACATCGAACAACTCGGCGGCTTCCTCGACGCTCAGCGCCATGGGCTTGTCAATATAGGTCGGAATGCCTGCTTCCAGGAAGGGCCGCGCCAGCCGCCCATGGCTCGCGCCGCCGCCCACGTCATCTACCACCAGCACTGCATCAATTGCGCCGATCATGTCGGTCGGCTCAGCGACGATGCGCTCAATCGCGTGCTTTTGCGCCAGTTCATGCACATCACTTTTGCTCAGCGGGACAACCGCGCCGTCCGCCGTGCTGCCCCACACGGCAACCACGCGGCCACCTTCCAGCGCGGGCCGCCCGCCGTCCGTGCCGTTGAAGATGCCCGCGAACGCGCCCGCATGGCTGGTGTTGGTGCCGACAAGCCCAAAACGAATCATTGAATTGTTCCTTATTGCTACAGCCGCCCGCTCCTCAAAGCGCTGCACAAAATCATCCATCGAACATGGCTAGAAGCGCGTTTCCAGCTCGATCGCGCGGCCCTCACGTGCTGATGTTTGCGCGCCCAGCATGACTTCCAGCACATGCAGCGCATGCGCAGCGGTAAGCATCGGCGGCTCCAGCCCTTCCAGACAATTGGCGAGGTGCGCCAGCCCCGCATGGAGAATATCGCTGATTGGGCCAGGCGCAGGTAACTGGACATTCTCCATCCAGCCTTCCAGACCAGAAATGCTTTCATCACGCAGGTAGACATCGACGGGACCGTTGGCCCGATACCAGGCGGCCTGGCTAATGCTGATAGTGCCTGCCGTGCAGTGGATTTCCATGACCGGCGTTTTGCTGCGCGGCACCGCGAAACTCGACAGCACCTGCGCAAACGTGTTGTCGCCAAAGTCCAGGTGCAGCAGCATGTGATCGTTTGTGGCAACGTCCACGGTTTCGCCGAAGCGATCGGGAATCAGCACCTGTCGTTGCGGAATGGAAACCCCGCCGAACGCTTGCACGCGCTGTGCAGGGCCAAGCAAGCCAGTGATGGCATGCAGCAGATACACGCCCGTGTCAATCAGCGGGCCGACCGACTGGCTGTAAAATACCGATGGATCGCCGGTATACGCCCGCCATGCCGCTGGTCCCATGCCGGCAATCTGCGCCGTTGCCAGTGTCGGTCGCCCAAGCCGCTGCGAGCCGAGCATCTCTTTGAGCCAGCGGAAGCGCGGTGTCACCATCATGGCCGGCGCGCAGAGCAGCAAGCGTTCCTGCTGCTGCGCCAGGTCGATCAACGCCTGCGCGTCGGGCAGGCTGGCCGCCAGCGGCTTTTCGGAATACACATGCAGCCCGGCGCGCAGCGCGGCAGCAGAAATATCGTAATGCAGCGGCGCGGGTGTAAGGTTCAGAACGACATCGAGATCAGGATGCTGCAAAAAAGCGTCGTACTGCGTATAGGCGCGGGCGTTCGGGAAAAGCGCTGCGGCATGCTCGGCGCGCGCTGCCTGCACATCGAAGCACGCGGCCACCTGGTACCGATCATGCATGCTGGCGAGACCCGGAAAGTACGACTTCACGGCCACATCGCCGCAGCCAATAACACCAATCTGGATCATGGTCTACAATTCCTTTATATCAATATGTACGGGCGAAGCATTGATAATCAATGCTTCGCCCCTCCAGTTCAATTCCCACCGCATCAAAGCGTTACGTCAACCACGCGGCCTTCATGGCGGGCGCGCTCGGCAGCAAACACCATCAAATGCGTTTCGAGCGATTCGTCCGGGCCGGACAGCACCCGGCTCGCGTCACCACTGCTGACCGCAGCCACGAAGCTCTGCATCACGCCGTAATCGCCGCCGCCATGCCCGCTCAGAATCGAGCCATCCGCCGAACCTTCGGTGTCGATCACCTCGGTCTGCTCGGTCAGGAAATCATAAATATGAATGAACTGGCCGTCGCCGTAGATTTCGCCGCGCGTGCCGAACAGCC
>DASTWM010000356.1:0-21889 GCA_035765855.1 Roseiflexaceae bacterium
GGCAACTCCACGATCGAAAGATCGTGCTGCGCGGCCAGATCGAGCAGGTCGTAGCCAGTGTATGGCGTCGTGCAAACGCGCCCCGTGTCTCTACCGGCCCAACCACAACGCCAAGGGAAACTGTATGCTGCCAGCCCAACCGGCAGCGAGTTAATTGTCATGCCCATGAAAACCTCACAAAGAACGAAGAACGAAGAACCAGACGATAGACGAAGGACCAAAGTAACAAGCGTAGAGCGTAGAGCTTTCATTTCCTGCTTCGCTCTCTGCATTCTCCGCTCACTGCCCGCCCGCTCACACCTCAGCCAACGCACGCCCGTTCGGCAGCAGCACCGCTTTGGCGATCTCGAGATCCTCCATGGCGCTGAAGCCAGCGAACCAATCCTCCAACGAGAAGAGCGAGATCATCGGCGCGACGTCGAGCTGGCCGGTGCTCATCAGCGTCAGCACCTTCTCCCATGTATTGAATGTGTGACTGAATGAGCCTTGCAGCGTCGCAGCTTTGCCGATCAACCGATCGAGGCTGAAGCCAACCGGTGCTGGCCCCCAGCCGATCTTGGTAATCTGGCCGTTGGGCCGCACAAGGTCGAGGCTCTGGTCAAGCGTGGCCGAGATTCCGACAGCATCCACCACCAGATGCGCGCCGTAGCCGTCGCCCCATGAGCGAACCCGCGCCACCGCGTCTTCTTCGTCGGCAATAATGATCTCGTCGGCACCGTAATGCTGCGCCAGATCGAGCCGTGCTCCGTCGGCGCGCAGGCCGATCACCGACAGCCGCCCGACGCCGCACAACCGCAGCACCTGCGTACACATGAGCCCAATCGGGCCGGGGCCGATCACGACCGCATGCTCGCCGGGGCGCACATGGCTCTTTTCAATAATCGCGTTGTAGGCGACACATGCCGGTTCGGTCAGCGCGGCGTGCGCCATCGGCACATTCTCCGGCACACGGTGCAGAATCGGCGGGCGCGTGCGAACGTAGTTTGCCATCGCGCCGTCTGGCCCGAAGCCAAAGCCGCGCCGGTTGGGGCAAACGTTATAATTGCCGCTGCGGCAGAAGGCGCATGTGCCGCAAACGTACGACGCCGTTTCGGAGACAACCCGCTCGCCCACGCGCACATCTTCAACCGCCGACCCGACGGCCTCGACCACACCCGCGAACTCATGGCCGAGTACGATTGGTTCCCGATGCTTTGAATGCCCCTGCCAGACATGCACGTCGGTGCCGCACACACCCACCGCCGCGACTTTGAGCAGCACCTGGCTCGGCCCAATTTCCGGCTGCTCGATCTCCTGAAGCGCCGTACCTGCGCGCGGCGCGCTGCACACCAATGCTTTCATGCCTTAACCTCGATAGTAGAAGAAGGACGATGGACGATAGAACCCAGAACCAGAGAACCGGAGTTCCCCAGTTCCTTTAGTTCCTTACATTTTGCAAATAGCCGCGCATGGCCGGGGCGAGCAGCGACTCCAGCCCAATCGTGATGTACCGCGCGCCGCGCTCCTGCCACTGCCGCGCGCCATCCGCGTTCGTGACCATGATGCCGAGCGCTTTATCGCTGTCCTTCACGGTGTTGATGATCTGCTGCATGGCATCCTGCACCGACGAGTGCTGCGGCTGGCCCGGCACGCCGAGTGAATGCGACAGATCGGTTGGGCCAATGAAGATCACGTCGATTCCATCGACAGCCACAATCTCCGGCAAGCGCTGCACCGCCTCCATGGTTTCAATGTGAATCGTGACCAGCGTCTCCTGATTGGCCGTCTGCACGTACTCGGCAAACGTGCCCTGCTGCGCGTAGTCGGCGGCGCGGATGCCAGCCAGCCCACGAATGCCGCGCGGCTGATACTTGACGGAGCGCACCACCGCCTCAGCCTCCGCGCCGGAATTGACCCACGGCACATGCAGCCCATGCGCGCCAGTGTCCATGTAGCGCAAAATAATCGGCGGCTGATTGGTCGGCACGCGCACGATCGGCGTCACATTGCGAAGCTCGGCGGCGCGGACCATGTTCTCGCAATCGCGCGGCTCAATCGTGCCATGCTCGCCGTCGAACACGATAAAATCCCAGTTCTGGTAACTCATGACCTCGACAAGCGTCGGATCAGGGTAGCGGACGAAGCAGCCGAATACCGTTTCGCCTGCTTTGAGTTTGGCTTTGGTTGCGTTTGTTCGCACAAGAAACCTCCCAAAAAGAGAACACAGAACAGACAGGAGAGAACAAAAGGCAAAGCACTTGATGTTGTTTACGCTTTGTTCTTTGTTCTTTCTCACTACCAGCGCGGCACTTTGAACTTCCAGCCCGGCTCGACCTTTTCCATCTCGATTTCGTCATTGCGGTAGGTCAGCCCGCATGTCAAATACTGCTGATGCAATCGCTCAAGTTCGGCATGATCGATTTCGACGCCAAGCCCCGGCCCGCTCGGCACCGGCAGCGCGCCATCCTCGAACTGAAGCTTGCCGCCCTTAATAATTTCCTCCGCCTGCCACGGGTAATGCGTGTCGCATGCGTAGGTCAGGTTCGGCACGGCAGCGGCGAGGTGCGTCATGGCCGCCAGCGAAATTCCGAGATGCGAATTGCTGTGCATTGACAGCCCAATATTCCATGTGCGGCAGATTCGCGCCAGCTCGACCGAGGCGCGCAGGCCGCCCCAGAAGTGATGGTCGCTCAGGATGATCTGCACGCTGCCCAAACGGATCGTTTCCGGAAGATCGGCGAAGCTGACACAGCACATGTTCGTCGCCAGCGGCAGGCTGGTGTGCTTCGCAAGCTCGGCCATGGCTTCCTTGCCAGCCACCGGATCTTCGTAATACTCCAGCAGGCCATCCAGCTCTTTGGCGTAATGGATGCTGGTTTCAAGCGACCAGATCGCGTTCGGGTCGATCCGCAGTGGCGTATCTGGCCCAAACGCTTCGCGCAGCAGCCGGATCGTGCGGACCTCCTCTTCGGGCGGCAGCACGCCAGCCTTGAGCTTGATCGACTTAAAGCCGAACGCCGCGCACATGGCCTGCGCCTGCTCGACCAGCGTTTCGGCGGAAAGCGCCTCCTTCTGGCGCGCGGCAGGCCAGCCATCCGTCGCTTGCGGGTCGTTCTCGAAGCCCCACTGCCCGCCCGCGCCAGCATGCTTGTAGAACAGGTAGGCGCTGAAATCCACCCGGTCGCGCACCTTGCCGCCGAGCAAATCGCATACTGGCCGATCAATTGCCTTGCCGATCAGATCGAGGCATGCCACCTCGATCGCGCCATACGTGCGCGATGGCGACTTCAGCTTGCCGCTCACCGTGGTATGCACATCGCTCTCGCGCCCGGTGCCGCCCCAGATTGTCGCCTCCAGCGCGGCTAACTCAAATGGGTCGCGCCCGATCACCAGATCGCGCACGGCTGCCAGATCGGCGACTACCGCAGCGCCGCCATGCGTTTCGCCGACGCCCACAATGCCGTCATCGCTGACGACCTCCACAATCGTGCGCAACGCATACGGCGCGTGCAAGCCCGACGCCGCCCGCAGCGGCGGATCGCTGAACGCAATCGGTGTGACCCGTACATCAACAATTTTCACTATGGATTCTCCTTATGTCAGGCACGTTTCCATGACAAAAGAAAGAGGTGGTAAGATGACGTTGCATCTGCCTCGGTCATCTTACCACCTCTTCATCTTGCCATTGCCATTACAAGAACACTTCTTGTCCGCTTGGTACCGATTCTTCGGCACCATGTGCGGCTGCCCGCGCGCGCCGCATGGTCGGCCAGGCCACGAGCATAACGTGATCATCGGGCTGTTCTGACACAACCTGATCGTCAATGTAGCCCACGCCAACGATAACGCATGCCTGCATTATCTCGTTATCACTCATAATCCTTGCCTCCAGCACACATCGGGCGCTGTTTAGCCCTTCACCGAACCTGCCGTCAATCCTTCGACCATGTACTTCTGCGCGTAGATGTACAAAATGACGACCGGAATGGACATGAGCAGCGACGCGCCCATCAACTGGCCCCACGGATAAATGTCGCCGAAGACAAGCTGCTGCAAGCCGACCGGAAGCGTGAACAGCTTCTCGCTGGTCAGGAACACAAACGCGAACAGGAATTCGTTCCAGGCGTTCGTGAAGGCGAACAGCGTCACGGCCAGCAGCGCGGGAGCCGCCAGCGGCAGCGTGATGCGCAGGAATGCGGTCAGCCGATTGGCTCCGTCGATCATGGCCGCATCCTCAAGATCCACCGGAATCGAGCGATAGTAGCCGAGCAAGACCCAGGTCGCAAATGGCATGAGGAACGTTGGGTACGTGATGATCAGCGAGCCGAAGGTGTTGATCAGGCCAATATTCGTCAGGATGCGATACAGCGGGATGAACATGAGCGAACCAGGCAGCAGGTAGGTGATCAGCAGCGCTGTCGTCAGCGTGCCTGCGCCCCGGAACCGCAGCCGCGCCAGCGCATAGCCGCCCAGCGCCGCGAACAATACCGAAAGCACCGTCGTGCTAGCCGCCACAATCACCGTGTTTCGGAACCAGAGCAGATATTCCGTCTTGAAAAGCAATGTACGGAATTGATCGAGTGTCCATGGATCCGGCCAGTAGATTGACGTATAGCGCTGAATTTGCAACTCGCTCTTGAATGCCGTAATCACAATCCAATAGAACGGGAACAGCACAAAGAAGAGCATGGGCAGCAGCAGCAGAATGCGCACGCCTATGTTGACGCGCTCGCGCTGGTTCAAGGTGAACAACGGGCGGGTACGCTGCTGAGCCGGTCGACCGCTCTTTAATGCGTTTCCAATCGCCGTAAAGAGCCGCCCAACTCCAAGCGCGATTATTTCGAAGGGCCAGAAGAACAGATCAAGCAAGCCTGAAAAGATTTTGCCGAAGCCGCCGAATGCGCGATCCATGAAGCTGTTGTTGCGTTCACCCTCGTCGACGCCCTGGCGCATGAAACGCGCCAACAGCAGAATAAAGATCGCCAGCACCGGCGCCATGCTAAAGGCGACTGCTGCACCTGGCCCAAAGCGCAGGCCAACAATCGCTCGCTCATAGGCAAGGATTGAGTACACGCGCGTTGTACCGCCGGGGCCGCCGCCGGTCATCAAATAAATGAGACCAAACGAATTAAATGTAGAGATTGTGGAGAGCAGCAGCGTGACGGCAATCACGTATTTCAGGCCGGGCAGCGTGATGTAGCGAAAGCGATGAATTGCCGTCGCGCCGTCCACTTCGGCGGCTTCATACAACTCTTTATCGATCGCTTTCAAGCCGGCCAGCAAGAGCATGGTGTAGAATGGAATGCCCTTCCAGATGTTGACAGCAATCACGCTTGGCATTGCCAGGTTCGGCTCAGCCAGCCATGCCACGCGGCGATGGATCAAACCAAGCGCCTGAAGCATCGGATTGAGGCCGCCAAAGATTGGATCGTAGATGCTGCGCCATGCCATCGCTGTCACCACTTCCGGCACAATCCATGGCAGCAGCATAATGCCCGTGAGCACATTGCGGAGTGGGATGCGGCTGTTCAGCAGCAATGCAATCATCATGCCGATGATCAGCTTGCTCACAATTGAGGCAACCGTAAACACAACCGTATTGTTTACGGTCGAGCGGTAATCCGGATCGCTCCACAGGCGGACGTAATTTGCCAGGCCAACCCACTGGTCGGTTCGGGTAATCGATCGCGTTGTGAAACTAATCAGAATGGCGTTGATGAACGGCCAGAAAATCAGCCCGACCATCAGGATCACCATTGGCAGGACGAAAGGCAGAGCAACCTTCCAATCAGGCCCTAATAGCATTTCCATGCGCTTAACCCGACGCTGTGGCGCGCGTCCAAGCGTAGGTGCTGCCTCGCCGCTGACGTGTCTTGCCATGCAGTCCCCCTTTGGTATCAGATAGTGACAAGGCGACGAAGCGCGCCGAAAGGAACGCTTCGTCGCCGGTCGTCCGTCATACACGCATTAACTCTGTGGCAGGCCCAGTTCTTCAAAGATACGCACGATCTTGTCGGTTGCATCCTTGACAGCCTGTTCAGCCGTCATTTTACCGCTGATGACGTTCGACATCATCTCGCTCTGAAAGCCCGACGCCTCCGCTGCTGCCGTCGCGGGATTTGGCTGCGCGGGGTAGGAAAAGCCGGTGTACTTGGTGCTCTCGAAGATAATTTTCTGCAAGGTCGGGAAGTTCGGATCGATCTTGAGCACGTCATCTGTCCACTGGTTCTTGTAGGCGGGAAGCACCAGGCCACCACCTTCCTGCACCAGCGGAATCAGGTTTTCTGGCTTCACCAGGTACAAAATGGCTTCCTTCGCCAGATCGACGTTCTTCGCGCCCTTGAAAATATGGAACCAGCCACTCGCTCCGCCGCCGAGGCGCACACCCTGCGGGTCGACGGGGAATTGCATCAACGCAGTCTTTTCAAGCACTGGATTTTTATCCTGCTTGGCCTTGGCATAGACGCTTAACTGATTAACTGTCATGCCAACCTTGCCAGCCAGATATGCCTCGTTGTTGCTGGTGTCGGTCCAACTCCCGACGCCCGGCGGAAGCATGGGCTTGTACTTATCACTTGAGTAAATTTCGGCCAGCCACTGCACCGCCTTGACCGTCTCCGGCGAGTTGAAGGTTACCTTCTTGCCGCTATCATCGACGACATGGCCGCCAAAAGCCTGAATTGCCGTGATGATCAGGCCGTTGCCATCGCCGCTCTTGTTGACCGTCATGCCCCAGCCCCACATTTCCTTGGCCGGATCGGAAATCTTGAGCGCAGCGTCGCGGCGTTGATCCATCGTGTCGAGGGTATTGTAGTCAATACCGGCAGCCTCAAATGCATCTTTCCGCGCAAACCACGAACCCGTTTGACTGAAGAATGGCACGGCCCACCACTTGCCATCAATCTTGGCATTCATCGCAGCGGTCGGCGGCACGATCTCGCCATACATCTTGACGAGTTCATCAACAACATCGGTGACATCCTCAAGCGTGTCGAGGAAGTACAACTGCTGAGGGCTCACATTGGTCTGATACGCCAGGTCGGGTGGATTGCCGGCCTGCACCGCCGCCTGCATTTTGGCCGTGAAATCGCCAAACGATTCTGGATTGACCGTTGAGATGTCCAGATCAGCGCCCTTGCTCTTGGCAAAATCGGTCACTTCCTGGCGGAACTTGGTCTCAACTGCCTGGAAATATTCCTGGCGTTGGAGCACAACAAACTTGCCGTTTGAGCCGGACGCGGCGGCTGGCGCGCTGGTTGCCGCCTCAGCCGCTGGCGCGCTCGTCGCCGCCGCTGCCGCTGGCGCACTCGTCGCCGCCTCAGCCGCTGGCGCGCTCGTCGCGGCAGCGGCACCTGTGCCAGAGTTGGTTGCAGGCTCTGGCGTGGATGTTCCGCCACATGCGGCAAGTAACGCGGCGCTTGCGCCAGTCATTGCGGCGCGCAGAAACGCACGACGAGTCAACTGTGGAAACTTCTCATCCTGTTCCATGCTTGGTACTCCTTTGTTTCAGCGTGGTCCAACAGTGGGCATCTTTACTTACTTGACGTGGGCTACTTGACCATTATAGCACAATTTTTATGCAAACTTGTACTAAAATTACAACTATAATGCATGCAGGGGAGCAGCGGGAACTGTGGTATGATCGCGGCGCTTCCTCGGTACCCCGGTAAGCAACCATGCGTAAACGAAGATGTTCGTGAAGATGCGAACCAACAAGCAAAGAGGCAACCATGAAAATCACATCGGTAAAAACGGCCGCAACAAGCGGGCACGGCATGCACCTGTGGGTCAGAATCGAGACGGATGAGGGAATCACAGGACTTGGCGAGTGCGTTCATGGCGGCATGCAGGCCATTGCGATTATTCACTACCTGCGCCCCAAGCTGATCGGGCGCGATCCGTTCGAGATCGATGCGATCTTTGAAGAACTGCGGCGCGGCCATGTCTTCGATGGCGGCACGGCGGGCGCGCTGATTACGGCGCTGACGGGCATCGAGATCGCGCTGTGGGACTTGAAGGGCCGGGCGCTCGGCGTGCCGATCTATGAATTGTTGGGCGGCAAGTTCCGCGACAAAATCCGCGTCTATGCCGATTGCCAGGTCGAGCCGAGCATGGAGTTCGACGAGATTAAGCGGGTTGTCGAGCAGGTCGCTGAGCGGGGCTTTACCGCGCTGAAAATCGATGTCGACATTGGCGCGTACACCGGCGACTACCGGCGTGGTGGCGGGGTGGTGAAGGATCGCTTCAATTACACCGCCGACCCGTGGGAGCACAACCGAATGGTCGAACTGGTCGAGATGGTGACGCGCGCGGCCGGCCCGGATATCGACGTCGCCGCCGACGTACATACGCGCCTGGACGTGACCAGCGCGATCCGCCTGGTCAAGGATCTGGAGCAGTTTCACCTGCTGTGGCTGGAAGAGCCGGTGCCGCCGGAAAATATCGCCGCCATGCGCGAGGTTAAACGGTCGACCAGTACACCGATCTGCGCGGGCGAAAACCTGTACCTGCGGCATGGCTTCCGCGAGCTGATCGAGCAGCAGGCAGTGGACATTATCATGCCCGATATTCCGAAGTGTGGCGGCCTGTCGGAGTGCCGCAAGATCGCGAACATGGCCGAAATTTATTACATGCCGTTTGCGCCGCACAACGTTTCGTCGCCAATCGGCACCATGGCTTCGGCGCAGGTCTGCGCGACGGTGCCGAATTTCCTGGTGCTGGAGTTCCACTGGCTGCACCGCGATTACTGGAAGACGATCACCACCGATCAGGAAGACATTATCCAGAACGGCTACATCGCCATGACCGACCGGCCCGGCATTGGTTTGGAGTTGAACGAGACCGTCGCGCGCGAGCACCAGTATCCCGGCACGACGTGGTTTGAGTAGTATGCACCACAGCAACACAGAGAGCACAGAGCTAGAATGACAGAAGCTCTGCGTCCTCTGTGCCTCTGTGATGTGAAAGCGAAAAACATGGTCATCGAGTGGAACGCACACATGTTCAGCCATGATGTGCAACGCTATCCATTGCATCCCCAGGCGGCCTACGTGCCGGATGTGTCCATGCGCTCCGACGATCCGCTGGCGGAGTATCTGGCGCGCATGGATCAGGAACACATCGACCGGGCGGTGATCGTTCACCCAGAGCCATATGGCGACGATCACCGGCTGCTGCTCGATTGCTTGCAGCGCGAGCCGGAGCGGCTGCGTGGCGTGTGCCTGTTCTATCCGAAAGATCCCGCCGCGCCGCGCAAGCTCGCCGCACTGATCGCGCAAGAGCCGCGTATCGTCGCCCTGCGCTTCCATGCGCATCGCGGCAAGGAGCAGTACCTCGACAGTTTTCAGGATGCAGGCGTGCGGGCGTTATGGCATGCGGCTGCGGAGCTCGGCTTGATCGTGGAATTGCACATCGGCCCGAACTACGCCGCCTCTGCCGCACGACTCATCGACCAATATCCAGATGTGCCGGTGCTGATCGATCATCTTGGCGAGCCGCAATTCGGCACGATTGTCGAGTACGCCAATGTGCTGGATTTGGCGAGCTGCAACAATGTGTCCATGAAGTTGTCGGGATTCGGCTACGTTTCGCGAGAGGCCGCGCCGTATCTCGACATTCAGCCGTTCATTCGCAGGCTTGCCGACACATTCGGGCCGGAGCGGCTGGTCTGGGGCGGCGACACGCCGGGCATCATCGACGCGCATCTCAGCCACTGGGCGGAAGCCGATCGCGCGAAAATCAAAGGCGGCAATCTGGCGAAGTTGCTTTTACTAAACCGCTGAGGCGCAGAGAATGTAGACTTCTAACGCCGCAATCTCCGCGTCTCTGTGGTTCAATCGTCAATTGAGCAAAATAGAGGAATGCAATGAGCAAAGCTACCGTTTGGACCCACAGCCAATTTCAGCCGGAGGCGCTCGCCTTCCTTGAGCCGGTGGCGAATGTCGTCACCAGTTCAAGCAAGAACCTTGACGCATGGTACAACGAAGCGGCGGCCTACGATGCGATCATTGTCAGCGGCACCATGGTGCTGAACGGCCCGGTCATGGATCGGATCGGCCCGCGCTTGAAGATCATCGCCCGCACCGGCATCGGCGTGGACTGCATCGACGCCGATGCCGCCACCGAGCGCGGCATTCTGGTGATCAACACGCCCGACGGCCCGACCGAATCGACCGCCGAGCATGCCGTGGCGCTGATGATGAACTTGATCAAACAGGTATCTACCAGCGACCGCGTGCTGCGCTCTGGCGCGGGCTTTCCGCCCTATGGCACGCTCCCGAAGGGATTGGAAGCGGTCGGCGCGACGCTTGGCCTGGTTGGGCTGGGGCGAATCGGCGGGCGCGTGGCCGAAATCGCGCGCGTGCTGGGCATGCGCGTGCAAGCCTACGACCCGTTCGCCGCGCCGGAACGCGCCGCCGCGCTCGGCGTCGAGCTTGTGCCTTCGCTCCAGGCACTGCTGTCGAACGCTGATGTCGTTTCGATTCACTGCCCGTCGATTCCAGAAACGTACCGCCTGATCAACGCCGACACGCTGGCGCAGATGAAGCCCGGCAGCTACCTGATCAATGTTTCGCGCGGCGCAATCATCGACGAGGCCGCGCTGGTCGAGGCGCTGCAATCGGGACACCTGGCCGGTGCCGGGCTGGACGTGTACGACCCCGAGCCGCCCGCCGCCGATCACCCGCTGTTCAGCCTGCCAAATACGATTTGCACTTCGCACATCGGCTCGTACACCGAGGCCAGCGTGGTGCGCATGCAGATCATGGCCTGCGAACAGGTCGGCATGGCGCTGCGCGGCGAGCGCCCGACCACCATGGTCAATCCACAGGCATGGGAGCGGCGGCGCTCGTGAAAGGGTAGGGAACTGTGAGAACTGAAGGAACTCGTGGGAACCAGGGAATACGAGATCATTACCATTTTGAAACCACTACCAGCGCGTGCGGCGGCTGATGGGCAACTCGTTGGGCGGGCAACCACAGCGCGCAGAAAGGTCGTTCTGAAGGGTCATGACGTTGTTCCGCATGACAGCCGCAGGGCGACCTTTCTTGTGCAGCGCGAGTAGCATCCGACACCCATCGACACCATGGAACGAATGGATTGTGCGCTTGTGTCCGCGACTACTGCCCAACCGCGTTTGACAGCAGATCATGCGGTGCGGCCTCGTGCGCACTTGCACCCGGAATCTGGCGCTCGTAGCCCCATGCGTCGAACGCAAAGCCCCAGCGCTCGTTCACCCTGGCGATGTCCGCATCCGATAGATTGAGGGGATTCTTCTTGTAGCCGCGCAGCGAATCAACATACGTCTGGAAGCCGGGCCGCGCCTCTGCAAGCCCCGGCAGCCCAAGCTGCGTATACACGCGCTCCACTTCAGCCAGCGGAGCCTGCTCCAGATCCTCAAAGCGCACTTCCACCAGATTTTCCGGCGGGATCAGCGCCCGGTCGCGCAGGTACTGCTGCATCACTTCTTCGTAAATGTGTAAAACATTTTCCTCGATCTGCTCGGGCGTGATCGCCTGTAGCTGTAGCGAATTGTAGTTCACTGTCACCATGTAACGCATGGAAAGAAACACGCGGTACGGATCGCGCACAATGTTCACAAACTTCGCGTCAGGGAACAGCTCTAACAACTGCCTGATGCGCCCGGTATTCGTAGGATTCTTGATCAACAGCCGCTTGCCGCCCATGTTGAGCGTCGCTTTGCGCAGCAGGTGCAGATAGTGCCTGTTCCACTCGGCCACCACCTGCGGCGCGGTGTTGCTGAACACGGCATATGTTTGCAGATAATGCTCCATCTGGCGCGGGAAAAACCAGCAGTGATAAAACGAATGCGGCGACATGGTCGCAAGGCCGAACTCTTCCTCCTGCGCGCCATCAATCGAAAGCGGCAAATTGTCGATCGGGCGCTTGGTCGGCGTGACTTTGGCGAATGCTGGTTTGATCACCCGCTCGCCGACGAACAGCATGTCGGGTGCCACCATCTGAAACATGGTGATATACCCAAGCTGCGGGTCTTGCGACATCAGGTAATGCAGGTTGGTCGTGCCGCTGCGCCAGTGGCCCAGAATGAAAATCGGCGGCTGCGTGATCGGCGCGCGGTCGACCGCGCGGTTGTAGCGCGCCCGCTCATACAGCCGCAGCGGTGCCGTCAGCGCGCTGACCGCCGTGATGAACAGCGCCCGTCGCCAGAACGCGCGATCCACGCCATTCCTGCGCGCGAGCCGCAGCCAGTTGCGGAACGAGCCAAGCGCGAGCAAATGCGTGACATCTGCTTTGCCGGTTGCCTGTTTGTTAGCGGTTGATGTCATACGTTCATCCTTGGTTACATCACGACGATGGCACTGAATAATAGCATGCAATACCAGTACGTGAACAATAAATAAGTGTGGTGATCGGCGCGCGGCCAGCGCAGGAACAGCAGCCGCCAGCTAATCAGCAAACTCATGCCAGCCAGCAGGGCGTCGCACACCAGCGCGCCAGTGGTCAGGCCCAGCGGCATGATCAGCCAGAAGTGAATGATCAAGGGCATGAACGCGAAACACACGGCGAGGACGATCCGCGCGGATTGCTCCCCGATGGCTAACGGGATGGTGCGCCGCCCGGTCTGGCGGTCGCCTTCCATGTCGCGCAAGTCCTGGGTTGGCACCAGCACGAAAATCGCGACGGCAATGGTCAGCACCCACAGCCATGCGAGCGGCGTCATCGGGCGCACAATTTCCCAGGCCGCGCCAAGCTCCGAAACAATGCCGAACGCCATGATAATGTTTTTTCCAAACCAGTGCTTTGCACACCCGGCAAAGTTATGCAGGATTGTGACAAACTGCCACAGCAACGTCCACGGCCACACTCCGAAGAGCCAGCCAACCATGGTAAACGCCAGCATGCTCCATAGCCAGCGCCGCCGCGCCCCTTTTAATGAAACGACGCCGCGCACGATCGGGCGGTGTGGCTTGTTGATGCGATCTTCTTCAAGCCCCGCGATCTGGTTTGACAGACAAAACGTGTAAATGTAAAGCCAGAAGTAAATGAGGCCGCGCGCAGCCGCTTGAAACCATGAACCCGGGGAACCATCCTGACTATGCCAGGCAGCAGTGAGGAACAGTGTGGCGGGGATGATCGTAGACGAAACATCACCGGCGATGAACGACCAGCTTAATGCAACTTCGCGTAGGGGCTTCCAGTACCATGCCATCCGTTGATTCTGATTCGCGGCAGAACTGAGTACGTTGAATTGCATGAACGGTTTTCCTCTCCTGGGGCAGACATACACAAGCAATACCAAGCCGCGCTACAACAGCCCCGCTGCCGAAGCGACACAATGACCTGGTGCTTATAGTATGACAAGGAACAGTACGCATGATATAGTTAAAATCCTTTAACCAACAGTGGACTTTGGTACTAAATTGGCATAGTACTCACGCTTTTTACATGGCGGGCTTAGTCAAGACCTGTGGAACAGGGAGGCATGCTACAATTATTCGGCATCCAAACCGCATGAGGGCGATTCTCGTTACATATCGATGAAGAACACTTGCTGCCGCCTGATTGGCGTTCGATGGCCTTGTATTAGCTGGCATGAATGGACAGAGCGCAACGTATGTCAACGGAAGCAACAATTCGCGTTATTTCGCAGCATGCCCTTGGAATATCTGATCGCGCCGAAGTGCTGAGGTTATGTTCAGATGCCTTTCACTGCGATTACGCGCCCTTTCTTGAGGCATGTACAGCTGCGATCCATGTGCTTGCGTCCATGGACGGGCAGATCGTGAGCCATGCGCTATGGATAACGCGCTGGCTTCAGGTGGGCGCGGGGCCGCTGCTGCGCACCGCCTATGTGGAAGGCGTCGCGACCGCGCCAGCATATGAGCGACGTGGATTGGCAACTGCGGTGATGCAGACGCTTCAGGCCCAGATTGCCGATTTCGACATTGGAGGTTTGTCACCGGCGCAGTATCGGTTGTACGAGCGGCTTGGGTGGGAACTTTGGCGCGGCCCGCTGAGTGCTCGCACGGCGGAGGGCATCATTGCCACGCCGGAAGAGGAAGCCATGATTTTGCGGTTGCCGCGCACGCCCGAAATCGACCTTGATGCGCCGCTTTCCGTAGAATGGCGCGCAGGCGAAGTGTGGTGAGCACCGCTACAGCACAGGCTAACGATGATTTTCGCAAATCCCATTCTTCGGTTGAACTCGACGTGCGGTATCATGCGCCGAAACAGCTACAGGAGCAACTATGCACTATCTCGCACTGGCAACCGACTACGATGGGACACTGGCCCAGGACGGCGTTGTGGATGCGCTCACTGTTGAGGCACTCACACGACTCAAAGCTGCTGGTCGCCGCCTGCTGTTAGTCACCGGACGGCACCTGCCAGACCTTTTGCGCGTGTTTCCGCAGATTGGGCTGTTCGATTGCGTGGTGGCCGAGAACGGCGCGCTGCTCTATTGGCCGGACAGCGCCAGCGCGCAGCCGCTCGGCGAGCGACCGCCTGATGCATTCATTACCGCGCTTCGGGAGCGTGGCGTCGCGCCGCTCGCGGTCGGGCGCGTGATTGTGGCGACCGTGAAGCCGCACGGCCAAACCGTGAAAGACGTTATCCGCGCGCAGAATCTCGATCTGCACGTCATTCTCAACAAAGGCGCGGTCATGGTTCTGCCGACTGGCATCAACAAAGCCAGCGGGCTGGCGCACGCGCTTGGCGAGCTTGGCATTGCCTCGCAGCAGGTCGTTGCCGTCGGCGACGCGGAGAACGACGCCGATTTCCTCGGTGCCTGTGGCCTCGGCGTGGCGGTGGCGAACGCGCTGCCCGCGCTGAAGGCGCAGGCCGCCATGGTGACGCAGGGTGCGCGCGGCGCGGGTGTGATCGAGCTTGTGGAATGGATACTGGCGAACGACCGCAACGCGTAAATACAGGTGAATCATGGGAGCTATGCTGCCATGCCCGTGGTGCTGCTCACATCACTCACCGCATTGCGCAGGCGGAAGGCCAGAATCAGCAGCAGTACGCCAAACACAATTGCATACGCCGCAATCAGCCAGATCAGCGCCAGCGCGCCTGCACTTGGCAGCACCAGCAGCAGCACGCCAAACAGCAGCGATGCCACGCCTGCCAGCGCCAGCAGCCACTCGCCTTTGATCTCCCTGCGCAGCCGAATCGCGGCGACGATCTCCAGCACGCCCGTGATCAGCGCCCATGCCGCGATGAAGTACAGCAGCACCAGCGCGGTAATACCGGGGTAGAAAAACGTAATAATACCAATGACAATCCCGGCGAGGCCTTCGATCACCAGCGCCCACCAGCGATCGCGCTCGCCGTACGAGCGGATGCCAGCAACCACCGCGACAATGCCATCGACAAACGAATAGGCTCCGAACAGCAATACCAGCGCGTAGATCGCCGCGCCGGGCACAAGGTAGGCCAGCACGCCAAACAGAATCGCCAGAAAGCCACGCAGCGCCAGCATCCACCAATTTCGCGTTACAACATGAAGCATCGAACCCTCCTTTTCCTCAGCAGAAACAGATACCGTCTGTGCATGGGAGTTGCACAAGCAATGCCATACACTGCCAGAAAAAAGCGCTTCACATGCACAAACGAGCCAGCCGCGAACGGCTGACTCGTCTATCCAGCAAGATTGACTCAGCTTTTAGTAGCGACGACCGCCACCACCACCGCGCGGGCCGGAGCTGCGCCGATCATTCTTCTCTTCTGCCTCGTTCACGCGAATCGGGCGACCGTTGATCTCGCGGCCATTCGTCCCGCTGATCACAGTAGCAACATCATCAGCTTCCATCTCAACGAAGCCAAAACCACGCGAACGGCCGGTGTCGCGGTCGGTAATCACGCGGGCGCTCTGGACTTCGCCGTAATCGCTAAACAACTCTTCCAAATCGGCGTCCGCAACGCTCCACGGCAAGTTACCAACGAACAACTTCACGTACATAACTACTTGTCCTCCTCTGCGCACCTCGCGTGCGACAGAATCTCTGGGCAGCGCCTCGCATGAGTTACTGCCATAATCAACGTGTTAGACCAAACCTATTCGCTGCGCAGATGAGATGGGAAGTCATACTTCATCTTCACACCCGCAAACACCTCATTCCAAAACGATGTCCTGAAAGCGTTGGCGCGTGAAGAGGAGAAACGAAGAGGCCAAAACGAAAATCTCGCAGGGCGACATGCTGGTTAACATACAATAAGTATACCACACGAAAATCATTATTGCCATACTTTTAGGAAGCAATTTTGATACGTGTGTGGATGATTTCTTCGTAAAGCTGCGCACTATGTGTTCAATTCCATTGCCAGCAACCCGGTTCTGGCGTACCATGCACGAATGTGTAGTACGCTTTGGAATTGGCTCGGTACGCGAACAGCATTCGAGGAATCATCTCATGCGCCAGATGCCAACCGTCATGCTCGTACACGGCCTGGGCCGTCACCAGTCCTCACTAAAAACTATGGCGCGCTCGCTGCGTCATGTCGGCTACCCGGTGGTGAATTGGGCGTACCGCAGCACGCGCCAGACGCTTACTGACGCCGCGCGCCAACTGCATCATGCGTACAGCATCGTGGCGCAGCATGCGGATTGCATCCATTTCGTTACTCACAGCATGGGCGGCATGGTGCTGCGGCGGCTGCTTGCCCTCGAAGCGCTGCCGCAACTCGGCAAGATTGCCATGATCGCGCCGCCGAACAACGGCTCTATCGTAGCGCAGCGCCTGCTCGGCAACCCGCTGTTGAGCGCTGTGCTCGGCCCGGCAGCGCAGGAACTCCGCGATCCAGCGTATCTCCAGGCAACATGCGCGCTGCCTGTTGTGCCAACGTTGGTAATCGCTGGCACCAAAGCACTTGACGTGCGCAATCCTACTTCACTGCTGAGTGCGACATTTCTTCACGAGCCGAGCGATGGCACCGTAGCCGTGCGCGAAACGCGGCTGCCGCACATGGCGCGCTTTGTGGAAGTGCCGGACTGCCACACGTGGATGATGAACCACCCGCGCACAGTGCGCGAAATTGTGACATTCTTTGGAACGTGAGAAGCCGCTATAATGCTTCTGCCATGAATGAGCCACGTTGAAAGGAACCTGCCCATGATCAGCCCGCGCGCCTTCGTTCCCTTTGAACTTGAATATTATCAATCGCAGTTCGAGCATACCGTTGAGTACAACCTTGCCGATAGCAGCGTCAAATGCGTCACCACGCGCGCGTGGCTCGACGAAGATGAGGTCGAGGCGTTGCTCGGCACCGGGCTGTTCTACCCGGAAGTGAACGGCACGCGCCCGCTGCGCGAGCGGATCGCCGCCTTGTATCCAAACGTCGGCGCGGAGCATGTGCTTGTCACCGTCGGCGCGGCGCAGGCCAACAGCATGGTGTGCAGCACGCTGCTCCAGCCGGGCGATGAGGTTGTGGTCATGTCGCCTGGCTACCGCCAGGTGTGGGGGCTGGCCCACAATGCCGGCTGCGTCGTCAAAGAACTGCCGCTCGACCCAGCGCGCGGCTGGCGGCTCGATCTCGCCGCGCTCGATGCGCTGGTCACGCCGCGCACCAAATTGGTCGCGATCGTCAATCCCAACAATCCGACCGGCACGATTCTGACGCGCGAGGAGATGCAGCGCATCGTCGGCGCATGCGCGCGGGTCGGCGCGTGGCTGCACGCCGACGAGGTGTATCGCGGCACCGAGCGCAACCAGGACGAGGAAACGCCGACCTTCTGGGGCATGTACGACCGGCTGATCTGCACCAACAGCCTGTCGAAAGCATATGGCCTCAGCGGGCTGCGGATCGGCTGGGCTGTGGCGCAGCCGGATGTGATCGAGGCATTGTGGCGGCGGCATGAATACGCGGTGATCGCTGCCGCCGCGCCGAGCATGACGCTGGCGACGATTGCCTTGCAGCCGGAAAAGCGCCGCACCCTGCTCGACCGGCAGAAGCAGCTTGCCCGCGCTGGCTGGCAGGTGCTCGACGCATGGCTGGCCGAGCAGCGTGGCCTGTTCGATGTGCAGCCGTCAGAGGCGACCAGCATCGCCTTTGTGCATTACAACCTGCCGCTCTCGTCGTTCGCTTTAGCCGAGCGTGTACGCAAGGAAGCGTCGGTACTGTTCGCGCCGGGCGGCTTCATGGGCGCGGAGCAGCACCTGCGCATCACGCTTGGGTACGAGCCGGAGAAAGTGCGCGCGGCGCTTGATCGCCTGGGCGCGGTGGCGCAGCGGCTGACTCTAACGCGCTGATGAACAATTCCTGCAAGCCAACCAACGCCGACCTGCTCGCGTCGGTCAACAAGACCGTGCCGGATGTGATCGCGCCCAATCTGCGCGTGCTGTTCTGCGGCATCAATCCCGGCCTGTACTCCGGCGCGACCGGTTTTCACTTCGCGCGGCCCGGCAACCGCTTCTGGCCCGCCATCCATGCGGCCGGCTTCACGCCGCGCCTGCTGCGTCCCGCCGAGGAGCAGGAATTGCTCACCTACGGCTACGGCATCACCAACATTGTCGAGCGCGCAACGGCTACCGCCGCTGAACTGACCAAAAACGAGCTGCGCGCGGGACGGCAGCGCCTCCATGACAAGCTGGCGCGCTACACGCCGCGCGTGCTGGCGGTGCTCGGCGTCAGCGCCTACCGCGTCGCCTTCGATCAGCCGCGCGCTGCGTTTGGTCGCCAGCCCGAGCCGATTGGCAGCACAATCGTCTGGGTGCTGCCAAATCCCAGCGGCCTGAACGCGCACTACACACCCGCCGACCTCGCCCGCGTCTTTCGCGCCTTTCGCCTGGAGGTCGAAGCGCTGGGCATGTGAGTACCTGCCGCCCTTCATACATTCGTCAGCGTATTGCTCACCCCGCCGCATCGTCGAAATCGTACTCAAGCGTGTAGTGCGCCTGTTGGCCTTCCTCGCCGTTCCATGTGTAGCCGCCCGCGCCACGCAGCCCGGCCAACGCGTCTGTGCCAGAACCGGGCACCACGTTCCAGTCGCATGACAGCCTGTTGCCGATGGCCGTGCCGTTGTGTTGCAGCACGAAGCTCCCCGAACGCCCGCCCAGGCTGCCGACCACCCGCTCCATGCCGATATACTGCACAGCATCGGTGCCGTAGCTCATGAGATATTCTTGCGTGCTTGACCCTTGAATATCTCCCTGAAAAACGGCACTGACGTGCGCGCGCGTCAGCTTGCGACCTTCGCCGTACTCATCGTAGGCGTTTTCTTCCCAACTGGTCGTCTCGTATGTGCCGGCTGCATGCATGCTCATGCGCGATCCTTTCTACCGCTCGCGTGGTATACATTGTAATTTCTTTACATGTACGATAGCATGTTCGCGGCGCACCGTATTGTAAAAATACGCCAGAATAGCATTTTTGTGCTATGATCGCCGCCTGATCGCTGAATGAGTGGACATCATGCAAACAATTGATAGCCAACAACCGACAGGTATCTTGAATCCGCAGGCCAGCACAACCAAGTTTCAGCTTGCGCGCCATGCGCCGTCGCACGACATCGGCGCGTTCGTGCTGCGCTACTGGATTATCACCTGGGATTTGCGCGGCCAGCCGCCCTACACGCAGGAGGTCGTTTCGCACCCCTGCGTCAACATGGTGTTTGAGCGCGGCAAAACGCTGATTTACGGCATCGCAGATGGCAAATCCGCGCATGTGCTTGCGGGCAAGGGCCGCGTGTTCGGGGTGAAGTTTCGTCCGGGCGGCTTTTACCCGTTTGTGAACATGCCAGTTGCGCGCCTGACAAATTGCACCATGCGCCTGGAGGAAGTATTCGCCGTCGACAGCGCCATGCTGGAGGCGCAGGTGCTTGCCGCAGCAGACGCACCGGCCATGATCGACATCGTGGAAGACATGCTGCGCGCCCATCTGCCCGCGCCCGACCCGCAGGTTGAATGCATCAACCAGATCGTGAATCACATCGCCGCCAGCCAGACGATCAGGAAAGTTGACGAAGTTGCCAGACACTTTCACATGAGCGCGCGCACGTTGCAGCGCATGTTCAGGCAATCCGTCGGCGTCAGTCCGAAATGGGTGATCAAGCAGTGCCGCCTGCGCGAAGCCGCCGCGCGCCTGCATGCAGACGAGCCGGTCGATTGGCCGCGATTGGCCCTGGACCTCGGCTATTTCGATCAGGCGCATTTCATCAAAGATTTCAAGCATGTTGTCGGTACAACGCCAGTGACCTACGCCCGGCATCCCGCCGAAGCGCAGGCCAGGAGCGGAGAGCAATATCATGTTCACTACGATTGATGTCAATGGCGCGACATGCGAGATCGATGACGCGGGCGACACGCTGCTCAACGTGTTGCGCGAACAGCTCGGCCTGACCGGCAGCAAGATCGGCTGCGGCGAAGGCCAGTGCGGCGCGTGTACCGTGCTGGTGGACGGTCAGCCGATGCGCGCATGTATCACGCCCGTGAGCGCCGTGGCGGGCAAGCAGGTGCTCACGATTGAAGGGCTGGCGCAGAACGGCGAACTACACCCGCTCCAGCAGGCGTTTCTCGATCAGGACGCACTGCAATGCGGCTACTGCACGCCCGGCATGATCATGTCCGGCGTCGGGCTGCTCCAGCAAAATAGCTCACCGAGCGTCGCTGAGATTGTGGCGTTCATGCAGGGCAACATTTGCCGCTGCGGTGCCTACTCGCGCATCGTCAAGGCGATTCAGCAGGCCGCCGAACTAGCAAGCGCGGAGGCCAGCCATGAGCGATGACAAAATAAATCGCCTTGACGAAAACCAATCGGGCAGGCGCGGGCGGCCAGCCTCAGTCGAGGAGCTTGACGACACACTGGTGTGCGACTGGCTGCATATCGCCGCCGACAACACGGTGACGGTGTTCACCGGCAAGACCGAGGTCGGCCAGAACATTCGCACCTCGCTCGCGCAGGCCGTGGCCGACGAACTGCGCCTGCCGCTCGACGCGATTCACATGGTCATGGCCGACACCGATCTTGTGCCGTTCGATCCTGGCACGTTTGGCAGCCAGACCACGCCGCTCATGGCCTCGCGGTTGCGCAAAGTAGCTGCTACAGCGCGCGAGGCGCTGGTCGGTATGGCCGCCGAACACTGGCATGTGGAGCGCTGCGAACTCAGCGCTGCGGATGGCGCGATCACGCACGCACCGACCGGGCGCACAATACGCTATGGCGAACTGACGCAGGGCCAGCCGCTCACGCAGCGCTTCGACGACAACGCGCCGGTCACGCCTGCAACCGAATGGGCCGTCGCTGGCATGTCGCAGCGCAAGATTGACGGCTACGCCATGGTGACTGGCGCGCACCAGTACACGCCCGACATCGCGCGGCCTGGGATGCAATACGGCAAAGTCTTGCGCCCGCCCACGTTCGGTGCGACGCTGAAATCAATTGACACCAGCGCGGCTGAGGCCATGCCCGGCGTGCGCGTCGTGCGCGACGGCGATTTCGTCGGCGTGGTTGCGCCGCGCCGCGCCCGCGCCACTGAGGCTCTCAACGCCATTCAGGCCGAATGGAACACCACCGAGCAGGTGTCCATGCGCGACCTGTTCGGCTACCTGCGCGAGCACCCTGCGCCGCCGGTCGAGCCGGGCCAGCGCGGCGGGCCGCAGAGCTTCGAGCAAGGCGCGCTTGAAGCCGGACTGGACTCCGCCGACCATGTGCTGGAGCATACCTACACGCACGCCTACATCGCCCATGCGCCGCTGGAGCCGCGTGCCGCGCTGGCCGAGTGGCATGACGGCAAGCTGACGGTCTGGACCGGCACGCAGCGCCCGTTCGGTGTCCGCACCGAGCTGGCGAACATCTTTGGCATGCCCGAAGAGCAGATTCGCGTGATTGTGCCCGACACCGGCTCCGGCTACGGCGGCAAGCACACCGGCGAAGCCGCCATTGAAGCAGCGCGGCTGGCGCGCGGCGCGGGCGTGCCGGTCAAGCTGATCTGGAC
>DASTWM010000357.1:0-3685 GCA_035765855.1 Roseiflexaceae bacterium
TGTAGAGTCGCGAGGCACGCAGCGCTCCCCGGGCCATCATGCAGCGCCACCGCCGTGTCCCACAGCCGGATGGTTCCATCATAGCTGGCGCTGGCCAGCAGACGGCCATCAGCCGACCATGCGACGCTCCGCACCACATTGGTGTGCCCCGCCAGCGTGGCCAGACACACGCCGCGCCGCGTATCCCACAGCCGTACCGTTCCGTCGGCGCTGCCACTGGCGAGGCGCTGGCCGTCTGGTGAGAACGACGTACCGACCACCATATTGGAGTGGCCGTGCAGGGTAGCCAGGCTGGTTCCGGTCGGTACATCCCACAACTGCACCGTCCCATCCATGCCGCCACTGGCGAGCATTCCGCTATCCGGGGCGAGCGCTACGCCCACCACCGCGTTCGTACGACCGTTCAGGATCATCTGACTCGTGCCACTCCGCACGTCCCACAGTCGTGCCGTGCCATCTGTGCTCCCGCTGGCCAGCAGTTGCCCGTCCGCAGAGAGGGCAACGCTCCAGACGGCGCTGGTGTGGCCTTCAAAGGGTGTTACACATGCGTGGGTGTGAACATTCCACAGTCGCGCCGTGCCGTCACCGCTGCCGCTGGCGACGAAATGCCCATCCGGCGAGAGCGCAACGCTGCGAACCGTGTCGGTGTGACCCTCCAGAATCGCTATGCAGGCGGCCTCTTGCTCCACTCCGTTGAACACCGCCGGCAGAGCCCAGACCCGCACGCTGCGATCGGCGCTGCCAGTGGCGAGCAAGCGCGCATCGGCTGATAGCGCTACGCTATAGATCCCTGCGCGATGACCATGGAGGATTGCCAGGCATCGCGGCGGCTGAGCGTGATCGTTGCGCACCAGTGACAGATCCCAGAGCCGCGCTGTTCCGTCGAAGCTGGCGCTGGCGAGGAGCCGCCCATCCGCCGCGAGCGCGACGCCCCAGACCGCTTGCGTATGCCCCTCCATGCTGGCCAGGCAAACGCCGCTGGGCACATCCCACAGCCGCACCACACCGTCGCCGCCCGCGCTGGCGAGCAATTGCCCATCTTCCGCCAATGCCACACTATGGATGAGTGTCGGATGTTCAAACAGCGCCAGCGTACGCGCACTGTCCACCTCCCACAATCGGACGGTGCCATCACCGCTGCCGCTGGCGAGCCGCCGCCCGTCCGCCGACAGGGCCAGGCCAACCACCGCGCTGGTATGCTCATGAACGGCCATGAGAACGTTGCGGGTGGCGACCTCCCACACCCATACTTCACCATTGACCGTCCCGGCGGCCAGGTAGCGCATATCCGGCGTGCATGCAATGGCCTCAATGCCGGCAAATGGCTCATCAAAGACTGCCTGAACCAGGTGGCTGCCCGTCAGTGCGGCATCGCGGGCGTTCGTTCCCTGGAGATACAGGTGCGTAATCAGCAAGTCCGAACAATCGAGGCCATTGAGATTGCCACGCAGCAGCCGCAGCAGATTGATGATATTGCCAGGACCATGCCCCTGTTCCACCTTTGGCTGCCCGCGCCAGGAGGCAAGCAACGCGACAAGCCGTTGTGCCGCCGCGTCTGTGCCGCCGCAGGCAGCAAGCAATCGCTCCAACACAGGCGTAGCAATCAGGCGCTCCTGGCTGCGCCGCACGTATTCCCTGGCAGTCGCCTGGATAAGCGCATAGTCATGCAGGATGGCGATCTGCCCATCGACAAGCTCCTGACATACGGTTGTCACCAGTTGATCGCTGAGATATTCAAGAATAAATGGCTGGAGCGTGAAGCCCGCCTGATCCGGGCCACGCTCGATCAGTTGGCGGCGGCGCAGCGACTCGAGTGCGGTGAGTACCGACCGTTGCGTCGCTGCACTGCCGAGATCGGCGAGCAGGGCATCAACATCGGTCAACTCACGCTCGATGGCGAGCCAGCGCAAAATGGCTTGCTCCAGGGGCGTCGAGCGCGTGAATTGTTGCTGGAGCACGGTACCAACGCCGCTGAAGAACGCATCGCCGGTTGCAAGAAAAGCGCCGACATCGCCGCCGAACAGATCGCGAATTGGCTCGGCCACTAACTGAAGTGCGAGCGGATTTCCTCCGTAAAAGTGCGCCATCGCGCTCGCGTGCGCCGCCGTCGCGCTGATACTCTTGGTCTCAAGAATGCGCTGACATGCACGCGCGTCCAGGCCCGTGAGCTGGAGCGTGCGCACTGGCGCAGTCCGGCCTTCCAGCGGCCCAAGTTCGCCCGGTTTCTCACGGCTGGTGAGCATCAGGCAGCTTCCATGCTCACGCTCACCGAGGCTCTGCACCAGCGCGCGGTAGCCTTCGTAGCCAGCGCGATACGTTCCGCTAAGCGCGCCGTCCTGGAGAAGTGCTTCGAAGTTATCGAGGATGAGGAGACAGCGGTGCTCGCGAAAGAGTTGCACAAGCCGCGCAATTTTATCAGTCATGAGGTGCGGCGGCGTGACGTGCTGGATGGAAACCGCACGGATAACCTGGTCGAGCACCTCCGCGAGCGGCGGGCCGTTTTGCAGCGACCGGAACAGCACCACATCAAAGGCGGGCGCGACCTGATGGGCAACGGTGATCGCCAGGCTCGACTTGCCCATCCCGCCAATTCCCAGGATGGTGATTACCTGACAGTGGTCGTTGACGGTCCATTGGTGCAGCGTTTCAAGCTCGCTGTCACGGCCATACAGCGTGGGGACGCTAATAACTTCGCCCCAGTCAATGAAACGCTGCACTGATGGCGGCGATGGAACCAGCAGCGCAGTGTCGGGCGCGTGCGCTGAGTCATGGGGGGCGGATGGTGCCGCCTCCTGAAGCATGCGGGCGAACCATGCCGCATCAAAAGGAGCAATCGCGTGCGGCCCATCCTCGGCAGCCAGATTCCAGAATGCAGCGGCTTCCGCATGCTCGCGCCCGCTCGTAAACGCCCCACGGCGCACGAAAACCGCAAGCATGCGGTGCAGCGTTTCGCCCTTTGGGTATGACTCGCCCGCTTCCCACTTCTGCACGCTGCGCCGGTGAACGCCAATCTGTTCCGCAAGCTGCGTTTGCGTGAGTGTTAGTTGCGTTCGTAACGCCAGAAGCTGCTGACCGAACGCATACTTGCGCTCGCGATACACACGGTGGCCGCCCATGGCGCGCTACTCCTCATGCTGCTTGATTTCAATGGACGATGCGGGGATGTGCAACGCTGCACAAGGGCAAAGTACAGGTTTGTGCGCTGCATCATGCGTTGCAGAGCGTATGGCTGCCTTGTTATACGGCACACGGGGCGGCATGGATGGTGGGGATGAAAGCGCTTCAATTATAGCACAGCCGTGAGCGCGCTATGCCCGGCGCGAATCACCGGCGAAGGGCCACGCGAAACGTGCTTACGAGAAAGCACACCGAAGCACATCCGAAAAGCACACCGAGGCACACTTACAATCGCCGCGCGCAGGTGTATCTTCGATACATCACCTCGAAATACAACGCACCAGCATCCCGGCTCATCAGTAGCAGGAGGCACCACCATGAACACCAATCATGATGAACGAACGCAATTATCGCAGACGGAAATGGCAGCACGCAACGGCGCGCGTCGTCGCTTCCTGCGCGGCGCAGGTGCAGCACTCGCGGCAGCCGGTCTTGGAGCAACGACCGGTTTTGGCAAGCCAGCAGCGGCGCTCGCGAACGAACGCACCTTTGCCATGACGGCGAACAG
>DASTWM010000358.1:0-9985 GCA_035765855.1 Roseiflexaceae bacterium
AAGGTGCCGCTGCATGAGTACGCCAACGCCCGCGCCAACGCCTGAGCGCATCCTGCAACGCCTCGACTGGCAGGTCATTCGCCGGCTGGATGGCTTGCTGCAAGGCGACTACCGCAGCCTGTTTTATGGCTATGGATTGGACTTTGCCGATCTGCGCGAGTACCAGCCCGAAGACGACGTGCGTTACATCGACTGGAACGTGACGGCGCGAATGAACACGCCGTATGTGCGCCAGTACGTCGAAGATCGCGAAATCACTGCATGGTTTTTGCTTGACTTAAGCCCGTCGATGGACTTCGGCCCGTTCGACCGCCTGAAGCGCACCGTGCTGACCGACTTTGTCACAACCATCGCGCGCCTGCTCACGCGCCATGGAAATCGGGTTGGCGCTATTTTTTACAGCAGCCGCATCGAGCGGACGATCCCGGCGCGCGGCGGGCGGATACAGGTGCTGCGGCTGCTCAACGATCTGCTCAAGCAGCAGCCCGCGCCGAAGACGCCGTTCACGAACCTGAGCGTGCTGCTCGATGCCGGGTTGCATGCCGCGAAGCAGCGCTCGCTGGTGTTTGTGATCTCGGATTTCATCAGCGCGCCAGGCTGGGAACAATCGTTGAAGCTGCTCAACCAGCGCCATGATGTGATTGCGATTCGCCTGTGGGATCCGCGCGAGACGGAGTTGCCCGACCTTGGGCTGATGCTCATGGAAGATGCTGAAACCGGCGAGCAGTTGTACGTAGACACGCGCGACAAACGATTTCGGCAGCGCTTTTACGAGGCGGCTCAGCGGCGCGAGGCAAATCTGCGCGAGTCATTCAAGCGCGCTGGCGTCGATGCGCTGGCGCTTTCGACCGAAGAAGATATGGTCCGCGCGATTGTACGTTTTGCGGCGCTGCGACGGCAACGGCGCAAGTAATCACGGATCGAGCTATGTCATTCATCTGGCCCGCAATGCTGCTGTTCCTGCTGGCGGTTCCGCTGTGCGTGGTGCTGTACCTCAGGTTGCAGCAGCGGCGGCAGCGCGTCATCGCGCAGTACCGCAGCTTCGGCCTGGCGCATGGCCCTGCGGGGAACCGCCCTGGCGCGCGCCGGCATCTCCCGCCTGCGCTGTTTCTGGCTGGGCTGACGATTCTGCTGCTTGCACTGGCCCGCCCGCAAGCAGAAGTCAGCCTGCCGCGCGTCGAAGGCACGGTTATTCTCGCGTTCGATGTATCGGGCAGCATGGCCGCCACCGACATGCAGCCGACGCGCATGGAAGCGGCGAAAGCCGTGTCGCGCGATTTCGTGCAGCGCCAGCCGTCCACCGTGCAAATCGGCGTGGTTGCGTTTAGCGATGGCGGGCTGGCCGTGCAAGCGCCGACGAACGATCAGCAAGCGCTTCTTTCTGCAATTAACCGCATCACGCCGCAGCGCGGCACCTCGCTGGGTCAGGGCATTCTGGCGTCACTCAACGCCATCAACGCCAACGACGAACAGGAACCACGGCGCTACAGCAATCTTCCTGCGACGCCCACGCCTGAACCGACGCCGGTGCCTGCCGGAACGAACACGTCGACCACGATTGTCATGCTGACCGACGGCGAGAACACCGCGCCGCCCGATCCGCTGGCTGCCGCGCAGGCTGCCGCCGATCTCGGTGTGCGAATCTACACTGTTGGCATCGGCAGCGCGGCGGGAACGACGCTGCATGTCAACGGGTTCACGGTTCACACGCAGCTCGACGAGGCGGCGCTGCAACAGATCGCGCAGATGACGAAGGGTGCCTATTACAACGCCCAAAACGAGCAGGATCTGCACACTATTTACGACAATCTCGATCTTCAATTGGTAATCAGGCCAGAAGAAACGGAAATCACGGCGCTGCTGGCTGGCGTCGGCATGCTTGTTTTGATGATTGGCAGCACCTGTTCGCTGCTCTGGTTCAGCCGCGTGCCGTGAACGCGCGGGAAATGACCCGTTGGAGGGCGTGATGACCTGGCTGTGGCCTGGATTCTTGTTTCTGCTCCTATTGTTGCCGCTCATGATCGCGGCGTATATCTGGATGCTGCGCCGGCGGCGGCGCTTTGCCGTGCGCTATTCCAGCCTGTCGCTGGTGCGCGAAGCCATGCCACGTTATTCACGCCTGCGCCGCCACCTGCCGTTCGCGCTGTTGCTCCTCGCGCTGGCAAGCCTGATGCTTGCCGTCAGCCGCCCGGTTGCAGTCGTGAGCGTGCCGACCAATCAGACGACCATTATCCTCACGCTTGACGTGTCGCGCAGCATGCTTTCCAATGACATTCAACCGAGCCGCCTGGACGCCGCCGAGTCCGCCGCGCTGTCGTTCGTGCAGCGCCAGAAGCCGGGCGCGCAGATTGGAATCGTGGCGTTTGCTGGTTTTGCGGAAATGGTTCAGCCGCCGACAACCGACCGAAAGGTGCTTGAGGACGCGATCACAAGTTTGACGACCGGACGCGGCACGGCGATTGGCAGCGGTATTTTAAAATCAATTGACGTGATTGCTGAAGCCGATCCAAATGTTGCGCCAAGCGTGGACGAAAATGCGCCCGCCGTCGGGCCGCCGCCGGTGCCGCCAGGCGCGTACGTGCCGGAGATTATTGTCATGCTGACCGATGGCGTAAGTTTCGTCGGGCCAGATCCGCTGGATGCGGCGCAGCAGGCCAAAGATCGTGGGATTCAGATTTATACGATTGGGTTTGGCACCGCAAACGGCTCAGATGATCGCAACGGGCAGCCATTTGGCGGCGGTGGCTTTGGTGGCTTTGGCGGGTTTGGCGGCGGTGGCTTCCGGCGCGGCATCGACGAGGAAACGCTGAAGCAAATCGCCAGCATGACCGGCGGCACGTACTACGCGGCAGAAAGCGCGAACGAGTTGCTGGATGTCTTCCAAAAGCTGCCAACCCACTTGATCACCAGGCATGAAACCACCGAACTCAGCGTGGTGTTCACGGCGCTCGGCGCGCTGCTCGCCGCAGTCGCCGTTGGGCTTTCGCTGCTGTGGCATCCCCTGCCCTGAACGCGCCGCTGCGCATCCCATGAAATACGCTGGTATAACATATGCACCACAATTGCATACAACATCCAGGCTGGTAAAATATATAGCGCCTCACAGGCGGCTGTGTTGATGAAAGGAATAACGCCATGGCTGTGACACGCGAACGTTTCGCGCAAGGTATGACCTACGATGCGTACAAAGCGCAGATGACCCGCAACCGCGAGCGGCTTGAAGCCAACGAGCAGAGCGTTGAGCTATCCTCCGACGACATCGCGTTTTTTGCCGCACTGCCCGCTCCGCTGCATGTATTAGCTATTGCCGAAGATTGGTGCGGCGATGTGATTGCGAATTTGCCGGTGCTCGCTCGGCTGGCCGCCGAAAGCGGCAAGCTCGATATGCGCATCTTCCTGCGCGATCAGAATCTTGATCTCATCGATCAATATTTGAAGAATGGTCAATTTCGAGCGATTCCGGTGTTTGTGTTTTTCGACCAGGATTTTCATGAGCTTGGCCACTGGATCGAGCGGCCCGCGCGCATGACCGAACGCCAGGAGCAGATGCGCCGCGACCTGTTCGCAAACGATCCGGCACTCGCCGGTGTCGCGCCCGACACGCCGGTTGCACAGATGTCCGAAGAAGCTCGCAACCGCGTGACGCAGGCGTTTGCCGATTTTCGTGAGCAGAACCGCATGTTCTCCGACCGCGAGGTGGTCCGCGAGATTCGCGAGATTGTCGCGCATGGAGCCGTCGCGGCGTCACCGATTTACCGGCGCGGCGGCACACAGGCCAGGACGGAGCGTAGCGCGGCAGAACGCGCGAAAGGGCCGATCAAGGTTAGTATCACCTATTGTGCCGAGTGCGGGTACGAGCCGCAGACGCTCGCGCTGACCTCGGCACTGATGCATGAGTTTGTCAATGATCTGGCGTCAATCGAACTTATTCCATGGCATGAAGGCGCGTTCGATGTGGTCGTCGGCGGCGACCTGGTGCATTCGATGTACCGCGAGGGCGGTTTCCCCGAACATGCCACGATCATCAAGGCGGTGCGCGCGCGGCTTGGGCGCTGAGGCGCTGAGTAGAATTGCTCCGGCATGCCTTCCCCTCAATCTCTCCCAATGGGAGAGGGATTGAGGGGAAGGCAAATGGCCTTTCGGAAAAATATCTTCAGATTTATGATCATAGATGCGGCAACACTTCTGTTGCGTTATCCTGCCCGCTCCTCAGTGCGGTCGGTGGCGAGCGGCGGCTCGGGCGAAAGCGCCGACACTTCGGCCCGTAATTCCGGCGTCATGCTGATGTCGAGCGCTTTGAGCGAGCCTTCCAACTGGTCGAGGTTGCGCGCGCCGATGATTGGCGCTGTCACGCCGGGGTGGCTGGCGACCCACGCGACGGCCAGGCTGGCCGGTTCCACGCCATGCTCGCGCGCAAAGTTCGTGAAGCGCTCGGCAATTTCGTAATAACTCGGCTCGCCGTAGCGGGTCTGGTACATCTGATTTTCAACCAGCCGCCCGGACGCCGGGCGATCTTTCGAGCTGTATTTGCCGCTCAGCAGCCCGCCACCCAACGGGCTGTACGTGATCACGCCCAACTGCTCGGATTGCGCCAGCGGCAGCAGTTCGACTTCTGCCTGCCGCTTCACCAGGTTGTACATGGGTTGAATGCACTCGAAGCGCGCCCAGCCTTCCTTAGCTGAGATGCCCAGCGCCTTGGCGACCTGCCATGCCGCAAAATTGCTGGCTGCCGGGTACAGGATCTTGCCGTCGCGCACCAGATCGTCGAGCGCGCGGAGCGTTTCTTCGAGCGGCGTTTCTGGATCGAAGTGGTGCAGAAAATAGATGTCGAGGTAATCGGTGTTGAGCCGCCGCAGGCTGGCCTCAATTGCATTGCGGATGTTGCGGCGCGATGTGCCACGCGCGTTGATGTCGGGGCTGGTTTGGCCGTACACTTTGCTGGTGATGACCACATCCTCGCGGCATGACGCGATCAGGCGACCGAGAATCTCTTCTGAGCGCCCGCCCGCGTAGCTATTAGCGCAGTCAAAAAAGTTGATACCAGCTTCGCGGCAGCGATTGAACATGGCCGCAGAAGTTGGTTCGTCCGCATCCCCGCCAAACGACATGACTCCGAAGCACAACGGCGACACTTTGACGCCGGTTTTGCCCAACAATCGGTATTCCATGCCTGACTCCTTATTGTTCTTCTGCTTCCCGCAATGAAGGATGGCGCAGAAAATCGAAATCCGCTCCGAGGTTCGCCTGCTGGCAGTGCTGTTGATACAGGTATTCGTAGCCGCGCGTGGCGGGCTTGACGTGCGGCTGCGCTTCGGCCCGTCGCCGCTCAAGCTCCTGCGCATCCACCAGCAGATTTAATTCGCGCCGATCGGCGCTCAGTTCGATCCGGTCGCCATTGCGCACCAGGCCCAGCGGCCCGCCGACCGCCGCTTCCGGCGTGACGTGCAGGATGATTGTGCCAAACGCGGTGCCGCTCATGCGCGCATCCGAAATGCGCACCATGTCTTTAACGCCGGTCAGCTTCTTGGGAATCGGCAGGTAGCCCGCTTCCGGCATGCCGGGCGCGCCCAGCGGCCCGGCGTTCTGGAGCACCAGAAAATCATCGGGCGTCACGTCAAGGTCGGGGCTGTCGATACGCGCCGCCAGGTCGTCGAGCGAGGAAAAGACCACCGCGCGACCCGTCCGGTTGATCAGGTCCGGGCTGGCGGCTGAGCGCTTCAGCACCGCGCCATCCGGCGCGAGATTGCCCCTCAGCATGATCAGCGCGCCCTGCGATTGCAGTGGCTCGGCAGCCGGGCGGATGAACGTTTGCCATGTCGGAAATGTGCAGGGCGCGTCCAGAATCTCGCGCCATGTGCGGCCCGTGACCGTTCGCGCATCGAGGTGGAGCAGGTGCTTCAACTCCTGCATCACGACCGGCATGCCGCCCGAACGGTGAAAATCCTCCATGTACCCTTCGCCGGTCGGCTTGAGGTCGAGCAGCACCGGCGTTGTCTCGGCCAGTTCGTTGAGCCGTTCCAGATCGAGCTTGATACCCAGCCGCCCGGCGATTGCCGTCAGGTGAATCACGGCGTTGGTGGAGCCGCCGATCGCCTGAAGGACGCGCAAGGCATTATCGAACGCTTCCGGCGTCAGGATGTGCTCGGGCGTCAGCCGTGTTTCAGCCAGGCGGCATGCCTGTTTGCCAGCCTGCTCGGCGTGGCGCATGCGGTCGGCGTACACCGCCGGAATGGAAGCCCCGCCCAGCAGCGTCATTCCGAGCGCTTCCGTCAGGCAGGCCATGGTGCTGGCCGTGCCCATGACGCCGCACGTCCCCGGCGTCGGCGCGAGTTGGCCTTCAATCGTGTCGATCTGCGCGCGGTCGATCTCGCCGCGCCGGTATTTCGCCCAGTAGCGGCGGCAGTCCGTACACGCGCCAATCCGCTCGCCTTCGTACTGGTTGGCGAGCATCGGGCCAGCGACCACGGCGATGGCTGGCACACCCGCGCTCGCCGCGCCCATCAGCAGCGCCGGCATGGTTTTGTCGCAGCCGCCGGTCAGCACCACAGCGTCGAGCGGCTGGGCGCGCAGCATGGTCTCGACATCCAGCGACATGAGATTGCGGTACAGCATGCTGGTTGGCGAAAGGAACACCTCGCCCAGCGAAATAGTAGGAAATTCGAGCGGCAGCCCGCCGGCCTGCCAGACGCCGCGCTTGACGGCTTCGACCAGTTGCGGAAAATGGCGGTGGCAATTATTCAGTTCGCTGTAGGTGTTCAGAATGCCGATAACTGGCCTGGCAAGCGCTTCGTCGCTAAAGCCCATGGCTTTGGCGAACGAGCGGCGCAGGTACAGGGCAAATTCGCTATCGCCGTATTCGGTGAGGTTATTCGCAAGACCACGCGGTTTCATCATTGATCTTTCGCGCTGGTAAGCACTTCAATCGTGGCGGTCGCCTGCGACTACGCCATATCGGGCGGTTGGTGCACCTATTGTACCACGCATAAAAAACGCTTTGGCACAGATCACGCGCGCTTTCTTGCTATAATAGCGCGATATTAACGCAGTAAAGAAATCATGCAGCATGTTGTAAAAAACAGAAAGCAAGGCCATGTTTCCATTCAAAACCTCCCTCAACACATCAACGCTGTTTCCCTTTGAACTGGATGTCAAAGAGCAGGTGCGCGTCGCCGCTGAAGCCGGATTTGAAGGGATCGAGCTGTGGGTCAGGGACATCGAAGCCTACCTGCAAGGCGGCGGAACGACCCGCGAACTACAGCGCTACATCGCCGACACCGGGCTGGCAGTTGTCAACGCGATTGCCTTTTTCGCCTGGGCCGACGCCGACGAGGCAACGCGCGAGCAAGGATTCGCGCAGGCCGAGCGCGAAATGCGGATGCTGGCTGAATTGGGCTGTGTGGCGGTCGCCGCGCCGCCGTTCGGCACTGTTGAAGGCGTTCCGCTCACGGCCATGGCGGGCCACTTTGCGCGCCTGACGGACATGGCGCGCGGAATTGGAATCGAACCGTACCTCGAATTCTGGGGCCGCGCCAAAGCGCTTTCGCGACTCAGCGAAGCGATGTTTGTCGCGATGGAAAGCGGCGTACCGGACGTTAAAATCCTGCTCGATCCATTCCATATGTACACCGGCGGCAGCGAACTGACGAGTCTGGCATACGTGAAGGGCGCGAACATTGGCATTGTGCATGTCAATGATTACCCCACCACTCCGGCGCGCGCGCAGATCGCCGACAGTGATCGCGTGTTCCCTGGCGAAGGTGTAGCGCCAACGCGCGAGTTTGCCGCGCTGCTGGCGCAGGCTGGCTACCGTGGCTATCTGTCGCTCGAACTCTTCATCAAGGACTACAACGGGCAAAGCGCGCTGAACGTTGCCAGGCGGGGTCGGGAAGCGATCCTGAACGCCTACCAAATTGAGGGTTGAAAAGGGCGCGTGTGCGTTCCTATATCTCAGAAATCTCGCCAGTTGCGCGGAGCAGCGTCTCCTGAACGAGCAAGTCATGAGCGGGCGGGCGTTCGGGCGGGCGCTCGCCTGTGATGACGCCGAGAAACGCCTCCAACTCCATGTCATACAGCATCTGGCGCGAGCGATTTTGCACCGGAATAAACTGCTCACCTGGCGCGTATTCGCCATGCGCGGCTGTCAGGCACAGCCGTATGGCTCCCGCAGGCTCGAACGGCTCCATGATCGCGCTGCCTCGCTCGCCGTACACCTCGAAGCGCCGCGCCATTGGCGGCGGCTCCATCGCGGCAATGTCAACGTAGGCCAGCGCGCGCGGGTAGGCAAACACGGCCAGCGTGTTGTCCTTGAAGCCTGGCACGCTCTCGCTGTCGTCGCGCAGGAATGCGGTGACCTGCTGCGGTCGGCCCAGCAGCCACACGATCTGGTCGAGCATGTGGCCCGCCAGATCATAGAAGATGCCGCCAGGATGGCGCGCAATCTTGCGACGTTCCGACTCATCGATCCATGTGGACATGTGCGCGCGGATGGCGTAAATCTGGCCCAGCATGCCGGATTGAACCCACTCGGCGATGCGCTGGAAGCCATCATGGTAGCGGAACATGTAGCCCATCTGGATTGAAAGATTCTTTTGCTCGGCCAGCGCCACGACGCGCTGCCACTGCGCCCAATCCGCGCCCGCCGGCTTATCGTACCAGACGTGCTTCCCGGCTCGAATGATCTCCTCAGTCTGATCGAGGCTCTCGTGGTTGCGGCCCTCGGAGGCGACCGCCATGATGCTTGGATCTTCCAGCATTTCGCGGGCATCATCGAACCAGCGCACGTTCGCGTATGGGCCATCGGCACGCTCCAGTTCCCGGCGGCGCTCCGGGTCCGGCTCGAAGACGCCCGCCAGTTCCACGCGCGGGTTGCGCCGGAGCGAGTCCAGCTTGCCGGCTGCGTGACCGTGTTTGGTGCCGTATTGTGCGATGCGAATGCGCGCCATCATGAACTCCAGAAACCGCCGATGCATACCGATGAACGCGAATAAGCTAGGAGTTACACAGTTCACTATCACCTGGCACTGCCATGTCATGCTGAACGAAGTGAAGCATCTCACTGCGATTTCAACGAGATGGTTCGCTTCGCTCACCATGACAAGGTCTCAACCATGTAACTGCTATGAGCAATACTTATCAGTGTTTATCGGCATTTATCGGCGGTTAATCAGCAATACCCATCCCTTCGTCAATCGACTGCTGATAACTGCCAACCTGCTCCGCCAGCACTTCCTCGACCGTCACGGCGCGCCCGAGGACGCCCGATTCCAGCATGGCGTACGAAACGGCGACCGAGCGCGTTCCCTGTTCAGCGCTCACCTCGGGCGGGTGCTCGCCGCGGATCGCCTGCGCGAAGTCAGCGTACTCGATTGCCAGCAGCTTGCGATCGGTCTCCGGGAAGCTGAAGGAATACTCCGCCAGCCGCTCGCCGCCGAACAGGCTCGCCGTCACCGGGTCCAGCCGAAAGTCCGGCACGAGGTCAAGCAGCGCCGCGCCCTGCATGTCGCCTTGGTCTTCGCGATGCAGCATAATCTTGCCGCCACTGCGATCCACTGGCAAACTCATCGAGCCAGTTGAGCCGTAGATCTGCCGTGACCACAGATCCGGCCCATGTCCGGCGTGATCTTCGATATACTGACCGACGATTCCTTGTTTGAACAGCAGCGTCGCGTACACGGCATCCTCGGCGGTGGCCTCGAACGTGGCCGGCATCTCCTTCTGCCAGCGCTCGTACACGCCGGACGGATTCGTCGCGGCCTGGCCGGTGGCCGCCGGGTTCTTGCGAATCGGTTCGTGCAGGCGCGTCTGGGCGTACACCTCATCAATTTCGCCCAGCAGGTACTCCAGCATGTCGGCGTAATGAACGCCGACATCGATCAGCACGCCGCTCTGGTCCTTCTGATGCCGCCAGACCGAGATGAACATCTTGTCGCTGCCGTCCACCAGGTGGTGCATGACCATGCGTGGCGTGCCGATCGCGCCCGCATTC
>DASTWM010000359.1:0-16881 GCA_035765855.1 Roseiflexaceae bacterium
GCCTGGGTGTTGGCGCTGGCGCTGGCGGGATGTAGCATGGGCAACAACCAGCCTTCGCCCAACGCCACGCCGTCGCCAGTAGCTGCCGCCCCATCCCTTGCGCCGCTTGCGCCCGACGATCTGCTTGCCCGCGCGCTGCACCGCCGCGCGGTCGGCGAATATGATTCTGCGGCGAACGACCTGTATACGCTGACGACCAGCTATCCTGACGACAGCAACGCTCGCGCGGCGCGCTTCTATCTCGCAGAAAGTTATGCGTTGCGCGGGCGCTGGAACTCGGCGGTGGCGGCGCTTCAGTCATTTCTGGCCGAACGCATGCAGGACGACTGGCATGCCCGCGCATTGTTCTGGCTGGCGCGCTGCCAGGAAGAGCAGGGCGCGCATGCCGACGCGATCGCGACCTACGAGCAGTATCGCGCGCTTCAAACGCCGCTGGAGCCCTACGCCCATTTGCGCGAGGCGGCACTGCGCCAGACCATCGGGCAGGCTGAGGCGGCGGCCAGCAACTTCGAGGTGGCGGCGGGAACTGACATCGCGCGCGGCGAGCGGGCCGGCGCGTATGAAAAAGCGATCGCCGTGCGCCGCCAGCTTGGGCAGAACGACCGGGCATGGCAGGACATGCAGCGGCTGGTCGAACTGGCGCAAACGCCTGAGTATCGGGCGCGGATTCTGCTGGAGGCGGCGGCGCTCGCGCATGAGGTTGGCGCGGTGGAGCAAGCGCGGGCATGGTTGCGCGAGATTGCCGAACACATGCCTGAAACACCCCAGGCGCTCGACGCGGTGATCCAGTTGATGAACGATCCGCAGAGCGGCCTTCAGCCAGCCGTGGCGGCGCATGTCTATGATGTGCATGAGCAGTACGCCTCGGCGCTGCCGCAGTACGACGCCGCGATTGTGGCGGCAAGCGGTGAAACGAAGCTCGATTTGCAGCGCAAGCAGGCGCTGGTCCGCCGCGCGCTGGGCGACTTCGCGGGCGCGTCCAGCGAACTGGTGGCGGTCAGCGCGGCTGCGCCGAACAGTGATGTTGGATTGCAGGCGCAGCTCGATTTCATACAAACGCGCGGCCAGAGCGGCGACACGCAGGCCGCGATTGATGGCTACCGCGAGTTCGCCGTCTTGCACCCCAACGACAAGCGCGCGCCGGAAGCGTTAAGCCGGGCAGCAATTTTGCTCGGTCGTTTGGGCAATAATGACGGCGCGCTACAGCAGCAGATCGAGCTTGGCAAAAAGTACCCGCAGAGCGCGCAGGGCCAGAGCGCGCTCGACGCGCTGGGCTGGCATTTCTTCAACGCCGGGCAGCCCGCCGAGGCGCTGGCGGCATGGCAGCCACTCAGCCAGAGCAGCAGCGGCAGCACGGCGGCGGAAGCGGCCTTCTGGGGCGCGCGGGCGGCGCAGCAGGCTGGTCAGGATGCGCAGGCATCGAAGCTGTTAGAAGCAGCGATCAAGGCTGCGCCGGACTCATACTATGCGGCGCGGGCGGCTGATCTGTTAAAGCTGGAGCCGCAGGGCCGGGTCGCGATTGGCTCGCCGATTGATGACGCGGTGTGGCGCGTGGCGGAAGACTGGCTCGCGGGGTGGTCAGGTCAGGCCGCTTACCATGTCACCGAGCAAAGCTATCCGGCGGAGGTCGCGCAGCAGGGGCCAGTCCAACGGGCGATTGCACTGGCCGAGGTTGGGCTTCAGCCGGAGGCGATCGGCGAGTGGAACGAGGCGCGCGACCGCTGGGCCAAAGACCCGCAGAAGCTGTACTTTGTGGCGCGGCTGGCGCATGAGAATCAGGTGCCGTATATCGGCCTGAAAGCGACCGAGGATCTCATGAAGCTTGCCCCTGCCAAGGCACCGCCCGCGCCTGAGGCGCTGCGCCGATTGCTGTTCCCAACCCCCTACAGTGATGAAGTGCTGGCATGGTCAAGGCAGTACAATCTCGATCCGCGCGCGCTGTACGCGCTGCTGCGCCAGGAAAGCCTGTTCAATCCCGGCGCAACATCGTGGGTGGGCGCGCGCGGCCTGGCGCAGGTTATGCCCACCACGGCGGAAGGCATCGCGCAGCGGTTAAACGTCGATGGTTTTCAAGACACCGATCTGTATCGCCCGGCGGTGAGCGTGCGCTTCGGCGCGTTCTACCTCAGCAATCAGATCGCGGCCATGAATGGCAGCTTGCAGGCCGCGTTTGCCGCGTACAACGGCGGGCCGGGCAATGCGCAGCGCTGGGCCAACGGCGACACCGTTGCCGACCCGGATGTGTTTGCCGAGAATATTGATTATCCTGAAACGCGCGACTATGTGAAGCTGGTGTACGGTTATTACGGCGCGTATCAAGAGTTGTACACGCTGCCATGAAAAAAGTATGCGTTTTGATACCTGTCAGGTCAGCATGGGAGATGCTGCTCATCACGGCAGCGCCCGCCGGCCTGACAGGTTTGCAAAACGGGCGAGGGGCCATATGCAAAAGCAATTTTTCTGGCTCGGCGGCGCGCTGGCGCTGCTTGGCGCGGCGGTCTGGCGCGGGCGACCAGCGCCGATGCTGCGTGTCCACATGGTGGCGCGCATGCCCGGCAGCCCGCCAGTGGCACGGCTGACGCTGAAATATGGCACGGGCGCGCGACCGCAGAGCGTGATTCTTGATGTCGAAGGGCCGGATGGAGCGGGCAGCGCAACGATTGGCGGAAGTCAGGAGTTTGTCGATGTGCCAATTATTGGCGAACTCAACAGCCAGCCGCGCATCACCGCGACGGCCGCCTACCGCGTGCTTGGGCGGCTGCGCGAGCGTGTTGATGTGTTTCAAAACACGTAGATCGTGCAGTTTTTGCCACGAAGACGCAAAGACACCAGGGCCATGATAAGCAATTGAAGCTCGGAGCCCTGGTGTTTTCGTAATTTCTATCCATTCGAGAGGCACGTCACCGCTTGCGGCGCTTCCGATCCCGGCGCGAATCGCGGCGCTTGCTCATGGAGACTGGCTCAGCGGCAATGACGGGCATGCCTTCGTCGTTGTGGCGCGTTTCCACCGCGCGCCGTGGTGCTTGCGGGGCGCGTGGCCCTTGAGCAGCGCGGGCTGTCGAACGGGCCGCTGAACGCGCGCCCGGCTGACGGCTGCGGCTGGCGGCTGCCATCTGCTCCTGGTAGGTTGTGCGGCTGTAGAACGCCACGAAGAAGGCCAGCGCAATTTCAAGGATTGCCAGGATGTAGAACCAGTAGCGCGCGGTGAACGGAGGCACCGCCGCGAGCCGCAGCGCGCCCAGCACCACGCCGATGCCGCCAAGCGCCAGCAGCGCATAGCCAAGCCGCTTCAGCGCCGGGCCGCGCACCTGATGCGCGTCTGCGCGCACGAAGCCCAGGTACACGCCCGCGACCGCAAGAATAACCTGGATAACAAAGAAGATCCATGCGTACGGACCAAAAGCCGTCGTGAAAGTGGTGAAATAATCCAAAGCGATGCCTCATGATTTCAGGAGATTGTGATGGATGAACGACCTGCGCGATTATAACAAACCCGGCGACACCCCGTCAACTACGAGCCGAGCAACTCTTCTGCCTCGATAATCGCCTGCGCAATGTCTTTCATCTTGGCGCGTTTGTCGCGCGCGCGGTGGCGCAGCCGCTCGTATGCGTCCCGTTCGCTCAACCCCAGGCGTTGCATCAGAATGCCTTTCGCCCGCTCGATGATTTTGCGCGACTCCAGCGACTCCTCAAGCTCGCTGACCTGCGAGCGCAGGCTTTGAATCTCTTTGAAACGCGCCAGCGCAATGTTAATCGCTGGCGTCAGTTCATGCTCGTTCACCGGCTTGACGAGATAGCCAAGCGCGCCGGCGGCCTCTGCCCGGCGAATCGTGTCGCGATCAGTATAGGCCGTCAGCATGATAATCGGGGTAGGATGCTGCTGATTGATTCGGGTAGCAGCTTCCGTCCCTTCTGTTTCCGGCATGCGAATATCCATGATCACAACATCGGGCTGAAGCCGTATCGCGAGCTGGACGGCTTCGGTGCCGGTTCGAGCTATTCCGATTACATCATAGCCCAATCGTTTGAGTTGGTCTTCCAACGTCAAAGCGACGAGATCGTTGTCTTCCGCAACGAGAATTCGAGTGACTGCCATGAGAAGACCTCTTCACTGGAAGCGGGGCATATCTATCCGAAGCGCACTCTTCGTGAAATCCTTGGCAATAGCTGTAATCATACCATAAAAGTTTAGCGGTGGAAGCACAAAAAGCGATCTTCTTACGAGCAGGATGAAAGCAAGAAAGAGTCAGAATCCATAAACTTGACTTTATGGCAGCATATGCTAGCATGCGCATGCTACGCAGTAACAGCGCTAGTATGTTGAGAGGTAGTCGGTCGGTTTTGTTGCTGGGTCAGGCCGTTCAGCAAACATGGTGAGTTCACGCGCGACGAAGCTCTGTGGGACACTCTAGCTGGACATTTCACGCATCATATTCCCCGCCCCTAGAGGTTAGCCACGACAATTGAAGCGATACGTGCTGATTTGCCGATACCCTGTAGACAGGATTCGGTTGCTTGCTGATGTCGTTGATTGCCCACGTTTCTACCCATGACACAATCAACACCTTCGACTGCGTTGTCAGCCGCTGCTTGCTGGTGCAGCATGCCCGTTGGCGTATCCGCCGCCTGTGTGGAAAGGAGGGTCTGGCACTCTACTCATCCAAGCCGCACGTTGTACGCTCGTACCGGTTCACCTGATCTGCGTTTTCTCAAAGCTTGAAAAGGAGGTTCGTTCATGCGTCGCAACACACTCACCGGTGAGCTGTGGGCTGAATTCTTCGGGACGGCACTCCTGATTCTCCTCGGCGATGGAGTGGTCGCCAATGTGCTGTTTGGCACACGACTCGGCAGCCCTGATGCTGCTCCCTTCTCAGCCTATAACTGGAATACAATCGCATGGGGCTGGGGCATGGCAGTGGCGATCGCAGTCTATGTCGCGGGCGGTATTACCGGCGCGCATATCAACCCGGCGGTTACGCTGGCGGCCATGGCCCGTCGTTCGATTGATGCGACAAAGGGCCTGCTCTACATGGTGGCGCAGGTTCTCGGCGCGATTGTTGGCGCGTTCCTCGTGCATATGGTCTACTACGGCAGCTTCGCGCATGGCTATAAGAACGCTTTCTACACTAGCCCGGCGGCGGGCTATGAGAACTTTGTTTTCAACCAGTATTTTGTGGAGATTGTCGGCACCTTTGTGCTGGTGGCTGGTATCTACGCCATTGTTGACAATGTGCGCAACATCGGGCCGGGTGCTAACCTGTGGCCGCTCATGGTCGGCCTGCTGGTGTTCTCGATCGGCCTCTCGCTCGGCGGCCCAACGGGCTACGCGATCAATCCGGCCCGTGACTTTGGCCCGCGCCTGTACGCCGCAGTCATCGCGGGCGACGGCGCAGCCTTCAGCAACGCCTATTTCCTGGTGCCGATTATTGGTCCGTTCATTGGCGGGGTGCTGGGGGCGTTCTTCTATGATCTCGCGGTGAAGCCGTTCCTGCCGGTCAAGGGCGAAGTCGAACCCGAGCCACGCGGCGCTGATGTCGCGCATGAGCCGGCTGCCGGAAGCGAGCGCTAGTGCAGTTGGATTGTCGGGCAGGCGGGGTCAGTGCTGTTGCGTCATCGCGCGCCTGCCTGATGTTAGGAAGGAGGTGCTTCAGTGAAAAAACTTATCAACTCACCCGAGCATGTTGTGCGCGACGCGCTGGAGGGCATGGCAGCCGCGCATCCCGATTTGATCAAGGTCTATTATGATCCTGATTATATCGTCCGCGCCGACGCGCCCATTCATGGGAAAGTAGGCATTGTATCCGGCGGCGGCAGCGGCCACGAGCCCATGCACGGCGGCTTTGTGGGCAAAGGCATGCTCGACGCAGCCTGCCCCGGCGCGGTGTTTACGTCGCCCGTGCCTGACCAGATGCTGGCGGCCACCAAGGCGGTTGATGGCGGGAAAGGTGTGCTGCACATCGTCAAGAATTACACCGGCGACATCATGAACTTTGAGATGGCTGCCGAATTAGCGCAATCTGAAGGCATTGAAGTTGCATCCGTTGTCACAAATGACGATGTGGCCGTGCAGGATAGCTTGTATACCGCCGGGCGGCGCGGCGTCGGCGTGACGGTGCTGCTGGAGAAGATCGTCGGCGCGGCGGCGGATGGCGGGGCGAACCTGCAGGAGTGCGTGCGCATCGCCGAGAAGGTGAACGGGCAGGGCCGCTCGATGGGCATGGCGCTCACATCGTGTACGGTGCCGCACGTTGGCAAGCCAACCTTTGATCTGGGCGAAGACGAGATGGAGATTGGCATTGGCATCCACGGTGAGCCGGGCCGCAGGCGCATGAAGGTGCAAAGCGCTGCCGAGATCACCGAACTGCTCGCCACGCCAATCCTCCAGGATTTGCCATTCAAATCAGGCGATAACGTGCTGGCGTTTGTCAACGGCATGGGCGGCACCCCGCTGATCGAATTATATATCGTGTACAATGAGCTTGCGAAACTGCTGAAGGATCAGGGCATTACAATCAGCCGGAATCTGGTTGGCAGCTATATCACATCGCTCGAAATGGCAGGGTGCTCGATTACGCTTCTGCGCATGGATGACGAGTTGACGACGTTGTGGGATGCGCCGGTGCGCACGCCGGGAATGCGCTGGGGCATGTAGAAGTTTTGAGTTCTGCGTTCTGCGTTTTGAATATATGGTGCGCTTCATGGTATTCATAATTCAAAACCCATAATTCATAACTCCCGGAGGGAACGATGGAGATCACTGCCAGGCAAGTTATTCGTTTTCTTGAGATTGTTGCCGCACGGGTCAAAGAACATCGTGATGAGCTCACTCAACTTGACGCAGCTATCGGTGATGCCGACCATGGCGCGAACCTTGATCGCGGCTTTACCGCTGTGCTTGCAAAACTTCCAACCATCGCGGACAAAGACATCGGCACGATTCTTAAGACAGCCGGCATGACACTTGTCTCGACGGTGGGTGGCGCTTCCGGGCCGCTGTACGGCACTGCGTTCATGCGGGCCGGCATGGCATTGGCGGATCGACAGGAACTCAGTGAGGGCGATGTTGTCGCCGCGCTGGAAGCGGCGCTTGAAGGCATCATGGCGCGCGGCAAAGCGCAACGCGGCGAAAAAACGATGATCGACGCAATTGCGCCGGGCATCGATGTGCTGAAGGCAGCGCAGGCCAATGGCGAGGATTTTGCCGAGGCACTGCGCCGCGCGCTTGACGCGGTGAAGGAAGGCATGGAAAGCACCATTCCGATGCAGGCCACCAAAGGCCGCGCCTCGTATTTAGGCGAGCGCAGCATCGGTCATCAGGATCCGGGCGCAACATCTTCCTATTACATGGCGCAGGCGCTGCTGGAGGCGATCGAGTCGGGAGTCACGAGTCAGTAGCCAGTATGCAGTTAGCAGTCACTCGAGTCCTGCTGCTGACTGCATACTGCTCACTTATAGGACAAGGAGGTCTTTCACATGGCAAAGTATGTCGCAGCAGTAGACCAGGGCACGACCAGCACGCGCTGTATGATTTTCGACCACGAGGGCAAGGTGGTCTGCTATGATCAAAAGGAGCATCAGCAGATCTACCCGAAGCCGGGCTGGGTCGAGCATGACCCGGATGAAATCTGGGAGCGCACCCAGAGCGTGATCCGTGGCGCACTGCAAAAGGGCAATATCGAGCTTACAGACATTGCGGCGGTCGGGATCACGAACCAGCGCGAGACGGCGGTGGTGTGGGATAAGAAGACCGGCAAGCCATACTACAACGCGATCGTCTGGCAGGACACGCGCACCGACCGTATTATTGACGAACTGGCGAAAGAGGGCGGCCAGGATCGCTTCCGTGACAAGGTCGGCCTGCCGCTGGCGACCTACTTCTCTGGCCCGAAGGTCCGCTGGATTCTGGATAACGTGGACGGCGTGCGCGCGGCAGCCGAGCGCGGCGACGCGATCTTCGGCAATGTTGACACCTTCCTGATCTGGTGGATGACCGGCGGCCCGAACGGCGGCGTGCATGTGACCGACGTGACTAATGCCAGCCGCACGCTCATGATGGACCTCAAGACGCTGGACTGGGACGATGAGATCGTCAAGATCATCGGCATTCCGCGCCAGATGCTGCCCGAAATCCGTTCGTCAAGCGAAGTGTACGGCAACGCGACTCAGGCGCTTAAGGGTCTCCCGATCGCCGGCGACCTGGGCGATCAGCAGGCTGCCACGGTGGGCCAGACCTGCTACAGTCCCGGCGAGGCCAAGAACACCTACGGCACCGGCAATTTCATGATCCTGAACACCGGCACGGACCTTGTGCCGTCCAAGAGCGGCCTGCTTACGACGGTGTGCTATCGCATGGGCAACCAGCCGACCGTGTACGCGCTCGAAGGTTCGATCGCGATCACCGGCGCGCTGGTGCAGTGGCTGCGCGACAATCTCGGCATGATCACCAGCAGCGCCGAAGTTGAGTCGCTGGCGAACACAGTCAAGGATAACGGCGGTGTCTACTTCGTTCCAGCTTTCTCGGGCCTGTTCGCGCCTTACTGGAAGTCGAACGCGCGTGGCGTGATCGCCGGTATGACGCGCTATGTCACCAAGGGCCATATCGCGCGCGCGGCGCTGGAAGCGACCGCCTGGCAGACGCGCGAGGTGCTTGATGCGATGGAGCAGGACTCGGGCGTGAAGCTGAACTCGCTCAAGGTCGACGGAGGCATGGTGGTCAACGACACGCTGATGCAGTTCCAGAGTGATGTGCTGGGCGTGCCGGTGATTCGCCCGAAGGTCGCGGAAACGACGGCGCTCGGCGCGGCATACGCTGCGGGCCTGGCGACGGGCTTCTGGGACAACCTGGAAGACCTGCGCCAGAACTGGCAGGTGGACAAGACATGGGAGCCGAAGATGGATGCAACCGAGCGCGAGCAGGCATACAAGCTGTGGAAGAAGGCTGTCACGCGCACGTTCGATTGGGTTGAATCAGAGTAGTTCTGAATTGCGAGTTATGAGTTATGAGTTGGCTATGCTTCATTCATAACTCATAACTCATAACTGCAACGAGGTTGCTATGGTCGGCCTTCTGATCGTCTCGCACAGCCTTCAACTCGCCAATGGCGTCAAAGAGTTTGTGGAGCAAGTCGCCGGCAATAAGGCTAACATTGCGGCGGCCGGCGGCACCGCAGATGGCGACATTGGAACAAGTGTTGAGCGTATTCAGGCGGCGCTGAGCGAAGTTGAATCGTCGGAAGGCACGCTGGTGCTGGTGGATCTTGGCGGCGCGGTATTAAGCGTTGAGATGGCGATCGAGAGCCTTGGCAAGACGGACGTGATTATCAGCGACGCGCCGCTGGTGGAAGGCGCTTACCTGGCCGCGCTTGAGGCGGCGGCTGGCTCGACGCTTCAAGAAACGGCTGCGGCGGCACTTCAGGCGCGCGCATTGGTGAAGGTGCATAACGAACGGTAGGATTGTCATGACCGAAGCAACGCTAACCATTCTGAACAAAGTTGGGCTTCACGCGCGTCCAGCGGCGGTTTTTTTCAAGAAGGCACGCGAGTTTAAGAGCACCATTACTATTCAAAATCTGAGTCGCGCCGGTTCGCCCGAAGTGACGGTGAGCGCATTTAATTTATTGCAAATTGGCGTGAAGCAGGGCAATGAGGTGCGACTGCGCGCCGACGGCCCTGACGAAGAAGCAGCAATTGCGGCGTTGACGCAACTCATCGAAGAGAAGTTTGGCGAGGAAGAATAATGTCACGTCAGCTTCATGGTGTTGGCGGCGCGCCCGGTATTGCACTTGGGCGCGCCGTTCGTTATCAGGCGCAAATAGTAAAGGCTGTCCTGCAAGACGCCGATGCGGACACCGCGCTGGCGCGCTTTGCCGCCGCGCAGGCCACCGCCGCCGCGCGCCTGCAAGCCATCGCGGATCAGTTCCGCGCCGAGGGCCACGACCATGAAGCCGGAATCTTCGAGGCGCAGGCGCTGCTTGCAGAGGACATCACGCTGATCGATGAAGTGACGCGGCGCGTGCATGACGCCGAGCAACTCGACAGCGCGCTTGGCGCGACGCTTGCGCAGATGCGTGCCGCGCTTGAAGCGCTTGACGATCCGTATCTGCGCGAGCGCGCCACCGATATTGACGCAATCGGCATGGAACTGCGCAAGGCGCTCTATGGCGGTTCGTCGCTCGATAGTAATGCATTGCCGCCCGATGCTATCATCGTCGCGCCGGATCTGACGCCGAGCGAGACCGCCGGGCTGCGCAGCGGCCATGTCGGCGGATTTGCCACAGCCTACGGTGGCCCGACCGGGCATACCGCTATTCTGGCGCGCTCGCTCGGCATACCGGCAGCGGTTGGGCTAGGCGCGGCTGCGCTGGATATTACCGATGGCACGCCGCTCATTCTTGATGGCGGCGCGGCGCTGCTGATTGCCGACCCAGATGATGATGAGCGTGCCGCGTATACGCAACGCCTTGCCGCGCAGCAGACCGCCCGCGCGCAGCAGCAGGCGCACCGCGACGAGCCGGGCCAGCTTGCCGACGGGCATCGCATCGCGCTGTGGGCCAACATCGGCCACCCTGACGAGGCGAAGCTGGCGCGTGAATACGGCGCGGAAGGCATTGGCCTGTTTCGCACGGAATTCTTATTTCTTGATCGTGCCGCGCCACCCGACGAGCAGGAGCAGTACGCCGCCTATTGCGCCGCGTTGGAGCACATGGCCGGCCGCACAGTGGTCGTGCGTACAATCGACATCGGCGGCGACAAGCCGCTGCCGTACCTCGACATGCCGCATGAAGCGAATCCATTCCTGGGCATGCGCGGGTTGCGGCTGTGCATGCAGCGCCCCGATCTGTTCATGACGCAGTTGCGGGCGCTGTTGCGGGCGGCGCGGCACGGCGATTTGTGGATCATGCTGCCCATGGTTGCGACGCCCGACGATCTGCACTGGGGCCGCGAGCAGCTTCAGGCCGCTGCCGCCGCCCTGGCTGCCGATGGCGTCGAGCACCGCGCCGACGTGCCGCTCGGCATCATGATCGAAACGCCCGCCGCGGCTGTCACCGCCGATCTGCTGGCGCGCGAGGCGGCGTTCTTCAGCGTCGGCAGCAACGACCTCACGCAGTACACCATGGCCGCCGACCGCGGGCAGGCCGAACTGGCCGCGCGTTATCCGCACGACGCGCCCGCTGTGCTGCGCCTCATTCAACAGGCAGCAGAGGCCGCCGGGCATGCGGGCATTCCCATCGGCGTGTGCGGCGAGCTTGGCGGCGTGCCAGAGGCCGCGCCCGTCCTGGCTGGCCTTGGCTTGCATGAACTGAGCATGGCCCCCGCTGCCATCCCGCTTGTGAAACAGCGGCTGCGCAACGTCACACTTGCCGAGGCGCAACGGCAGGCGCGTGAAGCGTTGGAGTGAGCGGCAACCTGGGAATTCGCAGGAACTCAGGGCGTTTGGGGAGCTTGCAGGAATGCCCGTCTCCTTGTCTCCTTGTCTCTTGTTCTTCGGTTTTCAGTTCCTGTCCGGCAATCCGAACACCTGATCTACTTTTGCGTCGGCAATATGGTATAATCTGCTCACATGCTTGTCTTCTGACATGTTTGAGAGTGGTATGCCGACGAATACACCGCAGCGTATAGGAAACTTCACCGTAGATCGCCAGATCGGCAAAGGTGGCATGAGCGAGGTTTGGCTGGCCCATCATCGCTCGCTTGCCAATCGCCAGGTCGCGATCAAGCTGCTCCTTTCGCAGGATGAAGAATGGGCCGAGCGTTTCACGCGCGAGGCTGAACTGACCAGCCGTCTGCACCACCCCAACATCGTTAAAATCTACGATCATGGCTTTCAGCCGCCGTTCCACTACACCGTCATGGAATACGTGCCGGGCGGGGCGTTGCGCAACATCCTCGAACAGCGCAAGCCGCTGCCGCTCGATCTCGCGCTGCACATTTTCCGGGGCGCTGGCGACGCGCTCGATTACGCCCATTCGCAGGGCGTGACGCATCGTGATGTGTCGCCGGGCAATATTCTGATCGAGCAGAGCACCGGGCGCGTGCTGCTCACCGATTTTGGCATCGCGCGCGAGTCGGGCAAGCCTGGCATGACCACGATCAACAAGGTCATGGGTACGCCTGGCTACCTTTCGCCGGAGCACGCCTCATCGGCCACGGCTGTGACTCACCTGTCTGACATTTACAGCCTGGGAGTTGTGCTGTATGAAATGATTGCCGGGCGGCTGCCGTGGGATCATAATCCTGGCATGCCGGATCAGTCGGGCGGGCCATTTTTGCCGCCGAAGCCGCTCCATGTAGTGGGAGTGCAGAGTGTTCCGGCTGATTTCGAGCGCGTCATGCAAACACTGCTGGCGATCGATCCAACCAAGCGCTACCCCAGCGCGCAGGCGGCGGTGCAGGACATCGACCGCGTGCTGAGCCGCCACACCAGCAAAACGCAGGTCGTCTCAGGAAGCGGCAATGCGGTTGTGGCCGCACAAAGTATCGCCGCGCCTTCGTCCGCGCCGCTGGCAGAACCGCACCCGGTGGAGGTGGCGCTGGGCGTCGATTTGATCAAAGGCCCCATGCAAGAGGCAGAACAGCACGCCGCCGCGCTGACGCCACAGGTGATTCGGCGCATTCTGGACGAGTGGAGCAGCAAAAGCCGTTTGCGTCGTCCGCTTTTGGGGCGGCAGGCCAATATTCATCGCATCACGCACACAAACGTGTATTTTTATACCCTGCGGGTGCTGTACGAATCGCGCACGCCCATCAAAACGGTGGAGGAGCCGGACCATGCCGCTGCGCCGGTGCCGTTCGAGCGCGAAATCGACCGCTGGAGTGTTGAACTGCCCGCGCCGGCCGGCTTCGAGAAGGATGAAGGCGACACGGTGCGGCTGCCCGGTTCCATGCGCGTGATCGCATGCCCGGAGTGCAGCGGCGTCGGCAAGTGCCAGTGTCCGCGCTGCAAAGGCCAGGGTCGTGTCAAACGCACGGTCAACAGCCCGCCGGTGCCGGTGCCTGTTGATGAAAAGCCCGCCCATGAAGCCGCATCCGACGACAAAGCGATTACGGCAGTCGCCGCGCCTGCTAAAAAGGCCATTACGCTGGTGCCATGTCCAGAGTGTGGCGGGGCTGGTGGGATACGCTGCAAACGCTGTGATGGCGTCGGTCGGCTGCTTGAAAAAAAGACCACGACATGGCGGCGCTGGCCCGAAACGCTTGAGAACTACGACGATCTTCCAAATTTGGATGAGCAGTGGCTGCGCAAGAACTGCGAAATGAAGGAAGTTTATCGCGAGCAGCAGATCAAGGATGTGCGCCCGGAATGGCTGCAAGTGCCGGAGCTGAAGGAGTTGGTTGACGCCATGCAGGCGCGCTGGGACGCCGACACGCGGGTCGCGCTGAGCGAGGTAAGCGTGTCGTTCATCCCGATTACTGAGATCGTGTTCGACCTTGGTGCCGAGCCGGTCGCGCCCGACCCGGACGCGGAAGAGCCTGACGCCACGCCGCAGCAGACGCTGTATAGCTGGTACATCTACGGCTTCGAGAATAAGCTGCCGAATGACTGGCGCTTCCTGAACTGGGATCGCGTGCTGGCGGTGATTGCGGTCGGCGCGTCGGTCATTCTGCTGTTCTACGTGCTGCTGCTGATAGTGCGGTGACGAACTGCATCATAGCTCAGGCGTCAATGCGCCTCTCCTCCAGCCAGCCGCTGCCATGATGCGTCCGTATACCTCGCTGCCCTCACATATCTGACAACTCAAACATAGATTTCGTAGCACGAAAGCCATCCGCATGAAATAAGCAGGCGGATGGCTTATTTGCCGTGCTTGTCTGTGCGCAGCATAGTGAACAAAATCATGGACTTGGTCTCAAATAAAAAAGGGGTGAAAGTTCGCCATTGTTTTGCACAGTATCTACCGCGTATCTGTAAAGAGATACGCCATGTAGCATATCATGGAGGTCTACCATGTCCACCTGCTCCAACTGTCACGCGCCGCTCCCTGGGAGTGCTCGTTTCTGTACCGCATGTGGTACAGAGGTTCTCACTACTACGCCAGTTGCTGTCACGTATGCTGAGCTAAACACTGCGACCATAGTCCCGGCATCAACAAATATTAAATCAGGCCGCATCAGCAGTCGTACTATCGCAATAGCTGGTTTGTTGCTGTGCCTGCTGTTCTTCTCGCCTTTTGTCTCATGTGGCGCGCGGACGTGGACCGGCGCGCAGGCGTTTCAGGACTCACTGCCGAACCGGTATGAAGACCCGAAGGATGGTATTCTGCTCATTCTGCTACCGATTGCGGGACTGGCCGGCATCGTGGTCGGCCTTGTCGCAATGAATCGCGTTGAGGCTGGCAGATCGCTGAGTACGTTGCGAACGCTTGGAGTAGTTGCGTTGCTTATTACCCTGCTTGCCGCCTGCCCGCTCAGCATCGTGCTGATTGATATCAACCGCTCGGATGGAGCCTTTACCCTGGAGTGGGGCTTCTGGGCCAGCGTGCTTGCTATGCTTGCGATGGGCTGGAGCGCGGTGAGGCTGTTGGGGGTGAGGAAGGACGCCGGGTAGGTTCCCATGCAACGAGACTTTCGCCACAGAGATCACAGAGAACACAGAGGCTGAATTCGGCACAGCTCATCTCCCTCTGTGCCCTCTGTGGCAAGCAAAATCGCTGTTTGATACTAGCGGATCAACTGAAAGGAAACCTGACCATGGGCATGCTCGATCTTGTTGATGTCGCGGTGAATGTCCAACAATCCCGGCGGATCGGCCAGACGCGCGAACAACTCGCGCGCATGGAGCAAGGTATGCTCCAGGAGGCCGAACGCCGCCAGTTCATCGAGTCGCTGCGCAACATCGTCTTCACCGTCGGCCAGAATATCCGCGCGCTCGAACAGCGCGTCGAAGCCATGCCGCAGCCATGCTACGTGACGGCCAAAGCGCTTGCATGGCGCCTGCAGGAATACGGCATCGCGCCGGAGATTTTTCCCGAATTCGCCGACAAGGAATACGTGCAGCAGGTGCGCGAGAAGATCGATGCAATCACGCAGCGGTCACGGAGCGCGCTGAACGATTCGCAGGTGAAGCAAGCTGATGCATGTGTGCAGGCCATTATGGTGATTCCAGCATTGGACCAGGCCATCGAAGGGCGGGCGGCTGAGGAGCAACTGCGCCATGTTAAAGAATCTCTGTCTCGACAAAGATTGTACATGCTCGGTGGTGTCGGCCTGCTGATTCTTGCCCTAGTGATGAATCAGTTCTCCCCGCTATTCCTGCTCGTCTTCTTTCTTGCCGGGATAGGGGTGATGTACGTTAGCAGCGGACATATCAAATTACTTACAGCGCAGCGTCAGGCGCTCCAGGCGAAGGTGCAGAATGGGGCGCAGGCCGCGAAGCGGTTCGAGGGAATTCCTGACTTGCAGCAGATGCGCCGCGAGCGCCAGCAATTGATCCAGCAGGTCATGGGGCAGATTGAAGGCTACGAGAAGCTGCTGGGGCCGGCGGGCGCGGGCGGGTGATATGGCACAAATGTGCCTCTCAAAATAGGCGAATCCGGCCTTACCTGCGGAGGAAGCTTCTGCTATACTCGCATTATCCATTTTTTACTAATCTATGTCGTGGCTGCTGTGCGTCGGAGCTTGCTGAATGGGCGGCAGTGTGCCCTGCTGCGGGAATGATCAGGTGCAATTGCTGAGAGATTTAGTAGCGGGACGGCCTTGCATTTAAGACTCAAAAAAATGTTGTATTGGCATTATATAGGAATTCTGTCGCGTTGAGAAGACGATGAGCATAACCTCACTGGAGTCTGCATCTCATTATTCTGGAGGTTGAAGTATGGGTACGCGCAACGATTCCGGCAGTTGGATGGCTTCCTGGCAGCGCCTCGTCGCTCTCTTTATTCCGCTCGCACTGCTTATTACAGCACTGCCAGCGCGTACTCCTGTTATAGCCTCGGATCTTCCGGTGGCTGACGCTCAACCGGCTGCGGCTGCGCCACAGGCCAGCGAGCCAACTCCCAAACCTGCTGCGCTGCCTGCTGCTGCCGCAGTGTCCCCGCCTGCATCGTACGATGCGCTTCATAACTGCGCTTCGTCGTCAACCGGCTGGACGCGCTTCGCCGGGCATGGTGTGAATGTCGTGTGCGGCAACTTCGTCGCCCAAAACGTTGACCTTTCAGTCGCGGGGCGTGGCTTGTCGTTCGCTTTTGTGCGCACCTACAATGCTGCCGACCTGCGTGACGGGCCGCTTGGCTTCGGCTGGACCCACAGTTACAACATGGCACTCGTCGTCGAGACCGGCGGCAGCGTCCTGGTCCGTACTGCGGATGGGCGTCAGGATCGCTTCACCCCGAATGGTTCCGGTTACACGCCACCGCCTGGCGTCTTCAGCACGCTCGTCGCAAATGCCGATCGCACCTTCACACTCATCCAGCGCGATCAGGTGCGCTACCAGTTCGACGCGGCGGGACGGCTCGCCAGCATCACGGATCGCAACGGAAACACGCTGACGCTTGGCTACACCAACAATCAATTGGCAACTGTGACAGATGCGGTTGGGCGGGCGGTGACCTTCAGCTACGACGCAAATGGGCGACTGGCGCGCGTCACCGATGCGCTGCAACCGACGCCGCGATTAGTCTCTTTTGCGTATGATGGCTCTGGCAATCTGGTTTCAGCCACCGATCCGCGCGGCAAAACCACCTCTTTCACCTATAACAGCGCGCACCGCCTCTTGAGCATCCGCGATGCGAATGGCAACACGGCGCTGCTCAACACCTATGATGCGAACGGGCGCGTCAGCGCGCAGCAGGATGCTGGCGGCTACCGGGTTGCTTTTGTGTATGATTATGCCAACGGTCGTACGAAGTTCACGAACGAGGCGAAGCACGCGACGACATTCAGTTT
>DASTWM010000360.1:0-9048 GCA_035765855.1 Roseiflexaceae bacterium
CTCCAACGAGTGCGGCCTGCTGGAAGTTCACGAGGCGATGGACTGGGCCGACCTGTTCGCCAACCGCTATAACGTTCTCTACGACAACGTGCTCTACGGCGCGGTCTGGGCGGCGATGGCGCGCATGGCTGAGGCGCTGGGGCGCCCATCCACGTTCTACGAGCACAACGCCGCCGACGTGTATCGCAAGCTCAACGTGGTGCTGTGGGTCGGGCCGGAGGAGCCGCGGGACTACGACTGGATCGCGGGCGAGCGCCGCGAATGGCTCTATGCGCTCCGGCGTATCGAGACCGAGTTGGTGGAGCGGCCCTTCTACCTGCCCTACCTGGCCTTCCGCGACTATGCCGACCGCTTCGACACGCTGGGTAATCTGCTGGCGATTCTGTTTGGTGTGGCCGACCAGACCAAGGCCGACAAAATTCTCGATTACATTCACGGCTGCGGGCTGAACGAGCCGTACCCCGTGCAGGCGCTGTACCCTGTGCTTCAGCCCGGCGACCGCGACTGGCGCGATTATTACCGCGTGCGTAATCTCAATCAGCCGCACCACTATCACAACGGCGGCGCGTGGCCGTTCATCGGCGGCTTCTACGTCGCGGCGCTGGTGCAGGCTGGCCGCCATGCCGAAGCGCAGCGCCAACTGGCGAAGCTGGCCGACATGAATCACGCGGGCAAGCATGGCGAATGGGAGTTCAACGAATGGTTCCACGGCCTGTCGGGGCGGCCCATGGGCTTCGCGCATCAGTCGTGGTCCACGGCCATGTACCTGTTCGCGCACGACGCAGTGGAGCGCGGCCATGTTCACATATTCAATGCTGAAAATCGCTGGAGTTTGACTGGATAATTGCAGCATAGCAGTACGGCTGCAATACAAAGGAGGCAATGATGCTTACTCAGGAGCAGATCGACTTTTACCATGAGAACGGCTATCTTCTCGTCAAAGGATTGCTGTCGCGCGCCGAGGCTGAGGACTTGCGCGCGGAGGCGCATGGCATTATCGAGCGGCTGTCGGCAATCAAGAGCATGGAGGCGACATGGGGCAGCGCGCGCGGCCTTACGCAGGAAAAGACCGTGCTGCTGCACTGCCATAACGCGCAGTTCTTCTCGGGGCAGTTCACCCGCCTGCTGGTGGATGAGCGGCTGACCGGCGCGACTTCGCAGTTGATCGGCTCGGAAAATGTGCAGTTGCACCACAACAAGATTTTCATCAAGCCGCCTGAAAAAGGCGCGCCGTTCCCCATGCATCAGGATCACCCGTTCTTTCCCCACGAACGCCATTCCATGATCGCCGCTGTCGTCCACATGGACAACGCGCCTGAGGAGAAGGGCTGCATCCGCGTGGTGCCGGGCAGCCATAAGCGCGGCCCGATCGAGCACCAGCCGGAGGGCGGCTATCACTTGCCATTCGAGGAATACCCGGTTGAATCGGCGGTGGCATGCCCGGCGGAAGCGGGCGATGTGCTGTTCTTCAGCTATTTGACCATTCACGGCTCTGGCGTCAACACCAGCAACGAGGCGCGCACGACGATCCTGATCCAGATGCGCGACCCGGAAGATCGCGCGCTGTCAAAGGCTGGCGAGCGTGGCGAAGGCATGATCCTGCGCGGCTACAACCCGGCGGCACAGCCCGGTGACGCCTACGCGATGTGATAAGCGGCCCTCCCCCCCCCTCTCCCATGTGGGAGAGGGGGGGGGAGGGAAGGAAGGCATGCGGATGCGACAACTTTCACAACATCTCTGGCAGGTCGAGGATAGCTGCAATGTGTACCTGATCACTGGCAGCGCGGGCGCGGTGTGCGTTGATTTCGGCACCGGCAGCGTTCTCGAACAGGCGCGGCAAGCTGGCGTGCAGGGCGTGACGGACGTGCTCATGACGCACCACCACCGCGATCAGGCGCAAGGCTTGCCGCTGGCTGTAGCTGCCGGAGCGAACATCTGGGTTCCGCATGCCGAGCAGGATCTGTTTCACAGCGTGGACGCGCACTGGCAGGCGCGTGAAGTATGGGACAACTACAACATGCGCCAGGATCGCTTTTCATTGCTGGAGCCGGTGCCAGTAGCTGGCACGCTGCATGATTACGTTACGTATCAGTTTGGTGATCATACATTCCAAGTTGTTCCGACGCCCGGCCATACAACCGGCTCGGTGAGCCTGCTGGCCGAGATTGACGGCGCGCGGGTAGCCTTCACAGGCGATCTGATCGCGGGCGCAGGTAAGCTCTGGTCGCTCGCGGCGACACAATGGAGCTACAACGGCGGCGAGGGTCTGGCGGCGACTATTTTGTCGTTGCTTGATCTGAAGGAGCGCCGTCCGGCCATGCTGCTGCCGTCGCATGGCGAGCCGATCACCAATGTTGACGAAGCAATTGATCTGACGGTTGAGCGGCTGCTGGAACTTGTCCACGCGCGCGGCCACAACCCGCATCTGCTCGAATGGCGAAGCGCGCCGTTCATGCCGCTGACTGAGCACATGCTGTGGAACCGCACCTGCATCGCGTACAGCTACGTGTTGCTGTCGCAGAGCGGCAGGGTACTATTTTTCGATTTTGGCTACGATTTTGCGCTCGGCCTCCCCGGCGGCAGCGACCGCGCCTCGCGCCACCCCTGGCTGTACACGCTGCCCGCGCTCAAGGCGCAATTCGGCGTGACGCAGATCGACGTCGCCATTCCGACGCATTTCCATGATGATCATGTGGCCGGGCTGAACCTGCTGCGCGAGGTCGAAGGCGCGCAGGTCTGGGCCGCCGCAAGCTTCGCGGATATTCTGGAGCGACCCGCTCGCTACGACCTGCCATGCCTGTGGTACGACCCGATCCCAGTCGACCGCGTGTTGCCGCTCGAACAGCCGATCCGCTGGGAAGAATACGAATTGACGCTCTACGCGCTGCACGGCCACACCAGGTATGCGGTCGCGATTAGCGTAGAGGTTGATGGTCAACGCATGCTGGTGACCGGCGATCAGTATCAGGGCAATGACGGTGCCTTCGCCAATTATGTGTACCATAACCAGTTTGCGATTGACGATTATCGGAAAAGCGCAGCGCTGTACCGTAGTCTCGCGCCCGATCTTATTCTGAGCGGCCACTGGCCGCCGCTCCATGTACAGCCGGGCTACTTCGGCACGCTTGATACACTCGGCGAAACAATTGCGCGGCTCCATGATGAACTGCTGCCGGAGGAAGTTGCTGGCTTCGGCGCGGAAGGTTTTGCGGCGCGGATCGAGCCGTATCAGGCGCACGTCCGAGCCGATGAGGCGCTCATGCTCGATGTTGCGGTGCAGAATCCGAATTCGACGGAAGCGCATGTGGAGGCGCAGTTGGTTACGCCACGCGGCTGGCATGTTGAACCAACGCATATCGCCGCGTCTTTGCCGCCCGACGGGCAGCGCGTGCTTCACTTCTGTGTGACGCCATGCGGGCCGCCCGTGCGCCGCGCGCGGGTTGCCGCCGACGTGACGATTGATGGCAGATTGTACGGCCAGCAGGCCGAGGCGCTTGTTTCGGTGATGTAAGTCCAGATCATGTATCAGTGCTGATGAATGTGAGGTCAATGGCGATGAAGAATGTACCCATGCTGCGGTTCTGCGCCGCGTTCTTTCCACGTTCACCCCCTTTGCCGTTCACCGTGTGCTCCATGGTCGCCTGCTTTCCCGCACGGAGACATCGTCGTCCCTATGGCGTTGCGGTACGGGCCGCAACATCGTGTCAATAGAAGGAGGCTGTATGCGAACGCGAATTCCTTCCATGCTCGTTTCGGTGTTTATGCTTTCGATTATTCTTGCAGCGTGTGGCGGCGGGCAAGAAGCTGCCGCGCCAACGGCGGGCGCGGGCGCTGCGGTGCCTTCGGCAGCGCCACCAACCTCGGCCAGCGACAATGCCAGCAGCAGCGCCAGCACCAATAGCAACGCGAACAGCAACGCCAACACAAGTAGTGATGCCAACGCGAACAGCAACGCCAATGCCAGTGCAAACTCCAACGCTGGATTTACACTTAACCCCAATGTGTCTGGCACCGTTGAATTCTGGCACTTCTGGTCAAGCCCCTTGCGCCGCACGGCCATTCGCCGGGTGATCAGTGTGTGCGAGGCCAAGCTGCCGAACATCAAAGTGAATGAAACGCCCAAGCCATTTGGCGACATCTGGACCGCCAACATCGCCGCCGTCGCGGCAGGCTCGGGCATGCCGGACGTGATCGTCGAGGACCGCCCGCAGCTGGTGCAGCGCGCCAAGGACGACATCGATATCAGCCTTGGCGATTACGCGCAGCGCGACGGCATTGACGGCTCGGAGTTCTGGCCGTTCACATGGCAAGAGGCGACGGTTGATGGCAAGCCCTACGGCATTCCGTTCGAAACCGATGTGCGCGTGCTGTACTGGAACAAGCAAGCGTTCAAAGATGCTGGCCTCGACCCGGAGAAGCCACCCAAGACATGGGACGATCTGTGGGCCTACGCCGATAAGCTCGACAAGAAGAACGACGACGGCAGCTACGCGCGCATCGCCTTCCAGCCCGATTTCGGCAACGCCGGCTGGAACGTGTGGGCGCGGACCGACGGCGCGCAGCTTGTGCAGGATGGCAAGCCAGCCGTGAACGACCCCAAAATGATCGAGACCATGGACTGGATCAAGAAGTGGTATGACCGCTACGGTGGCTACGATGCCGTCCAGAAGTTCAAGAGCACCTTTGGCGCGCCGCCGAACGACGCGTTCATGTCCGGCAAAGTGGCGATGATCCTCGACATCAACGGCTACTCGTCGGTGCTCAACTTCTACAACCCGAAGGTCGAGGTTACGGGCGCAGATGGCAAGACGAGCCAGCAGTCGCTTGACGTGGGCCTCGGCGACCCGCCCTACAGCGCGAGCTACGGCAAACCCGCTTCGTGGAGCGGTGGCTTCGCCCTGTCGATTCCGCGCGGCGCGAAGAATCCTGATGCCGCATGGGAGTTCATCAAGTGCGCGACTGGCCCGGAAGGCGCGGCGTCATGGTCGCGCGACACCTCGGCGATGTCGGCAAATATCATTGCCGCGCACGACCCGGCGCTCATGGGCGATCCGCGCTGGCAGTTCTTCCTCAATGCAATGGACTACAGCCAGGGCACAACCGTAGTTCCGGCTTATCCGAACTGGGGCCAGGAAGTAGACAAACGGCGCGAGGCGATTTTCAAGGGCGAGACGTCTGCGAAAGACGCGCTCGATCAGGCGCAGCAAGCGATTAACGCAGAACTGGGCCAGTAACGTTATCTATTCAGCGCAGACCTGTCGGGCATGCTGCCATGGGAATATTCCCATCTCCATGCCTGGCAGGTTTGGCGAGGGAGGAGGATATCATGTCCGTTGCTGCTGAACGACCAAAGGTTTCGCAACCCCGACCGTTCCTGCGCCCGGCGATCAAGGAAGAGCTTACCGGCTGGCTGTTTGCCAGTCCATGGATTATCGGCTTCTTGCTGTTTACCGCAGCGCCCATGCTGTTTTCGATCTACGCCAGCTTCACGGATTACAACATCACCACCACACCGAAATGGACTGGCGTGGCAAACTACCAAAAGCTGTTCAGGGATCCGTACTTTTTCACCTCGCTCGCCAATACCTTCTGGATGGTAATCGTCAAGACGCCGATCGTGATTGTGGTCTCGATTGCATTGGCGCTGCTGCTGGCGATGAACGTGCCGGGCGGGCGCTTTTTCCGCACCGTCTTCTACTTGCCCAATGTCCTGGCTGGCGTGGCGGCCGTATTCCTCTGGCAGTGGATTCTCGCGCCGAACGGGCTGCTCAATCAGGCGTTGGGCGTGTTCGGGATCGAAGGACCGGCATGGTTCTCGAACCCGGACTGGACCAAGCCCGGGTTGGTGGTCATGGGCATGTGGTGGATTGGCAGCAATGTGCTGATCTATCTGGCGGGCATCAAGGGCATTCCCAAAGAGTTGTACGAGGCCGCCGATATTGACGGTGCCGTTGGATGGGCCAGGACATGGAACATCACGCTGCCACTGCTCTCGCCAACAATTTTCTTTCAGGTGGTGACTGGAATCATTGGCGCATTCCAGATTTTCAGCACCGCTTTTATCATTTCAAATAATGACCCGTTCTTCGCAAGTCAATCACTGCTTTTTTACGTTTTGTATCTGTACTATCGCGCATTTGGCAAGATTGGGCCAGCCGGCTTCCAGATGGGCTATGCGTCGGCCATGGCCTGGATTCTTTTCGTCATCATCATGATCTTCACGCTGGTTCAGCTCTGGCTGTCGAAGCGCTGGGTCTATTACGAGAGCGAGGGGTAAGTGCCAGTCACCAGGAGCCAGTAATTTAGCGACTGCCAACTGCCAACTGCCGACTGCCGACTGCGAACTATCATAGGGAGGTTGCCATGGCAACAACCAGTGTCGAAGCTGGACAAGCACGAACAGCACGCCGAATCGGCTCTCCCCGGTTCTCGTTTGGTCAAATCATCGCCTTCCTCATTCTGGCCCTGATCAGTGTCACCTGGATCGTGCCATTTTTGTGGATGCTGTCCACCTCGCTCAAAGCGCCGCAAGATCTGGTCGGAACGAACTTCTGGCCGGAGAATCCAACGCTGGAGGCGTACCGAACCGCGTTCTTTGCCTTTGATCGGCTGCCACAGTGGATCCGCTGGACGGCCAACACAGTGACTATTACGTTTGTCGCCGTAATCGGGAAAATCCTCTCGACGACTCTGGTGGCCTATGCCTTCGCGCGCCTGCGCTGGCGTGGCCGCGACGCGCTCTTTACGCTGGTGCTGGCGACGATGATGATTCCCAGCGTCGTGACGATGATTCCGTTATTCATTGTCTTCGCAAAACTACCGGCGTTTGGCTTCCAGGGTTCGCCTAACTGGATCAACACATTTTTGCCGCTAACGGTTCCGGCTTTTACGGGTGACGCCTTCTTTATCTTTTTGATGCGCCAGCACATGCGCAGCATTCCCATGGAACTCTCCGAAGCGGCGCGGATCGACGGCGCGGGCGAACTGCGTATCTGGTGGAATATTATCGTGCCGACGGTGAAGCCGGTAATGGCCGTGATCGCGATCTTCACCTTTCAGGGCGCATGGGAAGACTTCATGGGGCCGCTGCTCTATCTGCAAGATGAAGCGAAGTACACACTTCAGCTCGGTTTGCGCCAGTTTGAGGCGGCGGCAGGTGGCCTGCCCGCCTGGAACGAACTCATGGCCGCCAGCCTGGTCGTCATGATCCCAGTTATTCTCGTTTTCCTGATGTTCCAGAAATACTTTATCGAGGGAATTCAGTTGACTGGCAGCTTGAAAGGATGATAGCATGGGGTGCGCATTGACAGCGTGCATGCGCTGCTATACGATACTATGGATACCTTCGCGTGTTTGCTGCTACGAGCACATGCTTCATCTGCACCGCAGCGTGACCGATCATGTGTGTCTATCCACAAGGAACCAGTATGCTCAAGCCGCAGGAGCGACAACAACAGATCATTAAAGATATTGGCACGCTTGACGATAATATTATTCCCAGGCTCAGTCAGAAGTATGGCGTGTCGGAAATGACGATTCGGCGCGATCTGAAAGTGCTGGAAGAAACCGGGCTGATCAAGCGCACGTATGGTGGCGCGGTGCGCTGGCCGGAACCGCCGCTGCTGGTGCGCGACAAACGCCAGACGCTGGCGCAATCGCAGAAAGCGCGCATCGCTCGTTATGCCGCGGAATATCTCGTTCAGCATGGCGACATCATTATTCTGGAGGGCGGCACCACCGCCACGGCCATGGCCACGTATTTAGCCGACAAAGACGATCTGACGGTGGTGACCAACGGCATGGCGACGGCGGAGGAATTGCGGCGGCACCTGCCGCTGAGCGCGACAATCATTGCAACCGGCGGCATCCTGCGGCCCGAATCTTCGACATGCGTTGGCCCGGTGACCGAGCGCTTTTTCCGCGAGTTTCATGCGAACCGGCTGTTTTTGTCAGCGACCGGGCTGACGTTGCAGGAAGGCATCACCGACCCGAAGATGCTCGAAACGCAGGTCAAGCGCGCCATGATCGCGTCGGCGGGCGAGGTGATCATGCTCGTGGACAGCACCAAGTTCGGCGTCCGCTCGCTGATGAAGGTGCTTGATTGGGGCGAGATCGCCATGCTTGTCACCGACGACAATGCTTCGGACATCATGCGTGCAGGGCTGCGAGAAAAAGGCGTCGAGGTTGTTGTTGCGCCGTCCATGTGACGCGGCACGTTCGTCACATGGTGGACTATCTCTCATCATTGCGCTGGCTGTTCCTGCCCGTAAACCTGAAGCCCGCGCGCCTCTCGTTGCGGTTGTGCTGCGGCAGCGTTTTGACGCGCAGCTCACAGTGACAGCCCGCCGCAGACAGCAGCATGGGCAGCGTCGGCGACCCGATCTCCGGCACGGCGTCCTGAATCCATCAGAATATTTGGCCGCCTGTGCATGTCAGCACCTCGCTGTCATTCAGTTGTGCCTGTTGCCGCGTCAATGGCCTGAACGATTGCGCGCTGCACCGCCACCCGCAGCGCCGCAATGCCGCGATTCTGGCGTCCATGGTAGACCTCGTTGGTCAGCAGCGCCACCACCAGCGCCCGCGCCGGGTCGATCCACAGCGACGTGCCGGTGAAGCCGGTGTGTCCAAAGGCATTTGGGCTGAACGGGTTGCTGCTGGCCTCCGGGTCGGGCGACCACAGCGCGAAGCCCAGCCCGCGCCGCACGTCGCCCTGCTGTGCCTGAAGGCGCGTCATCTCGGTCACGGTGGCGGCGCTCAGCAGCGGCTGCCCGTGGTCGAGGAACATCTGGCCGAATGCGGCAACGTCGGCGGCGGACGAGAACAGCCCGGCATGGCCTGCAACGCCGCCCAACCATGCCGCATTTTCGTCATGGACTTCGCCGACGATGCGCCGCTTGCGCCACGCGCAGAATTCAGTTGGCGCGATGTTTTGACCGATGAAGGACGATGGACGAAGGACGAATGATTCAGCACCAGCCTCAGATTGTTGGTCGTCGGTCCGTCGTCCGTCATCTATCGGCAGAAAGCGCGTGTGCTGAAGGCTAAGCG
>DASTWM010000361.1:0-2880 GCA_035765855.1 Roseiflexaceae bacterium
CTTTATTCATGCCTACCAGATGAAAGGCAGCGCGGCGCAGGCCGAAATCTCATTCATTCTGCGCGATTTCGAGCGCGACGGGCTGGCCGCCCATGGCAAGCTTGTCCAAACCGTGTGCGCTGCTGTGCAGGCGACCGAGCCGCGCGCCCGAATCGAATGCGCGATTACGCCGCAGTACCGCAACATGCGCTACTGGCTGGAGAACGACATGCGCCCGGTCGAACTGGCGCGCGAAGCTATGATCGCCACTGGCATCGAGCCGTTCTCAGCGCCGATCCGGGGCGGCACCGACGGCTCGCGGCTGACTGAGCGCGGACTGCCGACACCCAATCTGTTCACTGGCATGCAAAATCTGCACGGCCCGCACGAGTGGATCAGCGTGCAGGACATGATGAAATCGGTGGTGGTGCTGACGGCACTGGCACGGCGCGCGGCGGAGCAGACGCAGTAATTACGATGTACATTCTTTTCTTCGTTGGTTGTGCGGCGCATCGGTAGCATAACCAACTATCATCAATTACATTGGAGAGTCATGAGCAATTCTAACAACTTCAACCAGTCCATTATTGAAGAGTTTCACGCCAATAACGGCAAGGTCGGCGGCCCGTTCGCTAATACACCGCTGCTTCTGCTCACATCAATCGGGGCGAAAAGCGGCCAACCACGCACAAGCCCATTGGCATACGTCACCGACAATGGACACTTTGTAATCATCGCGTCCAAAGGTGGCGCGCCCAGCAACCCCGACTGGTACTATAATGTACTCGCGAACCCGGAGGTTACAGTTGAGGCCGGCACCGAAACGTTCAAAGCGCGGGCGACAGCAATAACCGATGGACCTGAGCGCGACCGCCTGTACGCTAAAATGGTCGAACAGAATCCCGGATTTGCAGAGTACGAGCGCAAAACGGCGCGCAAGATTCCCGCCGTGATTTTAGAGCGGACAGCGTAAAGTGAGCAAACGCCAGCCATCAAATGCAATGAACACCAGTCATGATGGCTGGTGTTCAGCTTTCTCCGAACCGATAATTCTAAAGGATCACGATAATGTCATGCTGCCCGTGAGCGTTCGCTGGTCGTATGCACATCCTCAGCGCCGGCGTTGCGCAGCGCTGTTTCGGCGCGCAGCATGTCATCGGTTGTATGCACCACCACAGCGTAGCGCCCGGCCTCCACCCGCTCGGCCAGCAGCCGCGCCTGCTCCGGCGTGTAACCTGCATTACTAAACGCGCCAATCAGGCCGCCCGCCAGCGCGCCGCCGAGTGCGAGCGGGCCAGCCACCAGCAGACCAATGCCCGGCAGCACCAATGGCGCGATGATAAGCCCCGCCACCGCCCCGATCAACGCGCCCAGCCCCGCGCCACTGGCGACATCATTCATTCGCTCCACTGATGTCGTTGTGAGTTCTTCGACCGGCTGCCCGGAAGGGGTAACGGCAGAGATTGTATCAGCGGGAAAGCCAGCCGCTATGAGATCGTCAATTGCCCGCCGCACCTGCTCTTTGGTCGCAAATAATCCAGTAACTGCCATGGCTCTGTCCTTTCTCATGCACATGCATCCAGTGTTACACAGAACGTTGCAGGGTATGTGCCATTAACAGGCGGCACAGGGATTCACGCCGCTTGACGCAGGACATACAATAGCAGCAGGAAGCACGATTGCGCTCTTTGCAGCGTACGTATCGGAAAGGTCGCATCCATGACAGAACACAGAAATATCAAATTCGCCACTGACCTGGTTACCTTTTACGATCCCCGTTTCTGGGGCATGTCGGGCAGCATGGACGCGCTCAGAAACGTATTCACCAGCGGTGGATGGGATCCGCTGCGCTTCTGGGAGCGGATTCTCGACGCATCACAGGAAGCGGGGTTGGATGGCATCGAGATTACATTCGCGCCGGGCGATTGGCACAGCGCGAAAAAAGCTTACGGCTCGGCAAGCGGGTTTGCCTCGGCGCTCAAGGTTCACGGTCTGGAGGTGTGCAGCGGATTCTTCTCGACCAGACTGCCCGGCAGCGGCCGTTACGGCAACTTCGGCGACCCTGCCGATCATGCGCAACTGCTGGAGATGGCCGACGCTTATGCCGAGTTTCTGCAAGGATGCGGTTCAGAGATTCTGATCACGGCGCTGCCGTTGCGCGCCAGCCGCGACGCCGATCCGCCGTTATTTGTGGATCTGAAGCTGGCTGAAACCATTGCCGATCTTCTGAATCGGATGGGGTACATGACTCTGAAGCACGGCGTAAAGCTCGCGCTCCACCCCGAAGCATTCACCATGTTCCGCAACAGCCGCGACGTGGATCTGTTCATGCTGCTGACTGACCCGACCTACGTTTTTCTCTGCCCAGATAGTGCGCAATTCACGGTCGCAGGATCGGATCCGATCGAGATTGTGAAGCGCCACCGCGATCGCTTAGTAATCACCCATTGGAAAGATGCCACTGGGCCAGCGCCGTCCGACGTTCCGATTGACGAGACGATTTTCGACCGGCAGATTCAATGGTTCGCAGCCGTCGGCACCGGCGTGGTTGACTGGCCCGCATGGATACGTTTCCTGCGCGATATTCATTATCACGGCTGGGCAGTGCTGGAGCTAGACACTGCGCCGGATCCACTTAGCGATCTGAAGCAGATCAGGCAATATGTCGAAAACGCGCTCGTGCCAATTTACCGCTAGCTGGAGCAGAAAATACGATCAGTTCGTCGCAACAGGCAGCGCGCACTGAACACTTCACATGCGCTGAATCGCGTTATACTAATGGTCGGCTAATTGCTGATACGATGAGCAACGAAAGAGCAAGGACGAGCGCAAGCACACTGCGTATTTGCCCTTCGTCTTGTACAAACCATGGCTGAACGTAAATCCGCGCGCCGTCCGGTC
>DASTWM010000362.1:0-2206 GCA_035765855.1 Roseiflexaceae bacterium
CTGCCTTTGTCGCCCATGTCCACGCGATTAAGGTAGCCGCCGTAGCGATGAATGATCTCCAACGCCGCGCAAACGTATTCCTGGAGCGCCGCGCCCGCCGCCATGTCGCCGTCATAATCAAGGTCGTTGAAGCCGACCCACAGCACCGTCACATTGCGATGCTCGTTCACGAATGCGTCTTCACCGGCCTGGAGTCGCTGCGCCAGCATAGGATGCACAACACTTGTAAGCTGACCCGTCATGTGCAGCGGCAGCGGCGCGGGTGGCGCGAGCGGCGCGGGCGGTTCGGGCGTGTCCAGCGCGGCGACCACGCCCCATGCGCCGCGCTGCTCTGCGACCACAATGCCTTCCACGTTCCTCAGCAGGTCGCTGCATGCGACGATTTCGTCGCTCGTTGCGTGGTGCTCCGCCTCGGCGCAGCGGTTGATCGCCGCGCCCGCCGCCGCAAACGTGATTTGGGTCGCCGTGTCGCCCACCGCGCAGCAACACACCGGCCCGTGTGCCAATCCCACCTTTACGCGCAACTGAAACGTACCCGCGCTGGTTTCGACGGCTGCAAAGCGCTGTGCATCTTGCTGCATGGCGAGCGCGCATTGCACTGCCTGACGAGCGGTTTGCGCGTCGTGTGGCTCGCATGGAAACAGCGCCGTCAGCGCGTCGCCGCCGAACGCGCCGACCATGCCGCCATACGCCTCAACACGCGCGATCAGCGGCTCGAAGAAGCTGTTGATGACGGCGGTCAACTCTTCCGCGCCGCGCCGCCCGCTGCGGCCCAGCGCCTCGCTCATACGCGTGAAGCCCGAAATGTCGGCGAACAGCGCGACGGCGTGGAAGCGTAATTCGCGCCCCGCCAGCGGCGCGTCAGGGCGGCGCAGCAGGTCGTTGATGATGTAGCGCGGAATGTAGGGAAGCCAAACGGACGACATGGGATTCCTCTAGTTGCCGGCCCTCACCCTCGGTCCCTCTCCCCACCATACCGAGGCCGGTATGGTGGTGGGGAAGGGAAGCTGCTCGCGCAGCTGGGTGAGGGAATACTGATTAGATTAGCCGAAAGATGCCTGGAATATTCGTTTAGTTAAACGGAAGATCAATTGCGGTTTGGTAAGCAATGTGATCATGCTATACTGATTTGAAGATGATAGCAAGCGGTGGATGAACCTATGGCTTCTCGCGGAATGATTGATCCTGGCGTACTGCGGCGGGTGGCGATTTTTCGCACGCTCGACGACCAACAGTTGCTCAAAATCGGCGCGCTGCTCAAGGAACGCCGTTTTCGGCGCGGCGACATTATCTTCCACCAGGGCGATCCCGGCGGCTGTCTGTATATCATCAAGTCCGGGCGCGTGCGTATTTTCCTGACCAGCGAAGATGGCCGCGAGATGACATTTCGGCTGTACGGCCCCGGCACGACCTTTGGCGAGTTCTCGGTGCTCGACAACGGGCCGCGCTCGGCCAGCGCCAGCGCGCTCACCGAAGCGACGACGTTCGTGCTGTATCGTGACGATTTGCTGCAACTCATGCGCGAGCATTTTGGTTTGGTCGAACACATCATTGCCATGTTGACCGAGCGGCTGCGCTACACGACCAGCTATTCCGCGCAACTCGCCTTTCTCAGCGTGCCGGGCCGCGTGGCGGCGATCCTCATGCAGCTTGCCAGCGCCGAGTTATCAGACGATCCGGTGCGCCTCGATTTGACGCAGCAGGAGCTGGCGACGTTCGCCAGCACGACGCGCGAGTGGGTCAACCGGGCGCTGCGCGATTTTGCCGATCTCGGCATCGTGCGGCTGGAGCGCGGCGCGGTGATCGTGCTCGACCCGTTGAGTTTGCGGGCGCGCATCAATTAACACCATTATCTTTGTCGAATCCGCGAAGGAACGCTAAGGGACGCGAAATATATACTCCTCTTTCTTCGCGCGGCTTCATGGATTGTATAGAAATATGCAAAGATGGTGGCGCATGCGCTTTGCAGCTACATCGGGCGGCTAGCAATCAAAGCAATATGTTTCATGATAAAGGTTGGTGTTGCACCAACCTTTTTTCCATGGCCGAAACACAATTATTTGATGGCATCGAACTAATTGACAATATCAAAGAAACGTACTATAGTTCGTCGCGCATCAATGGACACGATGCGCTAACCTCTACAAGTACGTGTGAAACCAGGGAACATGATGCCAGACGACCGCATGACAGTAATTCGTGAGAT
>DASTWM010000363.1:0-3015 GCA_035765855.1 Roseiflexaceae bacterium
CCTTCCTTCTGAATAATCGTCGTGCCGCGCGACTGAAGCCCGATCGCAATGCCGGAGCCGCTCAGTTGCGTACCGGCATGGCTGATTGCCGCCAGATCCGAGCTTTGATAAACCTTCACGATGCGGGCGGTCAGCCCCTCGCTGGCGACGCCGGTCAGAATCGCGGCCAGCACTTGATCATGCGGCAGCCCGTTGATCGTGCTGGTGAGCGTGGAGCCAAACGCCGGCCCGACCGCCACAACAATTTCGTGCGTGGTACCCGGCCTGGCTGGACCAAGCTCGGCCAAAGTCGGTACTGGCTTTCCCATCTGATCGGCAATGAATTCGCGCGGCGATTGTACCTGCGGAAGTTGCTGAATCTCTTCCCAGCGCTCGCCGCTCACCCGGTAGCCGCTGCCCGGCCCGGTGTAGTCGTTGCGGTCGTTGACGCCGCTGAGCACATGGAAATCGCGGTCGAAGATCGCCGACGGTTGCAGGTAATCACCGGCCAATCGCTGGCGGCCCATCTCCAGAATGTTGGTCGCCGTGGTTTCGAAGCCGCGCCGTTGCAGCGCGCTGATCACCGCCAGAACCGTCTCGTCGCTGGTCAGAAAGCGATCGGCGGCCGCCAGATCGGCTACAACGTCACGGGCGGGCATGTCCTCGCTGCCATGCGCGAGCGTAGCGGCCTCAATCTCCTCGTCGGTGATCGTCGGGAAGCCCATCTCCTCGTACACGGCCTGGATGGCCTGCGCCGCCAGCCGCCGCACATTCTGTACGTCGCCTTCTTCCACTGGTCGCACGCCGCCATCCACCTGCATGTCGCGCTGAAGCACGTTGTAATCGTCAAAATCCTCGGCGTCGAAATTGCCGCCGCCGAACAGATTGTCGCGCTTGGGGATCGCGCTGTAGCCCGAAAAGATGAAATCCGCGCCGGGGATGAATTGCAGCATCAGCTTGGCCGTTTTGCGGATGGCTGAGTGCGAGGCCAGCGCGTCGTTGCCAGCGGCGACCTCCAGATCGAGCATGGCGGCCAGCAGGTTTTCGGCCAGCACGGCGCGCACGCCGCCCGGCAGCGACTCCGGCAGCGCGATGCATGAGATCGAGCCGTTCTGCACGCCCTGGCTGCCCGCGCCGCGCGTCACCATCAGGCAGCGCGCCTCAAGATACAGCATCGAGCAGCCTTCGGCGTGGCCCATGAGCGCCTCCGAGCCGGTGCCGGATGTGAAGCGCACTTTGACGCCGCGCGAGGCGTAGGCCGAGGCCAGAAACGCCTTCGACCATGGCGTGTCGTCGCCGTCCACAAACGAGCGCTCGGTGCCGTAGACTGAGAGCGTTTCGGCGTAGGAGGTCAGCCCTTTCATCGCCAGCCGCAAGCCCATGGATTCTTCAATCGAGCACTGGGTCAGCACGCCGCCGCGCCCGGTCTGCGTGCCGACCAGGATCGCCAGCGCGTTCAGCGGCGCAAAGCGCGCCACGCCAACCGTCGTCTCGACCTCGGCAAACCCGCGCAGCGCCGCCTCGGCTGCGTCGGCTGCGAGCAGTGCGGGATGTTCGCGCTTGTTGGTGACATGCGCCTGGTTCGCGGGCGTGCGGCGCACGCGCATCTTGGCAAAGGCCATCATCATCTCCAGCACATTCATGTGCCGGATAATATCAACCAGCTTGGCGGGCGTGCAGCCGCCGACAATGCGCCGAATGTCCTCGCGCGGCACGTTGATGTCGACCAGCCGCCGGGCGATTTCGCGCGATGGGATTGCCATGGCCTCGGTCGCGCTGGCGAGATCGATCCCATGGTTGGCGATGAAGATGTCGAGCATGTCAAAATCGGATCGCTGGCGGCCATCGAGCTCGACGACCTGGCCGTCTTCGATGCGGATGCTCGGCGCGGGATCGAACGGGCTATCAACGACAATCAGCCCCGCTTCCGGCCATGTTTCAACAAATGTCTCGCGGTTTATATCACGCTGTTCGAGCAACTCAAAGCGACGAGATCGCGGCATGGCAGTTCTCCGTCAAAAGGATGAAGGTAGAAAGCAGAAGGAAGAAAACATAATTGTAATCTGACTCAATACCTTGTCAATGCCACGAGGTCCGTCGTGCTGATTCGCCCGGCCCGTGAACGGGCGGGCTACACGGGACCAAGCCCGCCGTGGCGGGCTGAGCAGGCCGCCTGCGCGGCCTTTGTACGGGTAGCCGGAGCCTTCAGGCTCACGGTAGGCTGATCGCATAACTCTTGCCCATGACGCTGCACAGCGAATAGGAATTATTCCACATGGGTAGCCCGCCACTCGTCGCGCAGCAGGCCGTAGAACGCAATATCCTCGAACACGCCCCACTTCAAAACATGCTGGCGCATGGTTCCCTCATACGTCATGCCGATTTTCTGCATGACGCGCCCGCTGGCGGGATTGCGGGTCATGTGCCGGGCGAAAATGCGGTGCAGATCCAGCGCCTCAAAGCCATACCTGACAACTGCGCGCGCCGCCTCGCTGGTGTAGCCGCGATTCCAGTACGGCAGGCCCATCCAGTAGCCCATTTCCGCATGCTGGTGCGGGCGATTAATGCCGAGGCCGATCGCGCCGCACAGTGCGCCGTCCTCGCGCTGGGTGATGGCGAAGGAGACGCGCTGATCATTGGCGAAGGCTTCGGCATGCGTGCTAATCCACTGCTCGGCCATGCCATCTTCGTACGGGTGTGGGATGTTCTGTGTCGGCGAGGCGACCTCGCGCGCGCCAGCCAGCCGTTGCACGTCCGGCGCATCGGCCAGCGTGAACGGACGCAACACCAGCCGCTCAGTTGTCAGCGTTGGCTGTGTCATCATGCGCACTTTCTCTTTGCCACAGAGATCACAGAGAAGACAGATTCACCCTTTCCCTCACCCTGCTGCTGCCGCAGCTTCCCTCTCCCACTGGGAGAGGGGTTGAGGGTGAGGGCGCAACCCAGTAGCACATGCCGGTATATTCTCTGTGTCTTCTGTGTCCTCTGTGGCTATATCTTACAGCAGTGAATCGGATTTCGCGCCGTCGATCAGCG
>DASTWM010000364.1:0-5485 GCA_035765855.1 Roseiflexaceae bacterium
TGGCAGGTCGATTTCGTTGCCGACGGGAAACCTATCACGTCGAGCGGCAGGCGCGGCATGGGCATCATCGAGCGCGCGGACGGCAGCCACTTCATGCACGAGCAATTGAAGCTTGGCGTGGGCGAGCAGGTCTACGGCCTCGGTGAGCGCTTCACGCCGTTCGTGAAGAACGGCCAGGTGGTCGAGACCTGGAATAAGGACGGCGGCACCAGCAGCGAGCAGTCGTACAAAAATATCCCGTTTTACATGACCAATCGCGGCTACGGCGTGTTCGTCAACCACCCCGAAAACGTCTCGTTCGAGGTCGCGTCGGAGAAGGTGTCGCGCGTGCAGTTCAGCGTCGAGGGCCAATCGCTGGAATATTTCGTGATCTACGGCCCCTCGCCCAAAGAAGTGCTCGAAAAATATACCGCGCTGACGGGCCGCCCGGCGCTGCCGCCCGCGTGGTCGTTCGGCCTGTGGCTCACCACTTCGTTCACAACCTCCTACGACGAGGCGACGGTCACGAGCTTCATTCAGGGCATGGCCGACCGTGACCTGCCGCTGCATGTGTTTCACTTCGATTGCTTCTGGATGCGCGAGTTCTGCTGGTGCGATTTCGAGTGGGATCCGGCGGTGTTTCCCGACCCGCAGGGCATGCTGGCGCGGCTCAAGGAGCGCGGCCTGCGTATTTCGGTCTGGATCAATCCGTACATCGCGCAGCAGTCGGCGCTGTTCGCGGTGGCGGCGCGCGCAGGCTACCTGCTCAAGAAGCCGAATGGCGACGTGTGGCAGTGGGATTTGTGGCAGCCCGGCATGGCGGTCGTCGATTTCACCAATCCGGCGGCATGCCAGTGGTACGGCGACCAGTTGCGCCGCCTGTGCGACATGGGCGTGGACACCTTCAAGACCGACTTCGGCGAGCGCATTCCGACCGACGTGGTGTATTATGACGGCTCCGATCCGTTCAAGATGCACAACTACTACGCCTTTTTGTACAACCAGACGGTGTTTGATGTGCTGCGCGAACGGCGCGGCGCGAACGACGCGGTGGTGTTTGCGCGGGCGGCCACGGCGGGCGGGCAGCAGTTCCCGGTTCACTGGGGTGGCGACAGCGACTCGACATTTGAGTCCATGGCCGAGAGCCTGCGCGGCGGCCTGTCGCTCGGCATGTCGGGCTTCGGCTTCTGGAGCCACGACATCGGCGGCTTCGAGGGGCTGCCGCGCGCCGACCTGTACAAGCGCTGGATCGCATTCGGCCTGCTCTCGTCGCACAGCCGCCTGCACGGCAGTTCGTCGTACCGCGTGCCATGGCTGTTCGACGAAGAAGCCGTGGATGTGCTACGCATGTTCACGAAGCTCAAGTGCCGCCTGATGCCGTATTTGTACAGCCAAGCGGTGCATGCGCAGCGCACCGGCGTGCCAGTCATGCGCGCCATGCTGCTGGAGTTTCCCGACGACCCGACCTGCGATTATCTCGACCGACAATACATGCTGGGCGACGCGCTGCTGGTCGCGCCGGTGTTTTCGGAAGATGGCATGGTCACGTACTATCTGCCGGCTGGCCGCTGGACGCGCTACCTGACTGGCGAAGTTGTCGAAGGCGGGCGCTGGGTGCGCGAGCAGCACGGCTTCATGAGCGTGCCGCTGCTGGTGCGACCCAACACCGTGCTGGCGGTTGGCAGCGACGAATCGCGGCCTGATTACGATTACGCCGACGGCGTGACGCTGGAGCTATACGAACTGGCGGACGGCCATGCGTCAACTGTGGAAGTGCCTGATCTCGCGGGCGGCGTTGCGGCGACGTTCACGGTGAGGCGCGAAGCAGGCGCGGTGCGCGTCGAGCGGCAGGGCGACACGAAACCATGGCAGGTGCTGCTGGTTGGTGTAGCGCAAGTGGATCGTGTGTATGGCGGCCATGCCGAGCCGCATGCGCGTGGCACGCTGGTGACTGCTTCCGGGGATGTAGATGAGGTAAATGTTCAGCTTCAGGCTGAATCATAAGGCTTACTGCGATAATGAAGATGAGGTTGTCATTCTGAGCGAAGCGAAGAATCTCTCTAGAGAGACCCTTCACTTCGTTCAGGGTGACAAGACAGTCCTGAGTTGTAACGATTTCTCGCTTACATCACATCATCTGGCGTTTCATTCCGCGCCAGCAGCGCGTAGATCTCACGGCGCGTTGCCTCCAGCAGCTTTGTCGCGGCCCTGACCTGCTCGGGCGTGCCGTGCTGCGCCACCTGCATGAGGCTGGCCATCAGCGCCATGCCGCTTTGTCGCAATTCGTGCAACTCCGGCGCGTGGCGCGGCCCGCGAAAGCCATGCCGCCCATGCGCCTCTGGCCCGGCGTGCTGCTGGCGCTCGGCCAGCGCTTTGCGGCCCGAATCGGTAATCGTATACACGCGCTTGCCCTCCACCTGCTCGCTCGTGAGGTGGCCCTCGTCCTCCAGCATTTGCAGCGTCGGGTAGACCGAGCCGGGGCTTGGCCGGTAGAAGCCGCCGTAGCGCTGCTCCAACTCATTCATGAGCTCGTAGCCGTGGCGCGGTTGCTCGGCTAATAATTCCAGCAGCGCGAATTTGATATCGCCGCGCCGCTGCCGCTGCCGCCCGCCGCCGTCCTCGTCAGATGGGTCGCCCCATGGACCGCCGCGCCGAAATGGCCCGCCGAATGGGCCGCCGCGCCCGCGTGGTGAGAACCATGCCTCGTCGTGTTCTTCGTGCATGCCATGGTGATGATGCGGCCAGTGCCGCCGAAATGGGTGTCCAAACATGTTATTCTCCTTTTGCTTAACGATATATCGTTATATTATCATGATAACGATATATCGTCAAGAGGTATTTAGCGCTCATCTGTTTTTACTCTGGCTGTTGAAACTGCCGTCACGCAGGAGTATACTCATCTGGAAGGTTCCGTATAAATTTTTATATGGAACCTTCCAGCGAATAAGCGAATAATTGTTAGCGCTCTGAAGATAGCATGCGTATCGGGCCTCGATCCACCGGAGGAATGACAATGCCGAAACATCGCATTTTCGCGACAACATTTGCAAGCGTATATCCGCTCTATGTTCAAAAAGCGGAACGTAAAAATCGTACGAAAGAAGAAATTGACCAAATTATCTGCTGGTTGACTGGCTATAGCCAGGCGGGATTGCAGCGGCAAATTGAACAGGAAAACGATTTTGAAACCTTTTTTGCTCAAGCACCAACCATTCATCCAAATAGTTCGCTTATCAAAGGCGTCGTATGTGGTGTTCGCGTGGAAGAAATAGAAGATCCGCTGATGCAAAAAATACGCTATTTAGATAAGCTGATTGACGAGCTCGCAAAAGGAAAGGCGATGGAGAAGATTCTGCGACAATAAGCCGTTTAGCCATAAGAAACTACAACGATTAGAAAGCCCGTCATGCGTACGCTCAGCCCTCCGTCAGTCGTTGTCGTGCAAGACGGTGTCGCTTCGGCTGTTGGGTTCGCCACCAGCGTGGTTTTCGCCATTACATATGACTGGCTTTGCGCGTGCATGAGCGCTAACAATTCGCTCAAGCCGACACCGCTTCCCGGCGCGGCTGAGCGTTAGTCGTTGGGCCACCCTTTTCGGCTATCGTAGCACAATATAGAGATGGCCTGCCCTTGCTCAAACAAATGCCTTTATCAGAACTAAGTGTGGAACTGTAGAGTAGTAGTGTAACAATAGGAACACGTATGACGATTGTTGGTGAACCGAAGGTCGATTATCGGGTCGAAAAGCAGTATATGGGAATACGAACACAGACACCGATGAAGGGGATGTTCACCGTGGCAGACCACATGCGTAAGGAGGTGTCTATCTGGTTCAAGCAAAAGAACCTAAATCCAGCAGGCCCACCTTTCCTGCGTTATCATGTCATTGATATGGCCGGCCAGATGGACATTGAAGTCGGGTTTCCAATTGCAACGGCAGTGCCAGATGATGAGCGCGTGAAAGCAGGTGTGCTTCCTGCAGGTCGCTACGCCAGCCTCATCTATACGGGACATGGATTGACAGGGAATAAAGCGCTCTTGGGATGGGTCAAAACCAATGGCTTGGTCCTAGATAGGTGGGATGATGAGAAGGGCGATGCATTTCGTTCACGTTGTGAGACCTACCTCACCGATCCTGCTATTGAACCTCGAAAAACGAAATGGCAAATCGAAGTGGCGATCAAACTCAGGGATCAGTAATACATAGGCAATGAGCGCACTGCTTCCGTTTCAAAAGGATGAAAATAACCGGGTCACAGCGCCCCTGAACGAGATATTCGGGATGGCGAACGTGATTATGCTCATATGTGGTGGGACTATCTTGCTGACAAGAGCAATGCAAGCGACTAGCACGCTGATTATAAATCAACAGGATCGATCTGCTCAGCTCTAAAAGTTTCAAATGAATATGCTTTATGACGTATGCTGCTACAAAAGGTTGTGGCCCAACACGCGCATGCAACCGACCGCTGCCCGCATGAGATCACCGGCATTTTGACAGCTTTAGGGGCGCGTGTGGCAGCCGCTTAACACGTCGGCAGTCGTCACGCACATGAAGTGCCTTTTTAGGCTGGCATAAGCACTATTTTGCCCTTTTCCGCCGGGCGTGCTATGCTCTGCGCTGTTCCACCAGACAACAGCAAGGAGAAGCACGATGTCCTCACCGTTTCTCGAAGATGCCCAAGCATTGCGCGACGAGATTGTGTCAATCAGGCGCGACCTGCATATGCACCCCGAACTTGGCTTTCAGGAGGTCCGCACCGCGCGAATTGTGGCCGAAAAACTTGGCGAACTGGGCTACGAGGTTGCAACCGGCGTCGGCAAAACTGGCGTGGTTGGCATCCTTCAAGGCGGGCAGCCGGGCGACCGCACGGTGCTGCTGCGCTTCGACATGGATGCGCTGCCGATTGAGGAGGCCAACGACGTTCCCTACCGCTCGCAAACGCCGGGCGTGATGCATGCCTGCGGCCATGACGCGCATGTGGCGGTTGGCATCGGCGTGGCGAACGTGCTGATGAAGCATCGCGACCAGATTCCCGGCACGATCAAGCTCATGTTTCAGCCTGCCGAGGAAGGGCTGGGCGGCGCGAAGGCGATGATTGACGACGGCGTGCTGAAAGGCCCGAACGTCGATGTGGCGCTGGGATTGCATGTGATGTCGAGCCTGCCGGTTGGCAAGGTGGCGTATCGCACCGGGCCGATGATGGCCGCGTCGGATCGTTTCGACGTGCTGGGGAAGGGGCGCGGCGGGCATGGCGCGCACCCGGAGCAGACGATTGACGCGGTCATGATCGCCGCGCATATTGTGGTGGCGCTGCAAACGGTTATTGCGCGCAATCTGAACCCGGAGGAGATTGGCGTGGTGACGGTCGGCGCGATCCATGCTGGCGAAGCATCCAATGTGATTGCTGAGACAGCGCAGCTACGCGGGACGATTCGCAGCTTCACGCCGGAAACCCGCGAGTTGCTGCACCGCCGCGTCAAAGAAATCTGCATGGGCGTCGCG
>DASTWM010000365.1:0-6366 GCA_035765855.1 Roseiflexaceae bacterium
CTGCACCCATGCATCCAGCGCTGCGGTCTGCGCTTCCGGCGTAACCTGCACCACGATAGCGCGGTTCGGGTAGCGAGTGGTGAGCTGCGCAATCACGCTGGTCACGTGGTTGGCGACATCATTATTGGGCACGCCGACAACCAGATTCAGCACACAAACGCGCGTGATCGCGTCGGGATCGCCCGTCTGTGCCTGCTTCCAAAGTTCAGAAAGTTCATGCTCAATCGCGCGCACATCGATCGCGCGGGGCTGGTCGAGCACGGCTGAAGCAACTGGAGGTGTCATATGGTTACTCTGTATTGAATAGGTTTACCATCGTTGGTAAACGCGCGAAAGGGCGCAAAACAAAGTTTTGCGCTCCTACCATCAGGGACGACGCCACTTCGCGCCGTATCGCTCAATAAGCTGGTCAGCGGCGGCTGGCCCCCATGTGCCTGCCTCGTAGTTCGGGAACGGCGGCGCGGACAGCGCGTCCCAGCCATGCCGGATCGGCGTGATCAGCGACCATGATGCTTCCACTTCATCGCTGCGCGTGAACAGCGTTGAGTCGCCCAGCATGGCGTCCAGCAGCAGCCGTTCGTACGCTTCAGGTGACTCGACACCGAACGCGGCGTTGTAGCGGAAGTCCATCGACACGGGGCGAATCTGGTTGACCTGCCCTGGCACCTTTGAGTTAAAGCGCAGGGTAATGCCTTCGTCTGGCTGAATTTTGATCACCAGTGTATTCGGGTCGAAGTCGCTGAGCGAACTGTGATCGAACAGCATGAGTGGCGCGGAGCGGAACTGAATAGCAATTTCGCTCACGCGCTTGGGCAGCCGCTTGCCGGTGCGCAGAAAGAACGGCACGCCCGCCCAGCGCCAATTCTCGACCGAAAGCTGGAGCGCCACAAACGTTTCCGTCGTTGAGTCGGGCGCGATGCCCTCTTCCTCGCGGTAGCCCGGCACCGGCTCGCCGTTGGCGGTGCCAGGGCCGTACTGGCCGCGCACGGTGTATTTGTCAACCTCTTCTGGCTCAATTGAGCGGATGGCGCGCAGCACCTTGACCTTCTCGTCGCGCACGGAGTCGGCCTGGTAGCCGACCGGCGGCTCCATGGCTGTCAGCGTCAGCAACTGCATCAAGTGATTTTGCACCATGTCGCGCAGCGCGCCGGCATGCTCGTAGTAATTGGAGCGCCCCTCAACGCCGACGCTTTCGGCTACCGTGATCTGTACATGCTCGACATAGCGCCGGTTCCAGATTGGCTCGAAAATGCCATTGGCAAAGCGGAACACCAAAATATTCTGCACCGTTTCCTTGCCGAGGTAGTGATCGATGCGGTACACCTGCGACTCGTCGAACACTTTATGCACGATGTCGTTCAACTCGCGGGCGCTGTCGAGATCATGCCCGAACGGCTTCTCGATAATGATGCGCGTCCAGCCGCCGTTCGGTGAATGGTTCAGGCCAGCCGCGCCGATGTGCTCGATGATCGTGGGGTACGACTCGGGCGGCGTAGCCAGGTAGAAGAGCCGATTGCCGCCAGTGCCGCGTTGCTCGTCCAATTCGTCCAGATGCTGAGCCAGCGCTTTGTAGCCTTCTGGATCGTCAAACGTCGAACGGTTGTAGCTGAAACCTTCCGCAAAGCTCTGCCACAACTCCTCGTCGAGGCCGCTCCGCGAGTAATCGGACAGATTCTCTTTCAGCGTATCACGGAAATAATCATCACTCCAATCGCGGCGCGCAAACCCAATCACGCTGAAGCCGGGCGGCAACAATCGCTCGCGCTGCAAATTGTACAGCGCCGGCACAAGTTTGCGATGAGTTAAATCACCAGTTGCGCCAAAAATAACCACCGTACATGGCTCAGGTGTGCGGCGCATCCGCAGCCCGACGCGGAGTGGGTTTGTGGCGCTAAGCGTTTCTGCCATGAGGTTGTATTCCTCCGTACTCATATACCTGGCATGAGCGTTGTCGAGAGCAACAAAATACAGCAACGGATGTGCGTGTGTACACGTATATCTATTATAAGCCCATCTGCAAGTTCGTGACCATGTGGGCAGGCGCTACAGGCAGATCCAGTATCGTTTACGTATCGCATAGAAATGTAGACATTCCGAAAACAAATAGCTATTGAACTCAGAATACTTATCACATAAAATGATTATGTGTCTTGCTTTCCTTGATCACGGGCGCGCAGCACCGGGAATAGTGCATGCGGCGGGGCTACGCTGAAACGCACAACCAGACATCAACGTCTATGGAGTGAAGCTTCGCCATCATCGCGCATCTACCTCAACCATCACATGGAGGAAGAGCATGGCAAAGATTCTTCTTATTGAAGACGACGCGCTCAATCGTGAAATGATCGCGCGGCGGCTCGCCTGGGAGGGCCACACCATCGTAACTGCCACGAACGGCGTGGATGGATTGTCAGCAATCGAGGTAGAGCAACCTGATCTCGTGCTTATGGATGTGGGGCTGCCGGTTCTGAACGGTTGGCAAACAGCAAGCCACATCAAGGCGAGCAAACAAACCTCACACATTCCTATTATTGCGCTTACCGCCTACGTCACCTCCCACGATTATGAGCGGTCGCTGGGCTCTGGCTGCGACGATTTCGAAACCAAGCCGGTAAACTTCCAGCGTTTGTTGGGCAAAATCTCGCTGTTGCTGAGCGAGCATGCGGTGTAGCGGGCCCTTAAAGCATGTGCCACAGAGCACACAGAGATCACCGAAAATAGGACTGTCAGGACGCGCTTTGTAGCACAGATTCAGGTGTTACGCAGGCGTGCTTTTTGTCTTTGGTTCAACAATGTTAAACAGCACAACCCTACTCATCAAAGAGCCTCCGCATCCCGAGTTGATCACGTTCGTGATCGAGCGCTTCGGCAATTTCCGGCCATGTCGCCTCATCATAGCCTGACTCATCGGCCATCCACTCGTCCAGCGCTGCGATCAACTGTTCGGCACGCTCGCGCTCCAAAATCATGGTCAGCCGCGCTTGTTCCACCAGTCTTAATTGGCGCGCTTGCCTTAAGAATGAAAACGCACAGCATCACGAACGCGCCAGCAGATTACGGCAATAGGCATACATCTGGTGGCGCTCCGTTAGTCCGGTGAGCATGATCAACTCATCATGGACCAGCGCGCGGTCGCTGCTAAGTCGCCGCCATTCCTCGTCGTCGGCGTAGTCACCGTTGCGCATTGCATCGACCAGTGCAACGTATTCCTCGGCGAGTATGCGGATGTGAGCGTTGTGTTCGGGGATTTCATTGATTCTTTGGCTCGCGTTGTTCATACTCGCCCTGCGGATGGCGTACAAAAGTTGGGTTGTCGGGCGAGAGTATGATGCTGCTGTAATCTGGCGATGCTAGAACAGCAAATACTATTCAGGACGTGGTCGTCCGCGCCATTTGCTCTCTACAGTGTATTCGGGATAGCGAGAGTATACGTCCTGCAGCAAATCGTCCAGTGCCATACTGCCATATTGTTGAGCAATCATCTGAACAGTAGCTCGCACAGGTTCAGGAATTTCTGCAAGCAGCGCATCCCGCAAAGCTGTCTCCTCACCAGGCATGATCAGTGTTTTACTATTGTCTGCGCCATCATCACGCGGCTGTTTTTCAACTATGAGCAGTCCGGCCTCACATAATGCTGCAAGATCAGTGGTAATCTCCTCGCTGAACGGGCCGTAGAGATACGGGCGGAAGACATAAGGCTGCTCAAGATACGGTAGCGCCGTTTCATTGATTGCCAGGCGTGGCTTTTGCTCCTGCTGCCACAAAAAGGCTTGTTTAACCAGTGGCGTGATCGTCAGCGGCTCCGGCTTTGTTTGCATACCATATGTCGCCAGCGCCAGCAGAAGTCCCTGCCGTGGCGTTAATTGACAGAAATCGTGCAGGCTGAGATGCGCCGTTAGCTCGCCGCTGAAGGCGCGGGTGAGAAGAGTAGCGAAAATATCATCCAAGATTTGTAGTTTCGTCTCTACTGCCTGTATTGCTTGTTGATAATGATTATAGCGCGCAGCAAAGGTGTTTTGTAGATCAAGAGGCGGCAATGGGATTAGCTGATTAGAGTTTATACCGATTTAAGTACGCGTTCGGGCCAAGGGTTGAGACGGAGACGAAAGTTGTGTAAACCGCACGCAACCTCCATAACCGTATCACGAATGTCATCTTTCCAAAGACGGATGGTGTCTTTGACGATCCGGCAGCGTTTCACACGCGTGATGATGTGTTCTATCAGGACCCGCACCTGCGCCACGTACTGATTGTGCGCCTTCTGCTCAGGTGTGAGGTGACCGCCTTTGGGGTGCTTGAACGGTCGGATATGCTGCACACCGGGTAAGAGATACCCAAGAAAGCCGAGATCGTCAACCACGACACTGCCGTGGGGCAACCGATACGGTGTTGCGTCGGCAATTGCCTTGTCGTGTACGCGGCCCTCATACGTATCGCTCAGGAACAGCATGAGACAATGCTGGACCAAGAGCAGGTTCTTTACGGTATGGCGCTTTTTCTTCCCGCTGTAACAGCATGCCTGTTCATCCGCGTCGTGGGGGCGGACGATGGCGCGCTCAGCTCCATCCTGAAAAAGGGGATATCGACGCTCTGCGGTGGCAGTGCGCTCAGGCGCTCGTGCACCTCGTGCAGGTTGCGCGACGGCAGGGCGCCGTGCATAGCAAGCGCGCAGCGCAGGGCGGGCAGCACGACATGAATCCACAGATTGGCTTTGGGTTGTCCCATTCCGAACGCGGCAGCGTGGAACGCTTGGGTAGGGGCTTACTTCAGGTAGGTCAGGATGAACAGCAGCCAGTCTTCTGCACTTGGCAACGGGCAGTTTGTGTACTGGCTATAACGTCGGCCGATGCGTGGTTTGCCTTCCAATGTCCATTTGTCCATATGTGCCAGAAATGCCGTTTCGAATGCCGGAACAAGTGTCTCGAGTTCCGCGACCGTCAGGCTCGTCAAGTCCAAAATGCGGTTTGTTTTCGACCGTTGTTCGTCGTATCGTAAGCTCATCCTACTCCTCCTTGGTTACGACAAGGAAGTGTAGCATAAATCGGTATAAATTCTAATGTAGCAAATTCTACTACATATTTCTAAATCATTCAGTTATTTGCTCATGGAATACGTTGAGAAACGTACTACTGCTCACCATCCTCCCACACCCCCTCTCGCTTCTTCCTCGCCCCGACGCGATGCTTCCGAGCAGCAGCATGGTCGTTCCAAGGAGCCGCATAATCGTTTCAAGCGAGCTATCGAAGCTTCCGAGCAGCGGCATGGTCGTTCCGAGAAGTTGCATGGTCGTTTCGAGTAAATCATTGAAGCTTCCATACAATGGCATGGACGTTCCGCGTGGCTGAAAATAGCTCTACAGCATGAATTGCAAGAATGATAATATCTCGCATCAAACATGAAACCATCATCTATAGTATTTCTTAACCAAATCAATTATGCTTACGACCAACAATCATAACCGCATTGGCAAAGTACACACAGCGAGTGCTTCGCCAACCTGACACAACAAACAAAGAAGGAGCGCGAACCGTGGCATTCAACCAGACCCGCCGTCTTTCAGGACCAGAAATGCAGGCCGACGAAGACGCATTGCTCGCCATCAAGCAACTGCCCGATTACAAGCCAATCAATCCCAGCTACAATACCGAACGACTCAGCGTGTTAGAAGCGGCTCTCAATCAAGCTGAACAAGAAGAGCGCCGCCTGGCGAATGCGTTGGCTGCCGCCCGTGACACGGCGACGGCAGCAGCATGGGAACTGCACAATGCGGTACTTGGCGCAAAAACGCAGGTGATAGCACAGTATGGCCCTGATTCGAACGAGGTGCAATCATTGGGGTTGAAGAAAAAGTCCGAGCGCAAGCGCCCGGTGCGGCGCAGCACTGCCGTCGCGTCGTAGCATTACCGGTGATAAACGACGAAAGGCATCGAGCCATTGAAACGCTCGATGCCTTTGTGTTGTTGAAGAACAACTTTGTCGTGGTGAACGAAGTGAACCATCTCATTGAAGGGCGTATGGAAATGCATTGAGATTCTTCACTTCGTTCAGAATGACATGGTGTGCTATGTAATATCGCTGTAACTGCGTAACTTCTCATGGTACCTCATATCTCTTCTTCCAGACCAGTGAGCCTATTCCCCTCTCGGCACACCGACAAACAATGATGCAATAGCAAGCTCAAAGCCCATGAACAACGAAGAGCGCAGCGCATCACCTTCGCCGAGCGTTGCGATGAGTTGCAATGTGTTCTGTGAATCGCGGCGGTACACCTCGAATATACGCTGCGGCCAATCTACAATCCAGTATTCCTGCACGTCATGCCGCGCGTATACATCAAGCTTTTCCTCACGATCACGGCGCATGTTG
>DASTWM010000366.1:0-7088 GCA_035765855.1 Roseiflexaceae bacterium
GATCAGGGCGCTGAGCACAACGCCAATCGTCGTCAGCAGCGCGCCGCCCAACGCGCGCAGCCGCACGCCACCGGGCCTGCGCCAAGCAGCGCCCAGCAGCGCGCCGCCCAGGAGCAGGGCGTAGGTCGGGAAGTCCCACGAATTCGTAATCGCCAGCGCGCCAAGCGTCAGAGCGGCTAATGACAGGGTGACAAGATGACCAGGTGACAAGATGGCTGAGCGACGTGAAAGATTCTTGCCAATCCAAAATCGTAAATCGTAAATCGTAAATGCCAATGCAATCGCCAGCAGCGTAATCGGCAGCGCGATCAGGTGCGGGTGCAGATCAGCGAACAAAAAGCTCCAGTACGGGAACTCATTGATCGTGTTCGGAATGACGCGGCTCGGGCCGACGAACCAATCCCCGAGTCGCGCGCCGAAGCCACCCAAACCACCTTGCAATGCGCTCAGAACTGGCGGGAGACCAGCCGACCAGCCGTAGGCGAACACCGCCGCAAAGTTACCGAAGATCGTGACGAACGCTACGCCCAGCAAACCGTAGCGCACGCGGTTCGTCAGTTGCGCCACCAGCGTGAACGCGCCGATCACCATGAGCGCGAATAGCGTTGCGATGGCGAGATTGAAGCCGATCGCGGGCGAAATGCCGGTCGCCTTGATCAGCAGCGACACCAGGAACAGGCCATAATAATAGTAGTTGATCACGCCGTCGCTGAAGAACGGACTGTAGGGCGGCATGACCGGGCTGCGCAAGATCGCGTTGAGCAGCCCGAACTCGAATGGCTTTTCGCCGCCCCAGATTGGCTGCCACAGGTCAGGATTGAGCGCCCGCAGCGCTACCATGAACGCAAACGCCAGCAGAAACAGCGCCTCGACCAGCATAATGCGCCGTCCATGCGCGCGCAGGTGTGCGACCAGCACATGAAAACCTGTTCCGACAAAGGACGAAGGACGGAGGACGGAGATTTCATCCGTCAGCCTTCGTCTTTCGTCCGTCGTCTTCCGTCCAATCCACGCCAATATCACTACATCCAGCGACACAACCAGCGCAAGGCCCAGAATCATGCCGACCCGATTGTAATACCACAGGCGCGCGCTGACCGGCAGCCACACGGCGTAACCGAGCAGCAGCAATCCGATCAGCCGCGCCCATGTGTAGCCGCCGTCGCGCCAGCGGCCAAACACGAGCACCGCCACCGGCAGGCCGAGTAATAGCAACACATAACTGGCAAGCAGCCAGAAGATCGTCGCGCTGACCGACGACTGGGCGAGCGGGTTCCATGCGTACTCGTTCACGACCGGCAACTCGCCCACCGGCCGGTCAAGCATGAGTTGATTTTGCGGCAGCGTCGGCGGGCGCACGGATACAGAGGTGGTGAGCAGCGCAGGCGGCGTGTCTGTCGGCGGAACATGGTAGATGCGCGTGCCGTTCTGGTCATAGACGCGCTCGATCTGGCCTGCCGCCGCCAATTCATCGAACTTTGCCAGCCCAGCCGGATCGTAGAGCGCCTGCTCAAGCTGGCCGACGTAGACGTATTCCACGCCGTACTTTCGCAGAAAATCGTAGGCAATATCAGCGCGCGGCTGGTCATAAATCTGCTGGATCAGCGCCTCACGGCTTTGCAGCACCGGCGTGACCTGCGCCACCGCGCGCTGCTGCTGCTCATGGGCGGGCCAACCAAGCAGCGTCGGGAGGCCAGTATAGGTCGAGACGCGCCCGCCCCAATGGTAGGCGTCGGTCTGCGCTTCGAGGATGATCGGCGTGCCACTGATATTGTTCTGGAGCCATGTAATCGCGGCGGCGTCATCGCGTAGCGAGAAACTCTTGCCGTTCTCGATCCAGCTTGCGCTCTGCAAAAAGGCCGCGCCGTTCAGCGTCGGGCCAATCTGCGGATCGAAGCGGTCGGCCAGGCGCGCGGGCGTGGCGGTCAGCGGGTACACCAGCGCGCCAAATATGACGAGCGCCACCGCGCCGCGCCACTCGATCCGCACGAACTCGCCCAGGCGCGTCACGCGCCGCCATAGCCACGGTACCGCCACAGCCGAGGCCAGCGCGAACAACACCCAGCTTTGCATGCCGAGCTTGAACACCGTGTTCATGCGGCCAATGTCGCCTTTGGAGGTCACAATCTCCGGCGCCAGCGTCAGGCCCAGCGCGGCAACAGCGAACAGCACGACCATGAGCGTCGGCAGGCTGACGCGCACCTTTATCAACTCGTCGGCTGATCGTTCATCCTGAAAAGCAAGGTAGATCAGCACACCGACGGCGCAACCGACCAGCGGCACCAGCAGCATCAGCGAACTCAGCGGGAACATGCCAAGCAGCGCCGCCAGCAGCAGCACCAGGCCCGCCAGCGGCGCAGCAATCTGCACGGCGCGCAGCCGCCCGCCCGGCGCTTGAAAGCGCACCCATGCCGCGCTCAGGAGCAGAAACAGCCACAAGCCGTTCACACGAACAAATTCGGTGAGCGGCGTGCGCGCGCCAGTATACGCTTGAATACCGGCGTAATCCGTCGCAAAGGCGCGCGTGAACGGCAGAAAGAGCAGGCTGCACAGCACGTACAGCGCCGCGGATTGAAGGAGCCACTGGCCCAGAACCCGCGCGTACGACGCGCCCGGCGCGCGATGGCGCCATGCGACGAGTCCGAGCGCCGCCACGCTGATACCGAGGTAGGCCGGGTAATCCCAGGTGTTCGTCGCCCGTAGCGCGCCGATTGCCAGAGACAAAGAACAAAGGGTAAAGAACAAAGGACCATTATCACGCCACGTTCCTTTTGTTCTCTGCTCTTTGTTCTTTATTCTGATGAGCGCAACAAGCAACCCAAGCGCCGCCAGCGCCAGCGGCAGGGCCAGCATGTGCGCGTGCAGGTCGCCATAGAGAAACGTGAAGAACGGAAACTCGTTAATCGTGCTGTCGTGGAGCGCCGAGCCGACCAGCCGCGTGGCATCCCAGAAGGCCCACTCCGAACGGCCACGGCAGGCCTGCTGCGCGGCATAGCTGCTCGCGGCAGCGCATGCGGCGGGCAGGCCAGCATCATCATGCTGCGCCGTGCCGGGCATGTACCAGGCCGCCTGGGCCATGTTGCCGACCAGCACGACAAACACCGCCGCAACCAGACCGGTGGCGATGGCGCGCCGCTCGATTCGCGAGCGGGTGACACGGTGATGGGATGACACGGTGATGGGGTGAACCGATGTACGCTCAGAAATACTGTCATCTTGCCATCTTGTCACCGTGTCAGGCGGCCTGCGAACTGCTGACTGTCGCCTGCCGACTGCCACCAGATTGTACCCCACGCCCCACGCGCCCAGCGCAGTCAACGCGAATACCGTCGGCACGGCCAGGTTGTAGGCCACAATCGGCACGATGCCGGTGATGTGGATCAGCGTGCCGATGAATACGAAGCCGAAATAATAATAATTGATGTAGCCACCCGCGAACCACGGATCGTAGGGCGGGAAGGCCGGGCTTTTCAACGTCGCTGTGAGGAAGGCTAAATCCATGGGCTTCTCGCCGCCGCGCGCCGGGTGCCATAGGTCCGGGTTGAGCGCCCGCACAACGAGGAAGCCAAAGAAGGCCAGCAGGAACAGCCCTTCCGCCGTAAGCAGCGCGGCGCGACGTTCGCGCATGAACGCCCGCATGGCAGCGCGATTGCGCCAACCGACCCAGCCGCCCGCCAGCACAAATAAAAGCGCGTAGACGCGCGCGCTCCAGGGCGTGTACGATACGAGCGGCACGCCGTCTGCTACGCCGATGCTTGCCAGCAGCCAGCCGGCATACGCGACCAGCAGCAACCCAAGCGTTTTCGCCAGCGCGAAGCCGCGATCAGGCAGGCCAGGGAGCGCGCGGAACAGCAATGCCCACATCGCCAGGCCGAGTAGTTCCAGCACGACCAGCCATGGCAGCCAAGGCGCCCAGGTCCACAGATTTGACGCGCTGAACTGCGCCGCCCATGTCCCGGCGGCGCGGAAGCTCGGCCACTGCGCGTCGGTCAGGCGCAACGCGGTCGGCACCTTGCCGGTGCGGAGCGCCGAAATTTTATACACTTCGTCCCATGCCACCGGGTCGGTAATTAATTGTTGGGCATGCGCGCGCGAGTACGCTGGCGTCTTCTGGAAAATCAGCACGCGCGGGTGATCGTAGACGCTAAACGCTTCCTCGGCGTAGATCGGCGTCGGGATTTCGATGCCGAACAGGCGCGGGTACGAATGTACATCCGCGACTAATTTGAAGCCAAGCTCGCCGTCGAACAGCGTGTGATAATAGCGCATGAGCGCTGGGTAGCGCGCCGGAATGCGCCTGGTCGAGTCATAGACGCGGTCGCTGGTCAGAACAACGTAATCAGCCTGATCGAGTTCGTCAAACAGGCCATCGACATGTTTGCCGCTCGTGTCCGTGCTGCCGATATATTTTGTCAGATCATCCTCGGCGTAGGGCGTCGTCTTGATGATCTTGTACTGCTGTGATGTGTGACCGTCGACCGCCAGCGGCAGCGCGTCGTCCCATTCCTCGTACGTAATCGTCGCGCCGGGCGGAACATTATCGTAAATCCAGCGCGAGGCCATAATGCGCGAATGCGGATCGGTGTAGATGCGCGTGAAGGCATAAGCCCACAGCAGCGTGCCGATGATCACGACGAATGACGAATGACGAATGACGAATGACGAAGTTTGCTGAACCTTGGTCGCCCTCCATCGTCCGCCGTCCGTCGTCCATCGTCCAACGAGCAACCATGCCGCAAAGACCGCCAGCAAGCCATACATCAGCCCGTAGTAGCGCATGGTCATGACGAACTGGCCGCCCTGCCACAGGTAATAGAACGCGATCCAGCCCCATGGAATCAAAAACACCAGCGCGCGGTGACGGAACAATCGCCAGCCCGCCACGGCCCAGCCCAGCCATGCGGCCAGGCCCAGCGGCAAGCCCATGCCCCACAGCACCATGTTCTTCCATGAGAACCAGAACGGCGTGCGCGCCGCCCACTGGATGCCCGGCGGAAAATCAATTTCGCCGCTGACAAAGCCGCTCACCTGCTGAATGTTGGCAACGAAGCGCGGCTCAGGCCGAATGTCGAAGAAGCCTTTGCCCTGAAAGAAGCGGTTGATGGTCGTCGGCTGCACGCCGGTTGGCAATGGCGTGCCGGGCGCGGAGCCGACGAATGCGTCTGGCTGAAGCACGCGAAAGGTGAAGAACGCGACGATTCCTGCCAGCACCAGCCAGGTGAACAAGCTGACAAGACGATGGACGATGGACGATGGACGATGGATGCTCAGGCTCTCTACACCCTGTGCTTTCCCAATCTCCTTGTCTCCTGGTCTCCTGGTCTCCTGGTCTTGCCAGGCGCGCGCCACCACCGCCAGCACACCCACCAGCGCCAGCGTTCCCAATGTAATGCGGCATGCCATGGCCGCGCCAATGCTCAGACCAAGCGCCACAAAGCTGCCCCAGCCGCCATCCTGCGCGATTCGCACCGCCCAGTAAATCGCCAGCAGCGTAAAGAAGGACGTGGTCGCATCCACGGTGAAAAAGTGCGCCAACTGAATCGGCAGCACCGACAGGGCGTAAAACAGCGCCGCCAGCAGGCCGACGCGCTGGCTGAACAAGCGCCAGCCTATCATGAACACGATGACGATGCTGGCAAGATCGAATAGCACAGAGAGCGTGCGCCCGACATTACGCACGTCAACCGGATTAGTTTGATGGCGTGCCTCGGCGATAATGCGCGTCAGCGTGGTCGGCAGCGTGCCATACACGAACATGTGCGACCATTTATAGTTGCGCGGGTTCAGCGTGTTGCAGCCGCTGTTGACGGTCGGCTCCTGATCCTGAGGCGCATCGCTCGCATTTTTGGGATTAACGACATAACCGTTCGCATCGCACGCACTTTGCAGATAATCGCTGAAGCTGTGCGGCACCGCTATGCCGTAGGCCGTGTAGGTGAAAAAGCGCTCGTCGGGGTGAAGATCGGACGTGCCATCCCAGCTAAACAAGCTGAGGGTTCGGAAATAGGCACCTAGCAGCAGAATAGCAGCGAGAAAGGCGAAAGTTGTCCATGCCAATTGGCCTGAGCGGCGAGGCAACACAGAAGGAGTGCGCTCAGGAGCCTGTTGTTCAGTCATAACGATTACTTACGTCCACATGAGTGCTGGTAACGGTCGGCAGTGTCTCTATGGGAGCATTCTACCAGAAATAGCGCCACTTTGAAGTATATTCATGCTAAGAAATGTATTACAACTGGCGCTTGCCCGGCTGATTGCCTCTATGCTACAATACGAACAAATGATAGTTGTGCCGCTGAACTTTTTGTAAGGGAGAGCGGGCAAACATGGTTCTGCCACGCTCTTAATATATGACAATTCCAAACGTTATCACGATCGACGGCCCGGCCGGCGCGGGCAAAAGCACGCTCGGCGAATTGCTCGCGCAGCAACTCGGTTACATGTATTTCGATACGGGCGTGATGTACCGCGCCCTCACGCTCGCCGTGCTCCGCGAGTCGATAGACCCCAATGCCAGCGATGCTGTGGCCGCGCTTGCCGAGCGCCTCCATATTGAGGTGCAGCCGCCGACGGTGGACGATGGCCGCCAGTACACCGTGCTGATTGACGGCGAAGATGTGACATGGCACCTGCGCGACCCTGAGGTCGAAAAGCATGTGTCAGCCGCCGCGCGCCACCCGGACGTGCGGAACGTCATGCGCGCCCGGCAGCGCGAGATTGGTGCACGCGGCCACGTCGTCATGGTTGGGCGCGATATTGGCAACGTGGTTATGCCGGATGCGGAGCTAAAGATTTTTCTTAAAGCGTCGCTGGAAGAGCGCGCGCGCCGCCGCGCCGATGAGCTACACACCCGCGGGCAGCATGTCGCCCCCGACGCGCTACGGGCCGACATGCAGCGCCGCGACATGCTCGATCAGCATGTCATGATTCCTGCGCCCGACGCGGTGGTACTCGATTGCGATCATCTTTCGCCGGAACAGGAAGTCGCATTTGTCACATCTCTGCTTGAAAAACGTGTTCGCTAACGCATGATATTCTCCTTAGCAGCAGCGCACGCGGCGCATGCCACAACGCCAACAGCATCACAGCAG
>DASTWM010000367.1:0-3898 GCA_035765855.1 Roseiflexaceae bacterium
CAGCAACTGCCAGTATGTGGGCGACGGAATATGCACGCCGTTGGAGGACGAGATCGGCTCGCCAATCACAGCGGCGACGGTCTCCGGCCCCTGAAAGAGGATTTCCTGCTCGACCCACCTGGCGCACATGATGTCGCCTGCTTCGCCCTCAAGCCCAAAATCATTGCGATAATGATTGGGCGACGGCACATGGTAAACACCGTCCATCATGGGGCCGAAGAAGCGTTCCTGCTGCGTGCGATTGCCGGTTGTCAAACTCATCGCGCCGAAGGTCATGCCGTGGTACGAACCGCGCCGGGCAATGATTTTGTAGCGTTTGGGGAAGCCGCGTAGCGCCTGCACCTGTTTGGCAATCTTGAGCGCCGTTTCGACCGCCTCGGAGCCGCCGGAGGAGAAGAACACGCGTTGCAGATCACCCGGCGTCAGCGACGCCAGCGTTTCGGCCAGCTGCACCGTCGGCACGGACGTGTAGGCCGCCGACGAAACATACGCCAGCTTGCGCGCCTGGGCCGCCATTGCGTCGGCAATTTCGGCGCGCCCGTGGCCTGCGTTGACCACCCACAACCCTGCCAGCGCATCGATCCATGCCTCGCCATGTGTATCGTAGAGCGTGCTGCCTTCGCCGCGCTCGAACACATGCAGCCCCTGTTTTTCGGCTAACTCAACATAGTTAACGGTGTGAATCCACACATGATCCAGAGCCTTCTGATAAATCGGGTCATCATAGGCGGCCGCATGCGCCTGAAGCGCGTCGGACGGGTCGGCGACGCCTGCCATATCTGATGTCATTGGGGTGCTCCTTCATACAACTGTACGGAAATCCTATTGTACCGCATGCTGTTGACATCACGGCGGCAAAATGCAACAAGGCGGATCCGCGCGTTTGCGAATCCGCCTTGTGTTTGAGCATGAATTGCGTTGTGAAGAACTACTTCGCCGGTTCCCACTTCACCGCGTCGTACCAGACCACATGCTTGTCTTCGCCGGTCCAGTCGCGCAGGCTCACCGCGCCGTCAGAGCCAGCCCGGAAGGGGAAGCGCCCGAGCAGCACCCAGGTTCCGGCTGAACTTTGCTGGTCAACGACGACGATCTGCTCGCCATCGCGGTGCTTCACGAGGTAGTGTGCCTGGTTCGTGGCCTTGCGCCCGATGTCGCATGGCGGCACATAGACATACACGTCATACAACGATTCCGCTGCGATGTTCGGCACCCACTGCCCGGCAGCGGCGCTTTGATCAAGCGTGGCGACGCTGCCCGACCAGCGGCTTGTGGCCGCGTTGCCACATTGTGCAGGCCCGCCCTGCAAATCCTGGCCCGCTATTGTTTTGAATGCTGCGTCCTTATCGTCAACCACAACAGTGGCTGGCTGCGGCGGCACAGCCGTCGGCTGCGGCGTCGGAGTAGCAGCCTGCGGGTCAGGCGGCGCGGGCTGCGCGGCAGCCGGTCCGCCTGGGTCGCGCCCAAGCCACAGGAATGTCACCTCGACCTCCGCCCGGCCACCCTGGATGCCAAGGTCGTCCCACCACACGCCGTCGCCCACGTCAATTGCGGTTGGAAAGCTCACGTGGCCCTTTTCCGCCCGGCCACCATTGTAGCCATCATAGTAGGCGGCATGGTCTTCCGGCCAGCCGCGCGGCAGGTCGCCAAAGCGCTCACGCCGCGAGCTCCAGTAGTCATCGCGGGTGTTCCACGGGCCGACATCCATCACCGGCACGACAGCGGAGCGACCCTTGTAGGTGAGACGCACCATGTATTCGCCGCCCTTTTTGCTGGAAAGCGAGCGCCATGAAGGCAATGACACAAAATGGTCGCGGTTTTTGATGATATAGCCATTGGCGGTGCGCCCACCCACCATGCCCATGCGGGTCGCGTGGACCTTGAACGTCGGGGCCACAGGAGCGGAATCAACACTCATGGCAGAATAGATCGCGCGCGTCGGGTGCGGCGTCAGCGTGGCCGCGCGCACCACCGGACTCGCGCCATTGCTCAGCAATGTAGCGCGATATTGTGCAAAGCGCATGGGCGTGTCGAACGGCACGCTGGCACCCTGCGCAAGATCGACTTCCCAGCCAGTCCAGCGCACGCCATCAGTACTCGCGCGCACGTCGAAGCGAACGGCGCTGCCATCTGTGGCACGCACGTCATAATCGAGGCGCACGCTATCGAAAACGCTGGAGAAACGCTGAACCGGGGAAAGAACGTAGCCGAAGTGTTGAAATGCGCCGTACACGGCAGGCGCGGGAGTTGCTGCAGCAGCGAGACGTAAGGAACCATCGTCGCTAACCTGTACCTGTTCCTGTTGGCCCTCACCGACGATCTCCGACGAAACGTTCGGGGTGGCATTTGCTGTGCCGGAGGCAATCATCGACAGCAGAAATGTGGCAGCACAGATACTTTTTGTTGCACGAACAAGGTGCGTAAGTCTACTCATTACACCTTCCTATACTATGCTTATCGTCTTTCGATCCGCTCGTCACAACACTGTGAAGGCAATGGCCGCTGGCATGGCGGTTAAAAAGGCGTTAAGTGTCCTTCTTCAAGGACTGGCGGATTATATCACATTTTTGTTATAAGTTTGTTACCAGCTTCTCATCTTTGAAAGCAAAAACAGGGCGATTTATAAACAAAACGGTTATTTTCCGCATTAGCATCATCTAAAAATTCCTACTACCGATTTCCGTATTCCTGAATAAAAGCTCATTTTGTTACCGGATTGTTTCCATGATCTCAGACGTGCCAGGCAAACACCTCAGCACATTCATCTACTCAACTCATGGGCAATGCCAGCGACATGTTGTTCGCGGTACGCTTCGTGCAAGTGAGTCACTATCAGAGTAACGTCAATGAAGGAGGAGCATATGGCTGGTCGAAGAGGGAACGGAGCGATGTGGGCGCTGCTGCTCGCGGGTGGGGCCTGGGCATGGCAGAACCGTGACAAGATTCGCGGTTGGGCCGAAAGCAACCCGCAGGTGCGCGAAAAAGTAAATCAGGTCGCTCAAAGCAATCCGCAAATCCGCGACATTCTTGAGAAGCAAGTTGGCTGGCAGACGCCATCAGGCAGTTCATCTTCTCAGCCGCCGTACCAGGGCGGCAGCTACAACACGGGAGCTACCGGCGGGAATGACAGCACTGACAACACCTATAACAGCGGCATGAACACCGGCCCGAGCTTTCCAGCAACTGGCGAGACACGCCGGATCAGCCCTGACGATACCAGGCAGGATTCACGAGGCTCTGGAATCTAGCGTTCGTCGCCACCTGGCAGTCGGCGATCGGCAGTCACCATGTTGCCGGTCGTCGCTCTGCGCTCTACGGTCATTCGCCATTCGTCCATGCGACCACTTGCCAACATCACCATCCTCGACCTGACACGGCTGCTGCCGGGCGGCTTCTGCACCATGGTGCTGGCCGATCTTGGCGCGGACGTGCTGAAGATCGAGGAGCCGGGGCGCGGCGATTATCTGCGCGCGTTCCCGCCGCTCGGCAACACGCAGAGCGCGCTGTTCACTGCGCTGAACCGTGGCAAGCGCAGCATGACGCTGAACCTCAAAGCGCCGGAGGGCCGCGCGCTGCTGCTGGAGCTAGCCCGCAGCGCGGATGTGCTGGTCGAGGGCTTCCGTCCGGGCGTGCTGGCGCGGCTCGATCTTGACAACGCGACGCTGCATGCCGCCAACCCGCGCCTGATCATCTGCTCGATTAGCGGGTACGGGCGGAACGGCCCGTTGCGCGACCGGGTTGGGCATGATCTGAACTATCTCGGCTATGCGGGCGCGCTGCCATTCTTCCAGCCACGCGGCGGTGGCACGCCGATTGTGCCAGGCGTGCAGCTCGCCGATCTGGGCGGCGGCGCGCTGACGGCGGCGGTCGGTTTGCTGGCCGCGCTGCTGGAGCGCGAGCG
>DASTWM010000368.1:0-22197 GCA_035765855.1 Roseiflexaceae bacterium
CAGTCACTTCGATCCGGTCGCGCTGGCGCTGTTCCAGACGCCGGGCGAGGCGGGCGCGGACATTGCGACGGCCGAAGGTCAGCCGCTCGGGATTGGGCTGTCGTTTGGCGGACCGTACCTTGGCATTTTCACGTGCACCAACAAGCTGGTGCGCAAGCTGCCGGGCCGCCTGGCGGGCGCGACGCTCGATCTGGACGGGAAGCTGGCGTATGTGCTGACGTTGCGCGCCCGCGAGCAGGACATTCGGCGTGAGTCGGCGACGAGCAACATCTGCACGAACCAGGGCCTCATGGCGCTGGCGGCGGCAGTGTACCTCAGCCTGATGGGCAAGCAGGGGTTGCGCCGTGTAGCCGAGTTGTGCTACCACCGCGCGCACTACGCCGCCGCTGAAATCGGCAAGCTGGATGGCTACGAGGTCGTGAATCGCGGACCATTCTTCAAGGAGTTTGTGGTGCGCTGCCCGCGCCCGGTCGCCGAAATCAACGCCGCGCTGCGCCAGCAGAACATCATCGGCGGCTATGATCTGTCGCTCGACTATCCACAGATGGAAAACGCTATGCTGCTGTGCGTGACCGAGATGAACAGCAAAGCGGAGATTGACGCGCTTATCCAGACGCTCAAAACAATGACATGATGACACGATGACAAGATGATCTAAGCGATCTAAGCGAACACCATGTTTCCTGTCATCTTGTCACCTCGTCATCGTGTCACTTTGTCATAGCCATGCCTTTAACACGCGAACAACTAAACGCCATCCTGTACGAAACGTTTCCCGGCACTGCACTGAAAGATATGCGGCAGATTGGCGTCGCCCGGTACGCTCTCGTATTGAGCGATGGCGAGCAACTCAGCTTGCAGCTATACAACACTGCCGCCGAGGCCAGTAACGCGGCGGCAGCACTCAGCAAGCTGCGCGCAGAGATCGATCTACCGATCCCATTACTCCATGCCAGCGATACAAACGGCGCGCTCGTCGGTCAGCCGTACCTGCTCACGTCACATGTTGACGGCGACCCGCTTGGCGCAGTGTTGCCACGCATGTCTGACGAGCAATTGTACGTGGTCGGGCGGCGGCTCGGCGAAGTTATAGGCCGGATTCATCGCATTGCCATCGATGGTTACGGCAATGTGGCCGGCGACGCGGCGCTGCTCGACGACGAGCAGGCGTACATACACCAGCGCGTCGAGCAGAACGCCGAATTGTGCGTGCGGCTGGGTTTGCTCAGCACGGAGGCTGCCGACGAAGTGCAGCAGTGGTTTGCACATAACTTTGTGCCAGTGAGCCGTACATCATGTCTGCTCCATGGCAATCTTGGGCTGCGAACGATTCTGCTCCGCACCACCGCAGGCGGCTGGCAACTTAGTGGATTGATTGATTGGGAGCGCGCACTTGGCTGGAGTCCGGCATGGGAACACGCGGTCTTCCTCGATGCGATAGACGGGCCGCGCTTTTTTGGGCTGCGGGTCGGCTACGGCACCGCCTACGACGAGCAAACCCGCCGCGCCTACGAGCAGGTGCGCGAGCATGTGTTATTGCCATATCGCATGTTGCTGGCATTGCAGCGCATGCATGAAACGTATCAAGCAGGCGAGTACGCTGAAAGCGCGCGCTACGGCAACGCGCTGCTGAACCGCGTGCGCGCCCTGATACCGATGTGATTATCAACCACGAAGACACAAAGAGCACAAAGATTCTTTATCGTTAGGTAATCTTGGTGTCCTTCGTGCCTTTGTGGTTCTCTATTAACCTAGAAAGAACATGTATGGATACATACGAGCCGCCAATTTTTGAGCTTTCCGCGCCGGGGAAAATCGGCGTGAATTTGCCCGATCTGGACGTGCCGGAAGCCGCGTTGCCGCAGAATCTGCTGCGTGGTGACGATCTGGACGGCATGCCGGAGTTGACCGAGTTCGAGGTGGTGCGCCACTTCACGCGCATTTCGCAGCGCAACATGTGCATCGACACGGTGATGTACCCGCTCGGTTCCTGCACCATGAAATACAACCCCAAGATTCATGAGGAAGCGGCCCGGCTGCCCGGCTTCGCGGCGGCGCACCCACTCCAGCGCGAAACTGATTCGCAGGGCGCGCTGCGGCTGATGTACGAGTTGCAGAACTACCTGGCCGAGCTATCCGGCTTCGATGCGGTGTCGCTCCAGCCGGCAGCGGGCGCGCAGGGCGAACTCACCGGCATCCTGGTGTTCCGCGCCTACCACCGCGACCGCGACGACACACAGCGCACCGAGATTCTTGTGCCGGATTCGGCGCACGGCACAAATCCGGCCACCGCTGCCATGGTTGGCTTCAAGGTCGTTGAGGTCAAGAGCGACCGGCGTGGCAACGTGGACCTTGACGATCTCAAGCGCAAGTTGTCGCCGCGCACCGCTGGCCTCATGCTGACCAATCCCAACACGGTCGGCCTGTTCGAGGAGCAGATTCAGGAGGTGTCGCGGCTGGTGCATGCGGCGGGCGGGCTGATGTACGGCGATGGCGCGAACTTTAACGCGATTCTGGGCATCGTCAGGCCGCGCGAGGTTGGCTTCGACTTCATGCACTATAACCTGCACAAGACCTTCACAACACCGCATGGCGGCGGCGGCCCCGGCTCCGGCGCGGTCGGTTGCACGGCGGAGCTTGCGCCGTTCCTGCCCGGCCCGCGTGTGCGGCTCAGTCAGCAGTCGCCAGTCGCCAATCAGCAGCAAGCAGGAGAGAACTCAAAACTCAAAACTCAAAACTCAAAACTCACCTACGAGTTCTTCACGCCGGAAAAATCAATCGGGCGCATGAAGGCGTTCTGGGGCAACTTTGGCATGCTGGTGCGGGCATGGACCTACATCCGCACGCTGGGCGCGGCGGGCCTGCGCGAGGTGAGCGAGACGGCAGTGCTGAACGCCAACTACGTGCGCGCCCGGCTGCAAGGCACCTACCCGCCCGCCTACGACCGCATTTGCATGCACGAAGTGGTGCTGAAGGGCCAGCTTGCCGAAGCGCCCGCAGCGCGCACGCTCGATATTGCCAAGCGGCTGATTGACTACAACTTCCACCCGCCGACGATCTACTTCCCGCTGATCGTGCCGGAGGCGCTCATGATCGAGCCGACCGAGACTGAGTCGAAGCAGAACCTTGACCGATTTATCGAGACCATGCTGAAGATTGCAGACGAGGCCCGCGAGGACATCGACATTCTGCATCAAGCGCCGACAACCACGCCAGTGCGCCGCCTCGACGAGGTGCGGGCCGCGCGCCAGCCAATTCTGTCGTACGACCGGGCGAAGTTTGCCAGGCTGCGCGGCGAAGAACCAGCGCAGGTTGGCGAGCAGATTGCCGCGCCGACGTACTGAATGCGATAGAAAATTCAGTATTCTGTAAAGGACGTTTTCTGGTGTTTTCGCCGCTATCTCGCCGAATGAATTCGGCGGTTGAGATGCCGAAACGCGCTTTAGCGCGTTTGTACTGTTTCATTCCATTGGCGCATACCCTCACCCCGGCGCTAGCGCGCCACCCCTCTCCCACGGGGAAAGGGATCGGGGGTGAGGGGAAACAGGTGCGCTAACGTTATGATATATCTTCGCCCCCTTGTATATCACTCGTCTGCTCCGGTCCACAGATTGCATGTCCCGTTCTGAACATCAGGGCCATGTGAAAGGGAAGTAGGTATGCAACAAGTTCCCGACCGCGCCCGCGTTGCACGTCCTTGTCGCCAGCGCGAGCGTAATCATTGTGTTGGGGGGCATGCGGCTTGCCAGCGGGCTGTTGTCAACGATTATCTTTTCGGTCTTTGTCGCGATTCTCTGTCTTCCGATCATGCGATGGCTCCAGCGTAAGCGGCTGCCCACATGGGCGGCGCTACTCGTGTTGATCATGGGCGTGCTGGCGTCCGGCGTGGCCCTGATCCTGTTTATCTTGTTCTCGCTCGGTCATCTGAGCGACAATCTGCCAGCCTACCAAACACAACTAACGGCGTTGGGCGCGCAGCTTCAAGGCTGGCTCGTGCGCACAGGCATCGAGCCGTCCAGCGCAAAACTGCCGGCAATCGCGCCAGGGACGATTATCAATACCATCGCCAACCTGCTGGGCCAGACGCTTAATGGCCTGATTCTGGGCCTGCTGATTCTGATCGGCGTGGTGTTTACCATGCTGGAAAGCGACCACTTTGGACTGAAACTGCGTGCTGGTTTAGGAGCGTCCCATCCGGTGGTGCTCCAGCTTGCACGCTTCAGCACACAGGTGCAGCAATTCTTCTATCTCCGCACGATCAACAACCTGATTGTCGCGGTTGGCTCGGCGATCTTCTTGCTCGTCATGGGAATTGATTTTGCGCTTGTCTGGGCAGTATTGATTTTCTTCTTGAGCTATGTTCCCAATATCGGCATTATCATCGCCTGCCTTCCGGCGGTGGCGCTGGCGTTGATCCAATATGGTGTTGGCACAGCGCTGCTGGTGGTGGTGGGGTTGACCGCAATCAACTACATTGGCGACTATGCGCTGACGCCGCGCTTGATGAGCCAGGGATTAGGGCTTTCGCAGTTCACGGTCTTTTTCTCATTTTTCGTCTGGGCTTATATTTTCGGGGCGGTTGGTGGGTTGTTGTCGGTGCCACTCACGTTGCTGGTCAAGCTCTTGCTGGAAGCTAGTGATAGCACGCGCTGGCTGGCGGTGCTGATGGACGATCAGGTGCCAGCCACACCCGCCGCTGCCCACGCCGAGGGAGCAATCACGACACATTCGGATGCATCCCGCCGCGTATGAGTGCCGCATGCCAGGCATCATGAAGATGGAAAGGCAGTTCATGGCACAGTATGTGAGCAACAGCTTTGACAAGGGAGCCAGCGCATGAATTGGAACTTGATTATCATCATTGCCGGAGTGTTGTCGTACCTGATCGGCATTGTGGCGCTGTTTATTGTGCCAGCCAATCGCAAACCGGGCGAGGCGACCGCATGGCTCATGCTGATTTTTCTCGCGCCTTTTCTGGGCGTGATTCTGTTTCTGCTGCTCGGCAGCCCAAAGCTTTCGCGCCAGCGCCGCGCGCAGCAGCGCAACATGGATGACTGGTTCCAGCGCCTGCTGGCCGACGCACGACAGATACCGGCGCTGCGCCCGGTTGTGGAGCCGCCGGTGCCGGCGCGCGCCGAGCCGTTTGTGCGCCTGATTGCCAATCTCGGCGGCCTGCCGCCCAGCGCGGGCAACACAGTCGAACTGCTTTCCGATTATCAGGGCGCGGTTGACCGGATCGTGGCCGATATTGACAACGCGCAGCAGTACGTCAATGTCGAGTATTTTGCATTCGCCGACGACTCAACCGGCGGGCGCGTGGTGGATGCGCTGATCCGCGCCCATGAGCGCGGCGTGACCTGCCGGGTGCTGATTGACCAGATGGGCAATTTTGGGATGAATCGCCCCATCCTCAAGCGCCTGCGTGACAGTGGCATTGCCGCGCACAACATGCTGCCGCTGCGCCCGTTCGAAAATCAGTGGAACCGCCCCGACCTGCGGAACCATCGCAAGCTCGTGGTTGTGGATGGCACAATCGGCTTCACCGGTTCACAAAACCTGATCGACGATCATTATCACAAATCGAGCAATATCCGCAAGGGACTGTACTACATCGAGGTAGTCGCGCGCGTGACCGGCCCGGGTGTCCAGCAGCTCAACGCCGCGTTCATCACCGACTGGTATGCCGAAACTGGCGAGCGGCCCGAAGTCACGATAACACCGGACGCGCACAGCATTCCGCAGGCGACCGGCGATGTGTTGTGCCAGGTGTTGCCGAGCGGCCCCGGCTTCGAGAACGAGAACAACCTCAAGCTGTTTGTCGCGCTGTTCCACGCCGCCCGCCAGCGAATCACGCTCGCCAATCCCTATATTGTGCCAGACTATTCGATCATGCTGGCGCTGACATCTGCGGCGCTGCGTGGCGTCGAAGTGACGCTGATCACGTCGGAAATCGGCGACCAGTTCATGGTCTACCACGCCCAGCGCTCCTATTACGAGCAGTTGCTCAAGGCCGGGGTGAAAATCTATCGCTACCGCTCGCCGGTGATGCTGCATTCAAAGATTCTCAGCATTGACGACGACATCGCCGTGATCGGGTCGAGCAACATGGATATACGCTCGTTTCAACTCAGCTTGGAAGTGACGCTGATCTGCTATGACACAACTGTTGTTGCAGATATGCACAACGTCTTCGCGGACTATTTGCAGCACTCCCGGCCGATACGCCTGGACGAATGGCAGGCCCGCCCGCTCCATACCAAGCTGTTCGACAACCTCGCGCGCCTGACCTCGGCGTTGCAGTAGCAGCACCTGCACGGGCGATCCAATGGGCCATGGACATGCTGTCATTCCGAACCCTTTTGCTGCGCCCGGGGCATGATTTATGAGGAATCGCTCTAGAGAGATTCCTCACTTCGTTCGGAATGACACATGGTACAGCGTTTTTTTGATCTCGTTAGTAATGCTGCACAAGATAGCGCGCTACGGCTTCATACGCGGGCAGAGAGAACGGATCGTTGGCGGCATTTGCGGCAACCGGGTGCGACGCAAAGCGCACCAGCACCATCTTAGCCGCCGGATCGATGTAGATGGTTTGTCCATGCACGCCGCGCGCGGCAAATGCCTCGTGTTCGTTGTGCGTCATCCACCACATATTGCGATACGACCATCCTTTGAGCCTGGCAAAGCCCGCTTTTTCAAAGGCCCGGCGGTCGCCGCCCTGTTCGATATCTTCGACGGCGCGTTGCGGTATAATTTGTTCGCCCTTCCGGCTTCCTTTGTTGCGAATGAGTTCGCCGAAGCGGGCCATGTCGCGCAATCCGGCGTTGAAACCACCGCCCGCAAACGGAGTTCCTAGCTCATCCACCGAATAATAGCCTTCCTGTTCCATGCCGAGTTTCTTCCAGATCGTTTCCGACAGCATGTCCGCGACCGATTTCCCGGTGACGCGAGCGATGAGCCAGCCCAGCACATCGGCATTGACGGTTTTGTAGCCAAAGGCTTTGCCATGTTCGCCGCGCTTCTGCACGGTTTGCAGGTATTCGAAATAGCCGATTGGCCCGGTGTATTCTTTGGGTTTGGGCAACGGATTACCGGCGGCGGAGAATTGCCAGATCTCGGCGTGGGGGTCGGCGTAGTCCTCGCTGAAGGCGAGCGCCGTGGTCATGTCCAGGACATGCCGCACGGTGGCATCGCCAAATGCCGAATGGCGTAGTTCGGGGATGTAGGCTGCTACAAGCTGATCTTCATCCAGCAATCCCTGGGCAACCAGCATGGCGCCCAGCGTTCCGGTGAAGGATTTGGTGACCGACATGGCCGCGTGCTGTTTTTCCTCGGTCAACGCGCCAAAATATCGCTCATAAATAATGGTGCCTTTGTGCAGAATCAGCACGCCGTCGGTGTAGTTTTTCCCTAACGCTGCTTCCCATGTCATCGGTTCATCAGAATCCCAGGGCTGGAATGTGAGCGCGTCGATCTGCGCATCCAGCGCGTAATCGAGCGGCGCAGGCGCGTGCAACCCGCGTGAGACAGCAACGGTGGGCATAAACTGGCGCATATGCACCACACTCCAGCGCATAGCCGGGAATTCAAAAAACGAGCCATCCGCAAACCGTAACAGTTTATCTTTGGGAGGAGGGAAGCCCTGCATCCAGCCCATCTTGATTGGGTCGCTTTCGTGCGCGGAAAGGAATGGGTGCGGCGGGTTCTTCTCAGCTTCCTGCTGCTTCGGCGTTTCCGTTGTGGTTGCGCTTTTGGTTGGCTTTGTCATGTGTCATTCCCTCCTTTGGATGATCCATTCACATGGCTCCCAGCGCCTCCTTCGCCCGCCGCAGCGCATCGAGATGCTGCTGCACCGATGTGAAACCGTTGCCCATGGTGTTAATTGTGAGGTGCGTCGCGCCGAGGTTGCGCCAATCTTCCGCGAAGCGCTTCCATCCGTCCTCAGGCGTCTGGCTGATGCTCAGCCGCGCCTCGATGCCGATCTCATTCATCGAACGCCCCGCCGCTTCGACATGCGTGCGTAGCAGATCGATCATCTTCTTCGCCTGCTCGTTCGGCGGCATCTGCGGGAACCAGCCATCGCCAAGTCGGGCGACGCGCTCCAGCGTGGCCTCGACGCTGCCACCAATCCAGATCGGAATCGGGCGCTGAACCGGCAGCGGTTTGATACCCGCTGCGTCAATCGTGTGCCAGCGGCCCTTGAACGTCACCACCGGGTCACTCCACAACGCGCGCAACACTTCGATCTGCTCTTCGCTGCGCGCGCCGCGATTGTTGAAGTTCTCATTCAGCCCTTCATACTCCACCGGATTCCAGCCCACGCCGACGCCGAGCCGCATGCGCCCGCCGCTCAGCACGTCTACTTCCGCCGCCTGCTTGGCGACCAGCGCGGTCTGACGCTGCGGCAGAATGATCACGCCGGTCACAAGCTCAACTGATCGCGTCAGGCCAGCCAGGTAGCCGAACAACACGAACGGCTCGTGAAACAGCGTGTCGCTGGTGTATGGGCCGCGCCAATCGGGCCGGTTTGATGTGCTTGCGCCAAGCACATGGTCGTACACCAGAATATGGGTGAACCCCATGCCCTCAACCGTCTGGGCATACTCGCGAACAACGCCCGGATCGTCGCCAATCTCAGTTTGTGGAAACACTGCACCAATGCGCATGATTAACTCCTTGACAGGTGACAAGATGACAAGATGACAGAGTGATAAGGTGAATGATTCTATGAAAGGAATATTACTTGCTGAGCAATCTGCCGTTCGTCTTTCGTCATGAGCCTTTCGTCGATATGCTATAGTACGTCGCACAAACTGGACCATGGGAAAGGCTGCCATGAGCGACATTATGTGGGAACACGACCTTCACAGCGCATTGGAGCGCGCCGGGCGCGAGCGGCGTTTTGTGCTGGTTGACTTTTCAAAGGAGCATTGAGCAGGCTGCGCTGCATTGGATGCCGTGACGTATCCTGAGCCTGCCGTGAGGCAATTCATTGCCGAACAATTCGTGCCACTGCGGCTTGTGCTAAACCACCGCGCTGCTCAGCCGCACTTCCGCGACTATCAGGTCATCTGGACACCGACCGTTGCCATTCTCGACCGGCGTGGCGCGGCGCATTACCAGTCGCCCGGCTTTCTGCCGCCCGAAGCGTTTTTGGCCATGCTGCGCATTGGACTGGCCCGCGCGCTGTGTGCATGGAGCCGCTACGACGAAGCCGCTACGCACCTCAACACAGTCGCTGATATGCCAACCGGCCCGCTGGCCGCCGAGGCGCTGTACTGGCTTGGCGTGGCGCGCTACCTCAAAACGCACCAGCGCGCGCTCATGATGGAAGCCTGGAACCGATTGCGCGCCGAGCATCCAGAGAGTATCTGGGCCGCGCGCGTGCCACCGAATCAAGAAGCATTTCCTGAACAGTAAAATCAAGCGGAGCACAGGCGGCAGCAGAACATTAGCAGCATGAAAAACAGGGAGCAGATACTATCTGCCCCCTGTTTTCAGATTGGTGGAGATGGGGGGATTCGAACCCCCGTCCAGAAGAGTTAGCCGCAGATTTACTACAAGCTTAGTTTGCTGTTTTATGTCGCTCACACGCACACAACAAACGAAGCGCTGTGTGAGCCAGCCCACTTATCTTAGCCCGGTTTAGCAGGCGATCCGCCGGGAGCAGCCTGACTGCTGTCGCTCTTCCTACACCATCAGGCTGAGCCTAGGAGAGCGGGCTACACTAGATTAGGCAGCCATCGCGAACGCCGGAGCGTTGACGCGAGTGTTGTTGTTGTTGGCAGTTATTGCCGTTGCCCCTTTAACGAGACTGGGCGGCTCGGCTTGCAACCTACGACATCGTCCCCTGTCGATGCCAGGCATCCCCTTACATACCAGGATAATTATACCAATTTATGGTGTGCATGTCAAAGCGTTTTTGGAAATGCATGTGCTAGTCCCAATCGGCCTCAATCCATTCCTGTACGTTTCTGCGCTGGCGCGCGGTACGCACCTCCACCTCCAGACGGCGCACCTGCTCCTGGAGCGCGATCATGCGGCGGCGCATGCGCAGCAGTGCCGCGACGGTCTCATGTTCAAGATCAAGGTCGCTGTGGAGCCGCCGCGCGCGCCGCAGCTCCGCCAGATCAGCCGCGCTGTAGCCCTGCGATGTCGGCTCAATCAGACCCAACTCGGCGTACATGCGCACCACAGCGACTTCTAGCGCGGCAGCCTGAGCAGCTTCATGTTGGTTATACCAATAGTCATCCATGACGTGTTATTCCTTCAACATTATCGCGCCTGCCGCGCTTCGGCCATTGTCCGCAGCGTGTCAAGCTCCTCGGTACTCAACGAAGGCAGCACAATCCGCGCCCGCAGGTAGGCGTCGCCGCGCTCTGATGGCTGCTCAATCTTCGGCATGCCTTTGCCACGCAACCGAAACGTTTTGCCAGCCTGTGTCTGCGGCGGAATCTTGAGATTGACCGAGCCATCCATCAATGGCACCCGCACGCTGCCGCCTGCCGCCGCCGTGAACATGTCCACATCCACGTCGCGGATCAGGTTGTCGCCGTCGCGCTCCCACACGGCATTCGGCTCCACCGTGATCGCCAGGTACAGATCGCCCGCCGGCCCGCCGGCCATGCCGGGGCTGCCCTGCCCCGATAGCCGAACGCGCGATCCATCGCGCACGCCTGGCGGAATACGGGCCTCGATTCGCCGGTCTCCGATCTGAATTGAGCGAGTGGTGCCATGGAACGCTTCCTCCAGCGTGATTTCGGCCTCCACCTCGGCATCGCGGCCACGACGCGGGCGCGCCTCGTATGTCTGGCCTGCGCCGCTAAAGCCGCCCTGCCCGAAGATCGAGCTGAAGAAATCGGAGAACGATCCCTCGCCCCCGAACATGTCCTGCAAATCTTCCGGCGACACAGTCCGAGAGTAGGCGCGCTGGCCGGGCTGCGCTTCCCACTGGCCCCAGTCGAAGCCGCCGGTGCTGCCGCCGCGCTGCTGCCACTGCTGGTACTGCGCGCGCATGGCGTCATATTTTTCGCGCCGCTCCTTGTCGCTCAGCGCCTGGTAAGCTTCGCTGATCTCCTTGAAACGATCCTCGGCCTGCTTGTCGCCGGGGTTTACGTCCGGGTGATACTGGCGGGCGAGCTTGCGGTACGTGCGCTTGATCGTCTGCTCATCAGCATCCGGCGACACGCCAAGAACCGCATAATAATCTTTGAAATCCATACGCCACCCTTTTCGCCACACGCAGCATGGACAAGCAATAATTCCGAATCGGAACGCTCGTGCAGTCGCAGCACGTATGTGGCGGTCATGTCAAAATATATATAATTGCTATATACACTATGCCACAGCAACGTTAAATCCCCACTAGCGCTGTGTTGGAGATTTGTAAACATATCGCGCTAATACTTTGTTGATACTCTGCTAGCGCGGTTCTAACAGCGGCGTGTTAGCATGAGAACCAGCTATTAAGGAAAAAAGGAGCAGATCATGGCATTTTCAACGCCATTGCACACCAACGAGCAGAGTATCGAGCGGGTACTCAGCGCCGGGCTGCCGTTGCTGCTCGTCTTCTGGCGCAAGGATTGCGCGCCATGCCAGCAGCTTGAGCCGCGCCTCGCCAGTCTTGCGGCAGCATTTGCAGGCAAGGCGCTGATCGCCAAGGTTGATGCAGCCGATAATCAAGCTCTGGTGAAGCGCTACAACGTGACGCATCTGCCCGGCCTGGTGTTCGTCAAGGATGGCAAGCCGGTCGCGCAGGCGCACGGTGCCGCGTCGGAGACGGCGTTGCAGGCGTGGCTCGATTACCTGGTGAACGGCGGCGCGCGCCCCGAACTGCCCGGCGGGCCGAGCGTAGCACTGAATGGCTCAGTGCCTGCCCCAAGCCAATCAGCCACCCAGCAGGCGAACAACGGCAGCGGCCCGGTCACGCTCAGCGACGCCACCTTTGATCAGGTGATTGGCACGAGCAAAGCGCCGGTGCTGGTGGACTTCTGGGCACCATGGTGCGGGCCATGCCGCGCGGTCGCGCCGGCCGTCGAACAACTCGCGCAGGAATTCGCCGGGCGGGCGGTGGTCGGCAAGCTGAACGTCGATGAGAACCCGCGCACGGCGCAGCGCTTCGGCATCACCGGCATTCCGGCGCTGTACATCTTCCAGAACGGGCGCGTCGTCGAGTGGCTGGTCGGCGCGCAGCCCGCCTCGGCCCTGCGGCAGGCGCTCGCGCGACATGCGGTGTAGATTTAATTTTATATTTTATATTTAAACCCGTCGGGTTTGGTTTATTTTTATTTCTCCTTCCCCTGTCACAAACTTTCCCCTTGCGGTGTTATCATGTCAGACTGCAGCACAATGATCCGGCCGGAAAGGACACGCAGTGGTCGAAGTGGACGAGCAGGTGCTTCAGCGCTGGCGCGCTGGCGACGAAGCAGCCTTTGAAGAACTGTTTCTGCGGCATTATGGTCAGGTGTTTCGCGTGCTGTTCAACTTGCTTGGCAGCCGTGAAGAAGCCGAGGATCTGGCGCAGGAAACGTTCATCGCGCTACACAATCAGCCGCCACAGCATGTCGAAACCAGCATGGCGGCCTGGCTCTGCCGGGTGGCGCTGAACCGTGGCTACAACGCATTGCGTGGCGCGCGCCGGGCGCAACAGCGGCTGGAACGCATGGACCCGCTGCCGCTGCCCGTCGATCCGCAGGCTGCGCTGCTGCGGGCCGAGGAGCAGGGCCGCGTGCGCGGGGCGCTGGCACAGCTTGCTGAGCGACAAAGCAACCTGTTGCTGCTGCGTCACTCAGGATTGTCGTATGCCGAGATCGCCGGCGTGCTCGATGTCGCGCCCGGCTCGGTGGGAACGCTGCTGGCACGCGCCGAACGAGCCTTTCTGGCGGCATTTAATGCCTATGAAGTTATCGAACATGAGGTTTAGCGAAGGCAAAAACACCATGATGCACTGTTATGATGAAGGAACGTTGCGCGCATGGCTGGACGACGAGCTACCTGCTGCCGAGCGCGCGGCGCTTGAAATGCACCTGGCGACGTGCGGCGCATGTCAGCGCCGCGCTGATACGCTCAAGACAGCGGGCGAGCGGGTGCATGCATTATTTGCCACGCCTGCCGTCCATCCATCCGCCGCGCTTGAACGCTTCCGCCGCAGTCAAGCGATACCAACGACCGAAACCATCCCAACGTCAACTATCAACGTAAGGAGAAACAAGATGCGAACAACTTCCCGCCGCCCCATATTTGCGGGCCTTGCCGCGCTGGTCGTGGCGCTGAGCCTGCTGGCCCTGCCACCGGTGCGCGCCGCCGCCGATCAACTGTTGCAGGTCTTCCGCGTCCAAACCGTCATGTTCGTGCCGGTCGATCAGGCGCGCATCAAGGAATTGCAAAACCTGAACATCGACAAGGACGCGCTGTTCCTGTCAAAGCCAACCGTTGACAAGCAGCAGCCACCGCGCGATGTCGCGTCCGCCGACGCCGCCGCGCAGGCCGTCGGTCATCCGATTGCGCAGCCTTCGGACTTCCCAAGCCAGCCAACGTCTGTCACTCACAAGGTCGATGACGCGCACCATGTGCAGTTCCAGGTCAATCCGGCGACGATTCGCCAGGTATTGGCGCAGATGAACATCACCGATGTGACCATTCCTGACGCGCTTGGCTCCGGCCCGATCAGCGCCGACATTCCGGCTGCCTCAACGACGATTTACACCGGAACAGAGTACCAGTTTGTGCTTCATCAGGTGCTCAGCCCGAAGGTAACACTCCCGGATGGCGTGGACATGGCGCAGCTTGGCAAGGCGGCGCTGCGGCTGCTGGGCATGGATTCGTTCCAGGCCGAGGCTGCCAGCAAGCAGATCAACTGGAACAGCACGCTCGTTTTCCCGTTCCCGGCTGATACCAGCAACATCCACCAGGTAACGGTGAACGGCGCGAAGGGCCTGCTGATGACCGGCGGCGGACGCGACGAGCGCCATTATCAGTTATACTGGCAGAACGGCGACCAGATCTACGTCATGCAGGCCAGCGGCAGCATGAGCGGCGATGAGATGAGTGACGCGCTTCTGAAGGCGGCTGAGTCGGTGCGCTAACGCCGACGATGGACGATCGACGAAGGACGAAAGCAACATATTTTCGTCCTTCGTCGTTGGTCGTTCTCTTTTATTTTCCTGGACATGCATGAACAATCTTGTTATTGAAACCGCTGGACTACGTAAAGAATACGGCGCGAAAGTCGCCGTAGCCGACCTGACCCTCGACGTGCCGAAGGGTGAGGTTTTTGGCTTTCTGGGGCCGAATGGCGCAGGCAAGAGTACGTCGGTCAAAATGCTGCTTGGCCTTGTTGCTCCAACCGGCGGCAGCGCGCACATTCTCGGCCAGCCGCCCGGTCATACGCCGTCCATGGCGAAGATAGGATTTCTGCCGGAGCACTTCCGCTTCCATGAGTGGATGAGTGCCGTCGAATTGCTCGATCTGCATGGGCGGCTGTATGGCATGAGTGCCGCTGCCCGCCGCGCGCGCATCCCGCGCATGCTGGAGCTTGTCGGACTTAACGAGCATGCCCGTCGCCAGATCGCTGGCTTTTCCAAAGGCATGCTGCAGCGCATCGGGCTGGCGCAGGCGCTGCTGAACGAACCTGAACTCGTGTTTCTCGACGAGCCAACCTCGGCACTCGATCCGTTCGGGCGCATGCTGGTGCGCGGCATCATCCACGATCTGAAGGCGCAGGGAACGACTGTGTTCCTCAACTCGCATCTCCTGGGCGAAGTCGAGGCAACGTGCGATCGCGTTTCATTCATCAGAAACGGGCGCGTGCTCCAGACGCTGGCCTTGCGCGACCTTGAGGCTGGACATCTGCATGCCGAACTGCGCATGGACGCCGCGCCGCTGGAATTGCTCGCTGCGCTTCAGGCGCTGCCCGGTGTGCGCCTGGCTGACACGGCACTCCATCGCGCGTCTGACGTGACTCATGGCGGTGATACACAAACGATTGTCGCCGACGCGGTGACAACGCTCGATCTGATTATTTCCGATGAGGAGTTGCTGCCGCAGATCGCCGAGCGGGTGGTGAGCAGCGGCGCGCGGCTGTACGCGCTGACGCCACGGCGCGCATCGTTGGAGCAACTATTTTTAGAGGTGGTCGGAACGGAGGACAGCGGGCAGTAAAGCATTCTCAACAAATACTCATCCACTGATACGTCTATTTTTACTACAGTATACGTACCTTATCATACGGGTCGTGTACAAAAAGGAGACGCCATGAATTATCTCCAGCAGTACCTGGTGGACGAGTTTGTTGAGGATTATCAGGAAGGCCAGCTTTCGCGCAGGCAGGCACTGAAGCGCATCGCAGGGATTACTGGCATGGCGGTTGCGGTGCAATTGCTGGCCGCCTGCGGTGAGCCAGCCACGCCATCCGACGCGGTTGCGCCGCCGACCGATACCACAACATCCGCGCAACCAACCGCAGCGCCCGCTACGGCGGCTCCCACGGCTGCCACTCAGCCAACCTCGGCACCGGCAACCGCTGCGGCACCCACGACCGCATCCGCGCCAACAGGTGCCGCAAGCACCTCGCCCGACAGCGTTCCCGCCGACGATCCATCAATCACAGCAGAAATGGTACAGTTCCCGGGCAACGACGCGCAACTCATGGGCTACATGGCGCGACCGGCTGCCGAAGGAAAGTTTCCGATTGTGCTGGTGTGCCATGAGAATCGCGGGTTGACGCCGTACATCCAGGATGTGACGCGGCGGGTGGCGAAGGCGGGCTACGTTGGCCTGGCGGTCGATCTGCTTTCACGGCAGGGCGGCACCGCGCAGGTGAGCGATCAGGACAGCATTCCCGGCCTGCTGAGCGGCGCGCCGCCGGAGCGCAACGTGCAGGATTTTCAGGCTGGATTAGAGTATGTGAAACAGCAACCTTTCGCGCAGCCAGATCGGGCAGGCATGGTGGGCTTCTGCTTCGGAGGCGGCATCACATGGCTCGTCGCGGCGAACACGCCCGAATTGAAGGCGGCAGTGCCATTCTACGGGCCGCCCGTGCCGGTCGAGCAAGTGCCGAAAATCAACGCGGCCGTGCTGGCAATCTATGCCGAGCAGGATACGCGCATCACGCAGACCGCCGCGACGATGGAGGCTGCCATGCAACAGAACGGCAAAACCTACCGCAAAATCATCTACCCCGGCGCGAACCACGCCTTCCACAACGACACCGGGCAGCGCTACAATGCGGAAGCAGCGCATGCGGCATGGCAAGAAACGCTTGCATGGTTCAAGCAGTATTTGCAGCCGGCGTAGGCTTATGGCTCCGGCACACCCAAATCTTTACAGATGTTGCGTACCAACGTGTTCTTGATTTCGACGTGACGTGGTAGCGCCGAAATGTTGCCGTTCTGAGGATTCCAATAGAGTGAAGTGCGCTCTACCGTGAAGGTAAAGCGCACAACCATGTCGTTTCAAGTAGCGCTCTAATTCGATGAGACAAGTAATCGTATATTAATAGGGGTTCAATAAAGCTAGCGATTAAGCACCACAAACACAGCAACAATAATACCCATAACACCAAATGCATAACCAGGTTCATTCGTGGAATTTAGAATAATTAAGAAGACAATTATTAGAGTAGTTGTAGCGAATATTGCCTTAGCAGAACCTATGATTTCTTTATAAACGCTATCCTGAAGAGTTCCGTAAAAACCAATATCATAAGTTCTTCTATTTTTGAGAACTCTATTCCGTTTATGTATTTTTTCTACGAAATTATTTTCTAGCTCTGTTACTTTATCGTTGATTTCATCAATCTCATTAGCAATATGAGGTGGGCAATCTATACCATAATGTGCTTGCACCAACAGCAGTTTTTCTAATCTCCTCTTATAAGCCTGCAACAGATCGCGATAGAACTCCTCATCTGATAGCGCTGGCTGCTCCATGCTTAAGCTTTCCGTACAAATAAGCTACACCAAACATGGAAAAAATTATAGCATAGTAGTACTACTATCTACAACAAGGAATTGTGAGCTCTCTAATACACTTGCAGGCATAGTGCATTTTAATTTTTATCGCCAACTTGTTGAGACCCAAGTTCTCAGTCTATATAGAGACGACGCAATGCGCACATCCAGCCTTGACTGAGTAATTACAGCATTGCATGCCTCTGCCGCATATCCTTGGTATAATGCCTTTAGCTGAATGCACCATGATCGCTGTCCCCGGTAGGGTGACAAATCGAAAGGAGCCGACCATGCAGGTTTCACTTGCGTATGGCCGAGGCCGCTTGCATGTCGAAGTGCCAGATCATACCGTTGTTATCACGCCGCAGGAATTGCCAGGGCTGCCTGATGAGCACGCCGCCTTCGAGGAGGCTGTGCGGGCACCGATCGGTACGCTGCCCCTGCGCGAGATCGCCTCGCCCAATGCTACGGTTGCAATTGTGATCGCCGATATCACCCGCCCGTCGCCGAGCGAACGCCTGGTGCCGTGGATCATGGCGGAGCTTGCGCATGTGCCGCGCGAGAACTTCGTGATCATCAATGGCACTGGCTCGCACCGCGCGAACACCCGCGCGGAACTGGTGCAGATGCTCGGCGCGGAAGTTGTGGAAACGGTACGGATCGTCAATCACAACGGCTTTGACGACAGCGGGCTGACGTACAAGGGCCGCACGACCTTTGGCGGCGAGGTCTGGGTGAATAATGAGTATCTTCAGGCCGACGTGCGGATCGTCACCGGCTTCATCGAGCCGCACTTTTTCGCGGGCTTCAGCGGCGGGCCGAAGGGTGTCGTGCCGGCCGTGGCGGGCATCAAGACGATCATGCATCTCCACAACGCCGAGATGATCGGCCACCCACTCTCGACATGGACGCTGTTACAGGGCAACCCAGTGCAGGCCGAAATCCGCGAGGCGGTGGCGATGGTGCCGCCAGAGTTCATGGTCAACGTAGCGGTCAATGCGCGGCGGGGGATCACGGGCGTGTGGGCTGGACACTACCTGGCCGCGCACGAGATCGGCTGCCAGTTCGTCGCCGAGCATGCCACGCAGCCAGTGGACGAGCCATTCGACATTGTGGTAACGACCAATAGCGGCTACCCGCTCGACCAGAATTTGTACCAGGCGGTGAAGGGTATGAGCGCGGCGGCGCGGATCGTGCGGCCCGGCGGAGCAATCATCGCGGCGGCGGAATGCAGCGATGGCCTGCCGAACCACGGCAATTACAAAGACCTGCTGCGCATGCGCCCGACGCCCGCCGATCTGTTGAAGATGATCGAAGCGCCGGATTTCGCTATGTACGACCAATGGCAGGCCCAGAGCCAGGCGCTCGTTCAGCGTAAAGCTGACGTGTACCTGTACTCGTCGCTCGACGCGGAGACCACGCGCGCCGCCATGCTGATCCCTACCGACGACATCTCGGCCACGGTTGCTGAACTATTCCAGCGCTACGGCCCGGACGCGCGGATTGCCGTGCTGCCAGAAGGCCCGCAAACCGTACCGCTGCTGCGCGAAGCCGTGGCGTAAGCGAGCGCAGCGCGGATGAGCGAAGATTACGCTCATCCGCGCTGCGTGCTGCGCTCCGATTACAAGTCCCGCCGCTTGAACACCCACACGGCCAGCATGAGCGCGACGGCGGCGTACCCCATGGCGTAGACGACCATGGCCGCGCTCGGCACCGACGATGTTGCGAACGGCGTCGGGAAATTACTGGCAAACTGTGGCTGCATCAGGTAGGCAACGCGCCGCCACAGTGCCTCGACCGGCAGCAGCAGGCTGGTGATGATTCCGATTCGCACGGCATCTGATGACTGGAGCAGCGCGCCGATCTGTTCGATCCACGCGCCGATAAAGGCCAAGCCGTACAACATAAACAGCGTCACGCCATTCGCCAGCGTCGAAAAGCGCATGCCGCCCAGCAGCGATAGCGATAATAACACCAACGCTTCCAGCATGAGCAGCAGCACACCTTGAACCGGGTTCGGCGGCACGTAGCCAACCAGCAAGTAGGTGACAAGCAGCAGGCCGCCTGCCAGCAAAAAAAGGTACGTAATCAGCATCACTGCGAAGCCGAGCCACTTCCCAAACACGACCTGCCAGCGTTGGATGGGCTTGGTGACAATCGTTTGGATGGTGTGGCTGGCAATCTCGCCCGAGATAGTGCCGACCGATGTGGTAATCGTCAGCATGATCGTCAGGAAATGCACAACGTACAATCCGGCAATGAGAATAAAATTATGGGCTGTCTGAACAACAAGGGCGGGTTCGCCCTCTTGCTGCAACTCATTATTAATCAGCGAGAAGCCAACACCGAAGAGCACTAAAAAAACGGCGCCAGCAACCAATGCCACCAGCGCCATTCTTCGCCGTCGTGCCTCATGCAGCGTTAGCCACGTGATGGTCACGACATTGTTCATGAATTGGACTCTTCTTCATCAGACTTCTGGGGCCGGGGCCGTGGTGCTTGCCGCGGTGGCCGATCAGGGCGTCCTTCGGGTCGCTCGGCACGCCCACGCGGAGCGCGTTGCTCAAAACGGCCACCGGCGCTCCCGCGCTGAACACGCCCGCGCGAGCGGCTACCGGGCGTGCTACGCTGCTTGCGCGCCTGCTCTTCCTGCTCCTGCCGCGCCCGCCATGCGCGGCTCGGCGATGGCTTGTCAGTGGGACGACCACGGTCGTCAGACGGACGATCGTTGCGTTCGGCGCGGGGGCCGTAATCATTGCGGCGTGGTCGGTCGCTATCATAGCGCGACGGGCGGCCATACCCGCCTTCGCGGCGTTCGCCAGAACCACCCGAGCGACCTTCGCCATAGCCACCTTCCCGACGTGGCGGGCGGCTGTCGTACCCGCCGCGATCGTCACGGCGTGGAGCGCGATTGTAGCCACCTTCGCGGCGCTCGCCAGAACCACCCGAGCGACCTTCGCCATAGCCACCTTCCCGACGTGGCGGGCGGCTGTCGTACCCACCGCGATCGTCGCGGTAGCCACGGGTCGGTCGATCTCCGCGATCGCTGCGATATCCGCCGGAGCGCTCGCCCCGGTCGCTATATGGACGATCCGAACCGCCGGAGCGACCTTCGCCATACCCGCCCTCACGACGCGGCGGGCGATCATCATAATTCCGGCGATTGTCATCACGATAGCTACGATCATCGCGGCGCGGCGCGCGATTGTCATACCCGCCACGATTGTCGTACCCGCCACGATCGTCACGGCGCGGGGGACGACTATCGTAGCCACCGCGGTCGTCGCGGCGCGGTGCGCGATTGTCGTACCCGCCACGTTCGCCGTCACGGCGCGGGGGACGACTATCGTAGCCACCGCGGTCGTCACGTCTATTACGGTCGCCACGATATGGCGCGTCATCGCGTTGCGGCGCGCGCTCGTCATCAAAACGAACAGCGCGCTCCTCGCCCGGCTCATCGGCGCGTGATCGCGCGCGCGGGCGTGATCCGTCAGACGTCGCGCGGCTACGACGTGGCGCGGCATCTTCCGTGGCAGGTTCGGTCACACGGCGGCGGCCACGGGCGCGTGGCTGCTCGTCCGTCTCATCGCTCATACTCATTGCATTCTCCTCGGCGTGCTGTCGCAGCACCGTCACCTCATCATCAGTCAAGTTTCGCCATGCTCCAACAGACACATCACCAAGCACCAACGGCCCTTCACGCACGCGGATCAGCCGCAAGACCTCATAGCCAAGCAGCTTCGCAACTTCGCGAATCTGGCGCTTCCGACCCTCGCGCAGCACAATGCTCACCCATGTGCCTTCGTCGGTGCGCTCCTGCACCTCGACCCATGTGGGCATGGTCATCTGGCCGTCCAACTCCACGCCAGCGCGCCACTGCCGCAGTGCATCGGGTGAAGGTGGTCGGTCGAGCAGCGCGCGATACTCTTTCTCAACAGCGTAGCTCGGATGCGTCAACCGCTGGGTTAGCTCGCCGTCGTCGGTCAGCAACAGCAACCCTTCGCTATCTTTGTCTAATCGTCCCACAGGAAAGAGTCGCACCGGCAGATCGACCATTCCTACCACCGTGGGGCGGTCATGGGTATCCTCGGCGGTCGAGATCACGCCGGGCGGCTTGTTCAGCAGGACGTAGGTGCGGGCGCTGATCTGCCCAATTGGCCGCCCGTCAATCGTCACCTCATCTTCGGTGGGGTCAACGCGCGCGCCCAGCGTCTTCACAACGCGGCCATTGACCGCCACGCGGCCTTCGCTAATTAGCGTTTCGCAATCACGCCGCGACGCAATGCCAGCGCTTGCCAGCACTTTCTGCAATCGTTCTGGATTCAACATCATCCTCTTGATATGTCATGGACGCCACCAGCGTAAAGACCGCTGTGAAGCGCACAGTTCTGGTATGTATCCGGTAAGTTAGGATATAGAGTGCGGATCTACCGCCAATAATTCATCATGCGTCAATGCGCTGTGTACACGCTTGTGGACGGCAATGGAGTTTGAAAGTTCTACGACCGGCGTTATATAACTCGTTTGCTGGCAAGCCGATGCTTGCATGACCGCTGACATGCGCTTCGCGGGCATATGCGGCAAGAAGTGTGCCGCGCTAAACCGTGAGGTCACGTAGCTTGGGTACGGTAGGTATTAGTATAGCACGAATCTCGTAAATTGCACATGGCATGTCGAACTTGCATGCCGCCGAGGCGCTGTGGAAACAAACGAGGAAGCAAAGCATGATGAGAGGTCGACGCCTGCCAGCGCCCACCATCATCATGCCTTATGGCGTTATGTTAACTCCCGACTGGAACCTGGGCCGCTGTACCCGCGTCGATCCGCAGCAGCGTGGCGGACACCCAGCCCGTCATACCGCGCTGATCGGTGATCTTGTACCACTGGCCGTTCGCTGTTTTCGCGAGCAACTGCACCGTCTCGCCCGCATTGATCGTGCCGACCTGATTATTGGCGTTCGCGTTTGGCGCGCTACGGATGCGTCCGCCATTGAACACAGTTGCTGTCAGGCCACCTGGCGCAGCAGTGGCAGTGCCATCGGCTGGCACCGCCGTAGCGTTCGGCGCGGCAGCACCGCTTTGCTCCTGGCCTTCGACCGGAACCTGCGCCGCCACATCCGGGCTGACGCGCAGCAGATTGTTGTACACCCAGCCGGTCGTGCCGCGCTCGTCGGTGATCTTGTACCACACACCGTCGGCGGTCTTTGACAGCAGTTGCACCGTCTCGTTGGCGTTGATCGTGCCGACCT
>DASTWM010000369.1:0-3630 GCA_035765855.1 Roseiflexaceae bacterium
CTGCGCTGGCGAGGCGATTCATTTGATCTGGAAGCGCTCATGCGGCAGTCGCTCGTTGGCGGGACCGATCCGGCGTCGCGTAGCTTCTGGGGAAGCAAACTACGCGGCGAGTACGACCAGCGCACCGTGGAGTCAGGGCAGGTTGGCTTTGCGACATGGCAGACCCGCGAACGCATCTGGTCGCGCATGAGCACGGCAGAACGTGAAAACCTTGTCGCATGGCTGGAGCGTTTTGGTCAGCAACCGGCGCTCTGGCGCAATAACTGGGCGCTGTTCTGGGCGCTGAACCACGCCAGCCGCAAGGCGCTCGGCACGCGCCATGATCAGGCGACGATTGACTCAGCGCTCGATTACCTTGAGGGCGTGTATTGTGGCGATGGCTGGTACGACGATGGGCCGCAGCGTGGCGTGCGGCACTTCGATGATTACAACTATTGGGTGTTCGGCACGCACGTCATGGCCTGGGCGCAGTGCGACGGCGCGACGCAGCCGGAACGACGCGCGCGGCTGCTCGAACGGGTGCGCGCTAGCATGGCCCACTTCCCATACTTCTTCGCCGCCGATGGGGGCTACACGGAGTACGGTCGCAGCCTGAGCTACAAGTTCGCGCGACTGGCCGCGCCGCTGTGGGCCTACCAACTCGGCTGCTGGCCGCACGAACCGGGCATGCTGCGGCGGCTGGTCGGGCGGCACCTGCGCTGGTATCTCGACCGGGGTGCGGCGCGCGCTGACGGCACGCTGCGCCAATCGTTGACGGGCAGTGGCAGCGCGGCCGTGCGCGAGCCATACATCTCGACCGGCGCGACCTACTGGGCCATGCTGGCATTCGGCGCGCTGTGGAGCATGCCCGACGACGACCCGTTCTGGCAGGCCGAAGAAGCGCCGCTGCCGGTCGAGCAGGGCGACTTCGTGCGGGTGTTTCCGCAGCCGGGCTGGGTGGTGGGCGGAACGCAGGCCACCGGCGCGGTGCAGCGCTTCAACGCTGGCAGCACCGGCCATTATCCAGCGAAATATGACAAATTTCTGTACGCGACCGCCGCGCCGTTCAACGTCGGCCTGCCCGACGGCATGCCCGCGCCCGACTCAATGCTGTGCCTCACCAACGGCCAGGAAGTCGGTCACCGCATGGGGAATCTGCAATGGGCTGTCGGAGAGCCGGGCTGGCTGCGCATGCGCTATCAGCAGCGCGTCGCGGGCGGCACGCACACGGTTGATACAACGATTATTGTGCGCGGCGAACTGCATGTGCGCGCTCATCGGATCACGTTAGACCCGGCATGCGCGGCGCCAATCGGCGCGGTGGAAGGCGCGGCGCCGCTGGGTTATAATGAAGGCGAAATGCCCGTCTGCACGAGCGGCGACCTGTGGGAGTATGCGGCGGTTGGCGGGCGGGCCGTGGCAATCGCGCGGCTGCGGGGCTACGATGGGCAGCAGCGCGCGGCGGTGTGGCGTGGTCAAACCGACATTAACAGCGCGCATGGGCAATATGTGCTGCCGCTCGTTACAGTGACGCAATTGGAGCCGACGCATAACTTAATCTGCATGGCGCATACCGGCTCAGCACTCGAAGACCCGGCATCGATTGTGCAGCAGATCATGGAAGCGGACTGGCGCGACGACGGCGCATTCTTCGCGCAGTTTGCCGAGGGCAGCATGGTTGTGCCGCCGCTCTCACCCACTATGAATCAATGACACTGGCTTGTCAACTTGTTTATTGTTTTAGTAAACGTTTTCAAAACGCTTTTTTGTATTAGAATACCTTGGAACTGGCGCTTGAAAATTCTTCTTTGTCTGCTATAATACCGATCCAGAAAGCGATTTCTAAGATAGAATGTATAAGTGTAAAGGAGCACAGCTATGGCTCAACGAACAATCGGCATTATCATGAACGGTGTGACTGGCCGCATGGGTACCAACCAGCACCTCGCGCGTTCGATTGTCGCGATTCGCAAGCAGGGCGGCGTCAAGCTCACGAATGGCGACATGCTGTATCCTGATCCGATCCTGGTCGGACGCAACGAAAACAAGCTGCAAGCGTTGGCCAAGACCTATGGCATCGAGCGATGGAGCACCGACCTTGATCAATGCCTCAAGAACCCCGACGACACGATCTACTTCGACGCCCAGACGACGCTGCGCCGCGCCGCCGATGTGCGCAAAGCTATTGACGCTGGCAAGGACATTTATTGCGAAAAGCCAATTGCCGAGGATCTCGAAACGGCGCTCGACCTGGCGCGGCGGGCACAGGCGGCGGGCGTGAAGAACGGCGTGGTGCAAGACAAGCTGTTCCTGCCCGGTCTGCTGAAGCTCAGGCGGCTGGTGGACAGCGGCTTCTTCGGCCAGATTTTGTCGGTGCGCGGCGAATTTGGCTACTGGGTGTTCGAGGGCGACTGGCAGCCAGCGCAGCGCCCATCATGGAACTACCGCGCCGAGGACGGCGGCGGCATCATTGTGGACATGCTGTGCCACTGGCGCTATGTGCTCGACAATCTGTTCGGCGAGGTGCAGGCCGTGCAATGCCTGGGCGCGACGCATATTCCCACGCGCTACGACGAGCAGGATCAGCCGTACACCGCCACCGCCGACGACGCGGCCTACGCGACCTTTGAGCTTGCGGGCGGCATCGTCGCGCAGATCAACTCCTCATGGGCGGTGCGCGTGTACCGCGACGAGCTTGTCACATTCCAGGTGGATGGCACGCATGGCAGCGCCGTGGCTGGTCTGCAGGAATGCAAGGTGCAGCCGCGCGCCCTTACGCCGCGCGCCGTGTGGAATCCCGACGTTCCCAATCCGATCAATTTCCGCGAAACATGGCAGGATGTTCCAAACAACATGGAATTCGACAACGGCTTCAAGGTGGAATGGGAAATGTTCCTGCGCCACGTCGCCGAGGACGCGCCGTTCCGCTGGGATTTGCTGGAAGGCGCGAAGGGCGTGCAACTGGCCGAACTGGGCTTGAAGTCGTGGAAGGAACGCTGCTGGATGGACGTGCCGAAGTTGAGCCTGTGACAGGATGACGTATCAGAACAAAGAACAAAGCGTAGAGAACAACTGACATTGAAATCTTCGTTGCTCTGTGTTTCATTGTTTGTTCTTTGCTCTTTGTTCTCTGTTCTCAGGGAAAAACTATGAGCAAGACACTCAATCTCCCGCGCGCCGACCGCAGCATCACGAGCTACACGCCGCGCGCCGCGCCGAACTTCCATGCGCCAAATGCGCCGTTTAAGAGCCGCGTGGCCTACGCCGCCGCGCATGTCGTCGCCGACCCGCTGGCGGATGTCACGCCGGTGTCGCCGCCCGCGGTGGACTGGGAAACGACCATGGACTTTCGCCGCTATCTGTGGTCGCTGGGTTTTGCCGTGGCCGAAGCGATGGACACCGCACAGCGCGGCATGGGCCTTGATTGGCAGACTGCAAAGGAACTGATCCGCCGCTCGGTGGCGGCGGCGCGCGCGGCAGGCGGCACGGTGGCGTGTGGCGCGGGCACCGACCAGCTTCAGCCCAGCCCCGCGTTGTCGCTCGGCGATGTCGAAGAAGCTTACGCCGAGCAAGTCGGCTTTATTGAGGGCGAAGGCGGCAAGATCATTTTGATGGCAAGCCGCGCGCTGGCGGCGATTGCCAGCGGGCCTG
>DASTWM010000370.1:0-10099 GCA_035765855.1 Roseiflexaceae bacterium
AATCAATATCTTTGACGCGCAACCGCAAACATTCCATCAAGCGTAATCCAGAGCCGTATAGCAGACTGGCGACCAGCCATGCTGCCCCGTGCATGTGGGCGTGGATAGCATCCACTTCGTCGCGTGTCCAGACCACTGGAACGTGCCGGGACTCGCGCGCCCAAACGAGATCATCAAGGTACGGCAACTCCATGGCAAGCACATCACGATACAGAAAGCGCAACGCGCAGAGCGCGGCGTTTTGGGTAGACGCGGCAACATGCTGATCAACCGCGAGGTAGGTCAGGTAGGCCCGCACTTCAGTCACGCCCATGTCCGCCGGATGACGTTTACCATGGAAGAGAATAAAGCGCTTAATGGTGTACACGTATGCCTGTTCGGTACGATAGCTGAGATGCCGCAGGCGCGCAACTGCGCGAACGTGTTCAAGGAAGGGGGATGTACCCACGGTTGCCCAGGCCCTTTACGTATCTAGTGGTCATATGCCCATACACACGACACCTCCGAAGCAGTGTAGCAGCACAGACATACCAACGTGTTACCAGGTATGCTTGTTTTGCGGCGCGCGGCCTTTGTGCTGTGTGACATAGCGTTGTTACGTGCATTCCCATGCGCAGTATTGCCGCATGGTGGCCGCATACATGGCAACGGTATGCCGCGTTGAAAAGCGCATAGCTAAGAATGTTTATTGCATCACAGAGCAACAAAAACGTAGTATGACAGCAGAACATTATACGGCAGCGTGCGTAATAATATTCCGACAGAAAACGGTAGACAGCGGCATGTGGACGTGCTATACTCTGCTTAGACGGGCAGACATTATGTGTCCGTGTGCGGTCTAATGACATGTTCGGCGGCGTCAATGAATGTTCGTGCTAGAATAGTGTCAGCTTGATAGCGCGGTTTTATCTGAGCTGCCACAAGAAGGCAGTAGAGCGCTCAATTTCCGCATTTGCAAGCGCTCAGCCAAGCCACTAGTTTACGATTCTCGTCGGTTTGCTCTACCTGATATGAGCATCCTTGTTGTGCAACAGGAGCACACCGTGCCGATCACCGCCCGTTACGTCCATACGAACCTGATTGCCCGCGATTGGCGCAGCCTCGCGCGTTTTTACCAAGCGGTGTTTGGCTGTATTCCCGTGCCGCCAGAACGAGACTTCCAGGGGCCGCAGTTTGATGCCTTGACCGGTATCGCTGGCGCCCGCTTACGCGGTATCCATCTCCGGCTTCCGGGGTATGGTGATGCAGGACCGACCCTAGAGTTGTTTGAGTATGCCTCATCGCAAGAGAAGGCCGAGGCCGCAGTTAATCGACACGGCTATGGACATATTGCTTTTGTCGTGGATGACGTGGCGAGCGCCTCTGATGCGGTTGTGCAAGCCGGTGGACAGGCGATTGGACAGATTGTGACACTCGAGATTGCCGGCGGCGCACGAGTAACTGTGTGCTATATGACCGACCCTGAAGGTAACATCATTGAACTGCAATCCTGGCTGCGCTCGTGAGCATACATGACTTGAAAACGGGTAAACACCGACGGCAACGCCGCCGAACAAATCGTTCTAGCCGACCCGCTGGATCAGGCCGTTTTTGTGATGCAGATGCGATACGACTTCGTTCCGATCTATCGCTGCCTCGTTCCAGCGGGCGGCTAAACTCTGCCGTTGCGCGGTATATTGCCAGGAGAAATGACATGGAATCAGATACACCCACCCCGGTTTCCGGGAACGCCATGGATGCTTCGAAAGACACGCGCGGCTGGTTTCTTGGGCATTTCATGCCGGGTGAGGATAACCCGCTTCGGACTTCGGAGGTGGAGTTGAAGTGGTACACGCACGCAAAGGGCGAGACCCGTGATACCTGGGCGCCCGGCAATCCCGTGAAGACCCTCAATATCCTTATTCGCGGTCACTTTGTCCTTCTTTTTCCGAATCAAGAAGTTGCGCTTGAGAAAGAGGGCGACTTTGTCCTCTTTGGTCCCGGCATGCCGCACTCGTATCGTTCTGTTGAGGAATCGCTTGTCCTCACGGTTCGCTGGCCCTCAGCGCCCCAATAATAAGCGCCGACGACGAAATCGCTGAACCGGCCAGCCCGTTAAGGAGCCGGTTCTTCACGTCATGTTCACGCCGGAAGATCAGGAATCTGCCAGTCGATCTCCGGCTTGCCTGCCTCTCGTAACGCGGCGTTGATCTTGGAGAACGGCCGCGAGCCGAAAAAGCCGTTGCTGGCGGAAAGCGGCGACGGATGCGCCGACTTGATCACAACATGGCGATTCGTATCGATCAGTTTGAGCTTTTTCTGCGCGTAGCCACCCCACAGCACAAACACCACCGGCGAATCCATGGCGTTGACGGCGCGAATCACCGCATCGGTGAATTGTTCCCAGCCCTTGTCTTTATGCGAATTGGCGGCATGCGCGCGCACCGTTAGCACCGCGTTGAGCAGCAGCACGCCCTGTTCGGCCCATGGCACGAGGTAGCCGTTATTCGGAATCTTACAGCCCAGATCGGCTCGAAGTTCCTTAAAGATGTTGGCCAGCGATGGTGGCGGCGTGACGCCCGGCTGGACCGAAAATGCCAGCCCATGCGCCTGTCCGTCGCCATGGTACGGATCCTGGCCGAGAATGAACACGTTAACGTCCTCGTAGGGCGTGAGGGCCAGCGCCGTGAAGACTTTGCCGCGTGGTGGGTAGATGGTATACTTGCGGCGCTCCTCGATCAAAAATGCGGTCAACTGCTGGAAATACGGCTTTTCTAATTCATCGGCGAGCACTGGCTGCCATGATTCTGGAAGCACTGACATGATCATGTCTCCACAATAAAAGCGAGCACATAGCTCGTGCAAGAGTACCACAAGTTGATGCTGCCGATGCTTACATGTTGCGCGTCTGAGCACGCCGTGGAATAGTTTCTGCTGCCGCTAACGTTCGACATGAGCATAAGATTGAACAGCAAGGTTCAACCATGGAAGAATGGACCATCCGCGAATTGCGGGAGCAGATGGAAGCGGGCAAGGCAACCGCCCGCAGCATTGCCGAGCGCTACCTTGAGCGGATCGATCAGATTGACAAACACGGGCCGACGATCAACAGCGTCATCGAGGTCAACCCGGACGCCCTCACGATAGCCGAGGCGCTGGACGAGGAGCGCCGCGCCGGAATAACGCGCGGGCCGCTGCATGGCATTCCGATCCTGATCAAGGACAACATCGACACGCACGACTGTATGCAGACCACGGCTGGCTCGCTGGCGCTGGAAGGCTCAATCGCGCCGCGTGACGCGTTCATCGTGTGGCGGCTGCGGGCTGCGGGCGCGCTGATCCTTGGCAAGACCAACCTGAGCGAATGGGCCAACTTTCGCGGCCACAACTCAGTGGACGGCTGGTCGAGTCGCGGCGGCCTGACCCGCAACCCCTACGCGCTCGACCGTTCGGCATGCGGTTCATCCTCCGGCTCGGGCGCGGCAGTGGCGGCCAACCTGTGCGCGGCGGCGGTCGGCACCGAGACGGACGGCTCGATCATTTGCCCGTCGCAGACCAACGGCATCGTCGGCATCAAGCCCACGCTCGGGCTGGTGAGCCGCAGCGGCATCATTCCGATTGCACACAGCCAGGACACCGCCGGGCCGATGGCGCGCACCGTCGCCGACGCGGCGGCATTACTGAATGTGCTGACCGGCGTGGACGAGCGCGACGACGCAACGCATGCCAGCGAATCACATGCGCATGCTGACTACACGCAGTTCCTCGATCAAAATGGAATGCGCGGCGCGCGGATCGGCGTGGCCCGCGCCATGGCGGGTAAAAACCGGCGCATCATGGATATTTTCGAGCGCTGCCTTGATGTCATGAAGCAGCTTGGCGCGACGATTATCGATCCGGTTGATATGCCAAACTTCGACAAATTCGACAAAACCGAAGACCAGGTGCTGCATTATGAGTTCAAGGCCGACCTGAACGCCTACCTCGCCACAAGGCCGGAGGCGCGCGTGCGGAAGCTCGAAGATGTGATCGCGTTTAACGAAGAACATCGCGCGAATGTCATGCCCTACTTCGGTCAGGAAGACATGATCGAGGCGCAGGCCAAGGGGCCGCTGACGAGCGAGGAATACCGGGCCGCGCTGGCGCAGAATCACTACCTGACCCGCAGCAGCGGCATCGACATGGCGCTGCAAGCTCACCACCTCGACGCGCTGGTGATGCCGTCGGGCGGCCCGGCCTGGCTGATCGACATGGTGAACGGCGACAGTATCAACTGGGGAACGCACAGCACATCGCTCGCTGCCGTGGCTGGCTACCCACACATCACCGTGCCAGCCGGTTACATCTTTGGCCTGCCGGTCGGCCTGTCGTTCATCGCGGGTGCATGGCAGGAGCCGACGCTGATCAAGCTGGCCTACGCGTTCGAGCAGGCGACCAACGCTCGCATGCTGCCGCAGTTCCTCGCCAGCGCCGACCTAAGTGTTTAAAAAATAACCACGAAGGCACGAAGACACGAAGGATAACAAATAATGACTTTGTGTTTTGGAGTCTTGTTCGCAAGGGTTGACCTCATCATTGATGAGCTTTGTCATGTTGAGCGCAGCGAAACATCTCGCCGCATTATAATGAGATGCTTCACTTCGTTCAGCATGACAATGTTCCCATGCTCACAGTGCTATAATGGCCGAGCAAAACGAACAAGTGCTTTCACATGTTGCACCACAAAGGAGTGAACGATGAATCGATTTGCTATTTCATCATGGAGCCTCGACGGCATGCTGCAAAATGGCACGCCGCTGGTTGATGTACCCGCGCAAATGGCCCAGCATGGCATCACCACGCTGGAGGTGTGCCATTTCCACCTGCCCGGCACGGACGCGGCATATCTTCAGCAGTTACGCGACGCCATCGAAGCGGCGGGCATTGAACTGTACAGCGTGCTGATCGATGGCGGCGATATCGTCGCGCCCGATCCTGAGCAGCGCGCCGCCGACATGCAGATGACGCAGGAGTGGATCGACATCGCCGCTGCGCTCGGCGCGCAGCAGGTGCGCGTCGCCGCCGGGCGACAACCGGCCACGCCAGATGTTATTCAGACCAGCGCGCAAAACCTGCGAACATGCGCGCAGTATGCCAGCGACAAGGGGCTGCGCACGATCACCGAGAACTGGCTGATCACCAGCCAGGAGCCAGATGATTTGCTCGCCATCCTCGATGGATGCAACGGCACGGTGGGCCTGTGCGCTGACACCGGCAACGCCGAAGCCACTGCCGACAAATACGCAACTCTGGAAAAACTGCTGCTGCGCGCTTCTTCGGTGCATTTCAAAGCCCAGTATCAGCCCGATGGAGCAATTAATCAGGATGATGCGCGGCGCTGCACGGCGCTCATGCAGGAGTCCGGGTTTGACGGCGTAGTCACGCTGATTTACGCTGATAAGCATGATGAGTGGGCCGGAATCGAGCGCATGCGCAACACGCTGGAGCCGCTGCTGTTTGGCGACCAGCGCCCGGATGTGGTCGCTGCTGATTGATAGGACAAGCGTAGTATATGGATGCTCCATACGCGTTGACATTTGATGTGTTCGGCACGGTCGTTGATTGGCGCGGCTCGATTGTTCGCGAAGGCATGCGGCTGGCGGCGCGTACCGGCGTGGCGACTGATTGGGGCGCGTTTGCCGATGCGTGGCGGGCCGGGTACGCTCCGGCGATGGATCGGGTGCGTACCGGCGCGCTGCCGTGGACGAAACTCGACGATTTGCACCGCATGATCTTGAACGAGTTGCTGGAACCGTTTGGGCTGGCATCCTTGGGTACCGCCGACCTCGATTACCTCAATCGCGTGTGGCACCGCCTGATGCCATGGCCTGACTCAGTTCCAGGGCTTAATCGGCTGCGTTCGCGGTTCGTGTTGGCGACGCTTTCAAATGGTAACGTGTCGCTGCTGGTCGATATGGCAAAGCACGCTGGTCTGCCGTGGGATTGCGTTCTTTCGGCGGAACTGGCTGGTCACTACAAGCCCGACCGCGAAGTGTATCAGACAGCCGCCAATTTGCTGAGCCTCGCACCCGAGCAGGTGATGATGGTCGCAGCGCATCAGAACGACCTGCTCGCCGCGCGTGGGGCAGGCTTTCGTACGGCGTTCGTGCCGCGCCCGCTGGAGCATGGCCCCGATGCCACGCCGGATCTCACGCCCGACCCGCAGTTCGACATTGTGGCGGCAGACTTCATCGATCTTGCGCAGCAACTCGGTGCATAACGCACAAGATCTGCTCCAATGCCGTCATGACGTTTGCTGACGTGCTCCTGGCCCGAATGCGGTCCGCTGCTGTTTGGCGACCAGTGCTCAGATGTGGTTGCTGCCGATTAATTTGTTTATGAAAGGCCCACAGCATGCCGGTTCCCGTTAACGTGCCGCCCGCATTTCGGATCATCGCGCACCGTGGCGCGTCCGGCTACGCGCCCGAAAACACATGGGCGGCGTTTGAATTAGCTGCCGCGATAGGCTGCCACGAGATCGAACTCGACGCGCAGTTGTCGAGCGACGGGCATGTGGTGATTTGCCACGACAGCACGCTGGAGCGCTACGGCCATGGCGCGCTGCATGTCGAGCAGCTTCCATGGGCAACGCTCGCTGCGCTCGATATGGGCTCATGGTTTTCGCCGTTTCAGTTCGCGGGCGAGCCCATGCTGCGCCTGGTCGATCTATTTGCCCATGATCGCCCGGAAGTTGTCTATCATGTGGAATTGAAGGGCCGCGCCGCGCAGCTTCCACGCGCCGTATACGAACTTATTAACACCGCCAACCTTCAGGATCGCTGTATCATCACGTCTTTTTCTGCTGATGCGTTGCACGCCATGCAGCAAATCGCCCCTGATCTTCGGCGCGGCTGGCTTGTCGAGCAGGTTGACGAAGCAACCATGCGGCACGCGGCGGATTTGCAATTGTTTCAGCTTTGCCCGCATGCCGAGCGTGTAACCGCGCAACAGGTGGCAGCGGCGCGCGAAGTTGTCTCCGAAGTGCGGGCATGGGGCGTCCATGGCAACTCCGCGACTGTCGCGCCGCTGCTGCAACGTCTGGTGGCGGCGGGCTGCAATGGCGTCACGCTCAACTGGCCGGACTGGGCGCGTCATCGGTAAAAGCGCCCTTGAACGGGCAAGAATTGCCTTTTTTGGCGCAGAAATCTTGCATCAAGGAGGAGAGAATGATCGCGCGAACGTGGCATGGCGCAGTGCCGACCGAGAAAGCCGACGCATACCATCAGTACCTTCTGCGCACGGGCGTGCCTGATTACCGCAAAACGCCCGGCAATCAGGGCGTCTATGTGTTGCGACGAACGGACGGCGATGTTACCCATTTCCTGCTCATGACACTATGGGAGTCGCTGGAGGCGATCAAAGCATTTGCCGGGGATGCGGTTGAGCAAGCGCGCTACTACCCCGAAGATCAGGCGTTTCTTCTTGAGCTTGAGCCGACTGTGACGCACTATGATGTGCTGGTGTCGCCGGATCAGGTTGCTTCGCCCGCGTAACCTTCATCTGCTACAATGCTGCCATGACATTTGCCGAAGTGCTCCACGCCTGGACGCAGCCCGCCATCTTGCAACTAGCCGCCCTGGCAGGCGTATCGGTGCTGCTGTGGCGGCTCCCGCTGATTGGTCTGATTTTTTATCCCTTTCGGCTGTTCAACACCTTTGTGCATGAGTTGAGCCATGGCCTGGCAGCGGTCATGAGCGGCGGCGAGTTTCATCGCTTCTACATTCATCCAGGCCGTGGAGGGCAGGCGCTGATACGCGGCGGCAGCACGCTGCTCGTCGCCAGCGCGGGCTATCTTGGCTCGGCGCTGTTTGGCTCGGCGCTGCTGTTCCTGGTCACATCTGCGCTGGCCGACCGCACGCTGTTGGTCTTGCTCGGCGGTTCGCTGCTGGTGTTAAGTCTGGCGTTTGTGCGCAATGCGTTTGGCTTTGTGGCCGGGCTGCTGCTGGCCGCTGCCATGATCGCTGCCGGCATGTATCTGCCCGAACGTTCGATCACATGGCTGCTGACATTTCTTGCGATCCAGACCGCGCTTTCGGCGCTGGATAGCCTGGTTATCCTGACGCGCATCTCGCTCCACAGGTACGGAGCCGCTTCTCAATCCGACGCGCAGCGGTTAGCGGAGTATACTGGTATTCCGTCACTCATGTGGTCGCTCCTGTGGTGCCTGGTCGCACTGGGGTTGATTATCGTCGCCGTGACGCTGGCCTATCGCAACGTTCCGCTGCCACAAACTTGACAGGCGGTATACCGAATGGTATACTGCGGTGCATGGACAATCGCTCGAATATTCTTGATTGCGCGCTACGCCTGTTCGCCGCGCGTGGCTACGATGCCGTCGGCGTGCAGGAAATCTGCGAGGCGGCGGGCGTCACCAAGCCGACGCTGTACCACTACTTTGGCAACAAACGCGGGCTGCTGGCTGCGCTCGTCGCCGATCGCGCTGGCCCGTTCGTCCGGCGGCTCGCCGATGCAGCGGCGGTGTACAACGGCAATCTTTCGCTTTCATTTCAACACATTATCGAGACCTATTTTCAGTTTGCCACGCAGGAAGCCACGCTCTACCGCATGCTGCTCATGCTGTGGTTTGCCGTGCCAGACGACGACGCCTTCCATGTGGTCGCCGCGTTCAATGCCGAGCAGCAGCGCATCATCGAAGAACTCTTCGAGCGCGCCGTGCCCAACTACGGCAACATGCGCGGGCGGCAGCGCATTTACGCCGCCACATTCATCGGCATGATCAATACCTACATTGGTTTGGCGCTCAACAAACACATTGAGCTGAACGATGCTGTTGTTCGGCAGGCGATTCAGCAATTTTCCTACGGCATTTATTCATGAGACTTATGTATCATTTGTTGCCACAGAGCGCACAGAGCGCACAGAGATAAGAAGCTTACCTCAGAGACTTCTGTGTTCTCTGTGGCTCCAGAAAGCCTTACAATAATTTTCTTTTACCTATACCTACTGGTATGTACCTCAAGGAGTTGAACATGTCCGACTGGGCACACAACGCAGTTTTTTATCACATTTACCCGCTTGGGCTGTGCGGCGCGCCGACACGCAACGATTTCACGTCGCCGCCGGAGCCACGCCTGGCGCAGATTAACGATTGGATCGAGCACTTGCGCGATATGGGCATCAACGCCATGTACCTCGGCCCGCTGTTCGAATCGTCCAGCCATGGCTACGACACGGCTGATTATTACCAGGTTGATCGGCGGCTGGGCAGCAACGCCGATCTTGCCGCGCTGGTGACGAATCTGCACGCCAGCGGCATCCGCGTGATCCTCGATAGCGTGTTTCACCACGTCGGGCGCGACTTCTGGGCCTTCCGCGATTTGCAGGCCAACGGCGAGCGTTCGCCCTATCGTGATTGGTTCATGGGCGTGGACTTTGGGCGGCGCAACGAGCGCGGCGACGCGTTTGTGTACGAGGGTTGGCGCGGCCATGACAATCTCGTCAAACTCAATCTGCACAACCCCGACGTGCGGGCGCATATCTTTGGCGCGGTGCAGCAGTGGGTCGCGCAGTTCGGCATTGATGGGCTGCGGCTCGACGTGGCCGAAGACATCGATCTGGATTTTCTGCGCGCCTTGTCGGCCTTTTGCCGCCAGTTGCGGCCCGATTTCTGGTTGCTGGGTGAGACGATCCATGGCGATTACCGCACATGGGCCAACGCCGAGACGCTCGACGCGACCACCAATTACGAGCTTTATAAAGGGCTATTTTCCAGCCACAATGACCGCAACTACTTTGAAATCGCGTATTCGCTCAACCGGCAGTTTGGCGAGAACGGCATGTACAACGGGCTGTCGCTGTACAATTTTGCCGACAACCATGACGTGAATCGGATCGCCAGCACGCTTGTCAATTCGGCGCATCTGTATCCGCTGCATGCGCTGCTGTTCACTATGCCGGGCGTGCCGTCGATCTACTACGGCAGCGAATGGGGCATCGGCGGTGTCAAGCAGGGCGGCGACGACGCGCCACTGCGCCCGCGCATGACACTTGATGCGTCGCAGCACAGCCCGCATGCCGATCTCGCTCAGGTCATCGCGCGGCTGGCCCGCATTCGCCACGA
>DASTWM010000371.1:0-3434 GCA_035765855.1 Roseiflexaceae bacterium
ACAAGGATCTTGAGCATTTTATTCTCAACAAGCTGACACCATTGCCCGGCGTCGCGCGTGTGAACACCAGTCTGGTTGTCGCCGAGATCAAGTCAACGACGGCGTTGCCGATCACGAGTGGCCTCGCAACCGACGGTCAGCCGGAGCAACCGATGTGAGCCAGGAGGTTTTACGATGGATGTTCTCGACGAGGTGCAGCTTTCGTCACGCGATCTCACCAGTGATGGAACTGGCACCACAGGTTCTCGCAATGGGGCGAGGCCAGGCATCCGGGAACGCCTGATATCCCCTTCACGCGAGGAAGTTCTCCATGATTACAAGCTGGCGTATACCAGCCGCCAGGTGAGTTTGATTGGTCGGCGCGAGGTGCTGAGCGGCAACGCCAAGTTCGGCATCTTTGGCGATGGCAAGGAAATCGCCCAGATCGCGCTCGCCAAGGTGTTTCAGCCGGGCGACTTTCGCTCGGGCTACTACCGCGACCAGACACTGATGTTCGCGTTAGGCATTTCGACGCCCGCGCAGTTCTTCGCGCAACTCTACGCCCACACCGATGTCGAGGCCGAGCCATGCAGCGCGGGCCGCGCCATGAACGCCCATTTTGCCACCCGCCTGGTTGACGAGCAGGGCGGCTGGCGCTCGCAGGTCGATCAATACAATACCGCTGCGGATATGTCGCCGACCGCCGCTCACATGCCGCGCCTGGTCGGCCTTGCGCATGCTTCGCGCATGTACCGCGAGGTCGAGGAATTGCGGCAGTTCACGCAGTTCTCGCATAACGGCGACGAGGTTGCGTTCGGCACGATCGGCAATGCCAGTTGCGCCGAAGGGTTGTTCTGGGAGTCGGTGAACGCGATTGGCGTGCTCGGCGCGCCAGCCGTGATCTCGATCTGGGACGACGGCTACGGCATTTCCGTGCCGAACGAGTATCAGGTGACCAAGGGCGACCTGTCGGCAATTTTGCGGGGCTTCCAGCGCGAGCCGGGCAGCACCAAAGGCTTCGATCTGTACACCGTGCGCGGCTGGGACTACCTCGGCCTGCTTGATGTGTATGAGCGGGCGGCGCGCACCGCGCGCACCGACCATGTGCCGGTTATCATTCATGTGACGGAGATGACCCAGCCGCAGGGCCACTCCACCTCCGGCAGCCACGAACGCTACAAGTCGCGCGAGCGGCTTGCATGGGAGGCTGAGTACGATCCGCTCCGCAAGCTGCGTGAATGGATCATTGCGCGGCGGCTCGGGCCTGCCGAGGAGCTTGACGCGCTTGAGCGCAGCACCCGCCGCGAGGTCGAGGCCATCCGCGAGCAGGCATGGAAGGCGGTGCTTGCGCCGATCCGGGCCGAGGCGCGCGAGGCAGCCGACCTGATCGAGCAGGTCGCGCAGGATCCTGCAAATGCGACAGCGTTGCGTCAGGCGGCGCAGCAGCTTCGCGCAGCATCGAAGCCGCTGCGCAGGCACACCTTCGAGGCGACACATAAAGCGCTTGTCCTGACGCATGATCAGAACAGTCCCGCCCGGCAAACATTAGTCGCATGGCAGCAGGCGCAGATCGCTCACAACCGCGCGTGCTATGATTCACACCTGCTCTGTGAGGACGAACGTTCGGCCATGCGCGTGCCAGCCGTCGCGCCACACTACGCCAGCGCCCCTGATGACGTGCGCGGGTTCGAGATTTTGCAGGCTAACTTCGACGCCGCGCTCCGCCGCGACCCGCGCGTCTGCATCTTCGGCGAGGATGTCGGGCGGCTTGGCGATGTGAATCAGGGCGTAGCGAGCTTGCAGGCCAAATACGGCGAGCTTCGTGTCTCAGACACTGGCATCCGTGAGGCGACGATCATCGGCCAGGCGATCGGCATGGCGTTGCGCGGTCTGCGCCCAATTGCCGAGATCCAGTACCTCGACTACATTCTGTACGCGCTGATGACGCTGTCCGACGATCTGGCGACGCTGCACTGGCGCACGCGCGGCGGCCAGAAAGCGCCGGTCATCGTCCGCACGCGCGGTCACCGGCTGGAGGGCATCTGGCATTCCGGCTCGCCCATGGGCGGGCTGCTGCACCTGCTGCGCGGCATGCACATCGTCGTGCCGCGCGACATGACCCGCGCAGCGGGCTTTTACAACACACTTTTGCAGGGCGACGATCCGGCGCTGGTCGTGGAAGTGCTGAACGGCTATCGTCTGCGCGAACCCATGCCTGAAAACATCGGCGCATTTGCCCTGCCGCTGGGCATGCCGGAAATACTGCGGCCCGGCGACGATGTGACGCTGGTCACGTACGGCGCGTGCTGCCGGATCGCCATGGAGGCCGCGCAGGTGCTGGAGGAGCTTGACATTTCGGTCGAACTGATTGACGTGCAGACATTGCTGCCGTTCGACAGCAATCACTCGATTGTCGAGTCGCTCAAAAAGACCAGCCGGATCGTCTTTCTTGACGAGGACGTGCCCGGCGGCGCGACGGCCTACATGCTCCAGCAGGTGCTGGAGGCGCAGAGCGGCTACTGGCACCTGGACTCCGAGCCGCGCACTCTGACGGCGCGGGCGCACCGGCCCGCCTACGGCACCGATGGTGATTACTTCTCGAAGCCGAACGTCGAGGACGTGGTCGAGACAGTGTACGCGCTGATGCACGAGAGCGATCCCGCGCATTATCCGGCGCTGTTTTAAAGATCATGCGGTAGAGACGCCCCGGCGGGGCGTCTCTACCGCATGGTTTACCGCACCTCGACGATCATTTCGACCTCGACGGCGTAATTGAAGGGGATGGTCATGCCGACGGCGCTGCGGGCATGGCGGCCAGCCTCGCCGAACACTTCCAGCAGGAAATCACTACAACCGTGGATGACGCCAGGCGTGTTGTCGAAGTCCGGCGCGACGTTGACCATGCCCAGCACCTTGACGATTTGGGTGATGTTGTCGAGCGAGCCGACCAGCGACTTCACGGCCTGAAGGCACGTCAGCGTGCTGAAGCGCGCGCCTTCATAGGCTTGCTCCACCGTCAGGTCGCGCCCGACTTTGCCCTTGATCTCCTTGCCGCCCCAGCTTGAGGTTGCGCCCGCCGTGTACACCAGGTTGCCAGTGCGAACGGCGCGCATGTACCGGCCGCTGTTCAGTTCGACTGGTTCGATTGTGTAACCCAACTCGCGCAGCTTGGCTTCGTACGACATGATGTTCTCCTTTTATTGGCCACAGAGTTCACAGAGAACTGAGTGTTTTCTTTACTATCTTTGTGCCTTGGTATCTTGGTGGTTCAAAATCGTTATTGCAGTGCGCCCCGGCACGCGACCGGCCACACGACCTCGACTTCGTCGCCACGCATGCCGACGATCTCATTAAACAAGTTCGTGACCATGCAGCAGTGATTCGGAATGACGGTCACGCGCTCGCCGATCGCGGGCTTGCGCGGGCAGCGCGAGAAGTCCACATGGCCGTGCTCT
>DASTWM010000372.1:0-8034 GCA_035765855.1 Roseiflexaceae bacterium
AGTTACGACTGCGACTTGGCCGGGTCGCTCGCGCGCCATTTCCGGGAGCAGGCGGGCGATGTTGGCGTTTGTATTTGTTTTCTGTCCTGTGTAGATTTGCATTTGACAAGATGACAAGATGACAAGGTGACGGGATGACAAGGGAATCCAAGGTGCGTTCACCTGGTCACCCGTTCACCATGTCAAAAACGAACGAACCCTCGGCACGATTTGCTCATGCGCGTCTTCCAGCACGTAGTGACCGGCATGGTCGAAACGCTGCACGTCAGCATGCGGAAAGCGCTGCATCCAGCCCGCCAGAAAATGGTCGTCGAAGCACCAGTCTTCGCCGCCCCACAAAACCTGCATGGGCGTGTCGCGGAACATCGGCAGCCGCTGCTCAATCTCTGCAACCGTCGCCCATGTCGGGTGTGAAGGGCCGAGCGGAATGTCCTGCACGAAGCGCAGATTCGCAACGCGATCATGATAATTACGATATGGCAGCAGAAAGCCCTCGCGCACCAGCGGATCCATTGGCCGCTCGACCGCCATCCAGGTCGCCGCGCCCGCAAAGCCATTCAGCCCGCGAATCACCGCGTCGCCAAACAGCGGCAGCTTGCAGACCGCGATGCGCCACGGCACATGCCGCGACAGAAAGGCCGCCGTATTCAGCACCACCGCGCGCCGCAGCGTGAACGCGCCGGCCGTCGCCGCGCCAAAACCGATTGCGCCGCCCCAGTCATGCACCACCATGTTGGCCTCGCGAATGCCAAGATGCTGCACGAGCGCGCCCACATTCGCAACGTGATCAGCTAAATGGTAACTGTAATCCTGCGGCTTGTCGGACAGCCCGCAGCCGATGTGGTCGGGAACAATCACGCGGAAGCGGTCGCGCAACGCTGCCACCAGCCGCCGGTAGTAGAACGACCATGTCGGGTTGCCGTGCAGCATGATCACCGCCGGGCCATGGCCTTCGTCGAGGTAGTGCATGCGGCCACACGGCAGGTCAAGATAGTGCTGCTCGAATGGATAGATCGACCGGATCGGAGCGAGGTCTAAGCTTGGCGATTGGGCTACAGTCACGAACATTCCTTCACTAAACAAAGAACAAAGAACAGAGAACGAGCGCATCATTGCATGCAGCTTGGTTCAGTGTTCTTTGTTTCATGTACTCCTACTATATCATGAATCAGGCTTCTCCGTGACGATAATCAGGTAATGTGTTGGTAGCGCCGACGTGCGACAGTGTGTCGTAATACAACGATACGTGGAGCATCCCCATGACGCACTATAAACACCGCTACAGAATTGAGTCGGCGCGCCTGCCCGGCTGGGATTATACCGCCACGGGATACTATTTTGTCACCATCTGCACCCGGCGGCGCCAGCATTTCTTTGGCACGGTCATCAATAGCGCTATGTGTTTATCACCGATTGGCGAGCTTGTTCAGGACGAATGGCTGCAAACGGAACACGTCCGCCAATATGTCAGTCTGGACGAATGGATCATCATGCCAAACCACATGCATGGCATCATTGTGATTAACGAACCCGCCGCCCATACCGATGATGACGATAATGATGTGGATGATGGGAACGGGAATGTAGAGACGCCCCGGCGGGGCGTCTCTACGGCGGGCGGAACATCCCAACCATCACCAACATCACCGCAACCGCCACGCATACGATCACGCGATGACGTGGCCATGCCGATGTTACAATCGCAATCGTTAGGCGCAATCGTCGGCCAATTCAAATCGGTTGCAACCAAACGAATCAGAGCCGCCGGGTACCACGATTTCGCATGGCAAACGCGGTTTTACGACGTGATTATCCACGACGCACAGGCGCTGGACAACATCCGGCGCTATATTCAGAACAACCCGCGCCGCTGGCATCTGGATCGCCACAACGCCGAGTATCTGTTTATGTAGAGATACTTTACGTTGTGATCGCATGCTCGTTGATGTAATCGAAATTGATGTCCTGGCCTAGCCCTGGCTTCTGTGAGACATGAACGTAGCCCTCGTCGTCCAGCGGATCGGCAGGCTCGTTCAGCCATGCGGGCGTTTGATCATAATCGATGAACGGGTGCAGCAGGCCGCGCTCGTAATATTCGCCGGGGATGCCCATAGCGCAGAGGGCATGCAGATTGCCAACTCCGCCGCCATGCACTTCCATCTGCACGCCAAACGCCTCGCACAAGTGCGCGATCTTCATCAGCGGCGTGATGCCGCCCACGTCCCAGACACCGCCCCGGCTAATGTCGGACGCGCCGCGCACGATCCACTCGGCGCGCGTTTGCAGCTTCCCCTCGGCGGTCTCTGGCCCGACGACCGGGATCGCAAGCTGCTCGGCCAGCCACACGTATGACGATGTGCTGTATTCGTCCATCGGCTCTTCGAGCCAGTAAAAGCCGATTTTCTCCAGCTCGCGACCGATATAAAGCGCATCCGCGCGGCTATAGTAGTGAAATGAGTCGAGCATGAGTCGCATGTCAGCGTCGACCGCCTCAGCGACCGCGCGGCAGGCTTCCACATCCTTGCGCGGGTCGGGTGCCCACGCAATCGGCGGCATCCATGTGTGCAGCTTGAAGGCCGTGTACCCGCGCTCGCGGCACTGTATTGCGAAGTTGGCGTAGGATTCGGGCGTGTCCAGCCCGCCTTCCAGTTCGTCGCCGCACATGGTGCTGGCATACGCAGGCACTTTGTCGCGTGATGCGCCCAGGAGCTTATGCACCGGTTGGTTGAGGTAGCGCCCGGCCAAGTCCCACAGCGCCAGGTCGACCGAACACAACACCTTATCCGATAAGCGACCGATGTGCAGCCGCTGCCATTCTTTCAGCCGCTGCCAGATGCGCTCGCGGTAGAACGGGTCTTCGCCCAGGATTGCAGGCTTCACGATCTGCTCAATCATTTGCGGATTCGCGCCAAAGCAGTAGCCTTCCGCGCCCTCGTCGGTGACGATTTTGAGCAGCGATTGGGTCGCGTCGTGTTCGGGGCCGGGATGGCTGTGGCCCTCGGAGTCGCGGACGATCTGCGTTCGGTAGCGAAAGGTCTGAGTAGTAACATCGACGATTTTCATGGACACTCCTTATACTCAGTTGACGCTCCAGTCGAACATGCCGCATGAAGCGCGCCGGGCACGGCCAGCAACTCGGTAGCGGGGGCTCTGGTGCGGGCAGCGCAATCAGTACGACTTCCTGGCGCTCAAACGGTGATCACTGGCATTCGCCCGGAGGTCGCGCGGACGCTCGTTGGGCTCAGGGTCGAGCTTCACAGCATCATCACGCCTGGAACGCTCCAAAGCGGCATTGCCTTCGCTTTAGCGCAATCAGGCAAAGCGCATGTGTTCGTCAATGGCAATGGGAAGAAAGCGTATTAGCTGCGCGGCGGCGTGAGCGCCGCTATGGTAACAGAAGGTACGCGTTCCCTTTAAGGGGACCATGTGGAGAGTCTGTTGCCCTCCACATGGCCCTTAACCGCATCACCAATGTTGGCGACAGGTCTTTCGCGCTGTCAAAGATAAACGCCAGGAAGGCCCGAAGCGATCGCACATGCCGTACTTCACTACACCAGACGCATGGCCTGCCGGGGCGAAAGCCAGAACGGCGGCAGGTAGGCCGGGATATTTGAAAACGGCAGCACTTCTGGTTTCAACTGAATGCCAAGAACATCCTGGATAAACGCCCGCCGCGCCTGGATGCGCCCCCACGCTTCCGGGTAGTGTTGTGCAAAGGCCGCGCGTAACTCAGCGTCGGCCAGCGCAATGCCGTCCTCGATGTTGCTGGTATAGTAGGCGGTGCCAGTTGCCGGAATGACATCGACCTGAATTGCCATGCCAGACTGGAGCACCTCGGTCGAGCCAGCGTAGACCGGGGAGTTCAGCCACTCGTCGAGGTGCAGCAGGTGTCCAGGGTTCAGCGCAATACCAAAGAACGGATCGTCCAGGCGGTCGAAGATGGCGCGGTACAACTCGCCGCCTGAGACGCCGATGCCAACCGTGGCGTACCATGCCGCAATCGCCTGGAAATACGGAGCAACTAAGCGCTCGACATAGTCCTGGATGCCGTCTGGCAGTTCAGCAGCCGAGGCAACCAGAAAGCCAGCCCGGCTGGTCAGCCCGCCCCACAGCCCAACCGCCGTCGTAACCGGATCGCCACGCACAACACGACGACTCGAAGGGCTTGGCAGCCCCATGCGCGCCCGCTCGCCCCCCGACATCATGAGATGACAGGAAAGCGGCAGACCGTTGAGCTTCATCAGTTCAACAACCTCGTACTCGGTCATGCCCGGCTGGATGTTGAACAGGACGTTGCGAACCGCCTGCGAGCTAAAGGTTGCCGCGTATTCGAAGCGCGCCAGTTGCTCCAGCTCATTGATGGCGCGCAAGCCCGTGTTGCTCATCAGGATCGCGGTCGCATTGCGCACGGATGCGGGGTCGCCGGTCAGGGTTCGGAGCGTGTCGGCAAGATAGGCAGGCGTTTCCAGCCAGGTAGCGGGCGTGTCGCTTTCCTGCGCTGAAAAATACTTCCAGCCGGCAACCCCAACCTGCGCGCCAGGCTTCACCCCGCCGGCACGCAAGATCTCAGCAAGCGTGCGGCTGCGACTGCGATCCTGGCCCAGCAGGCTGAAGCTTTGGTACAACACCGGCTCAAAATCATCGGCCACCGGGCTGACTGGCACATAACCATACCCTTCATTGCCGACCATGAGCAGCGGTTTGCCGCTGCCATTGAGATCGACCACCAGCATCGCTTCCTCGAAGCGCGGATCGTAGCCAGTGAGGTAGGTCACATTGGCGAAGTGCTCGCGGTCGCCATAGACAATCGCGACATCGTAGCCCCCGGCACGAGCACGCTGGCGGAACGAGGCCATGCGCTCACGGTAGACGGCGGCTGAAAGTGTTGGCTCGACGGTTGGTAAACCAAACTCCGGCAGCGTGAGTGGGGCGAGTTGGCCTTGATAGGCGGTCATGCGCTAGCTCTTTCGTACATGTCAGCGGATGAGTGCAGCGGCAATTATAGCATAGTGTGGATGTGCGCATGTGCTGGACCTATCACCTCACTTTGCGCACATCCTGTTTCGCCTGTATCCTCAGTCGCTAGCGGCGACCGGATTTTCGAGCACCCCAGGCCATTGATTTCGACCCGCACGACCTCGCCCGGTTGTAGCCAGCGCGGCGGCTTCCGCACGGCACCGACGCCGGCAGGCGTGCCAGTGGCGATCACATCGCCCGGCTCCAATGTCATCACCGCGCTGAGGTAGGCGATCAGCTATTGATCCGTGCAGACAAGCATATTGACACTTCGGAACATCATCATCAACCGTATTCGGTGCTATACTCTGACTCGAACGGCAATCATCCATGAACCATCACGAGCGCGTGGCTGGCACGAGAAGCAAAACACGAACTGCACCCATGATTATCACGTTCAACGGCACAATCTGGTTCTGGAAAGGCCCCGCTCCATGGTACTTCGTGACCATTCCAGCGCAGCAGAGCCACGACTTGAAAGCCATTTCAGGAATCGTGACGTATGGCTGGGGCATGATTCCGGTCCATGCGCAAATCGGCACCACTGCGTGGACGACGTCCTTATTTCCCAAAGATGGCCGCTACATTGTGCCAATCAAAGCAAGCGTGCGCAAAGCCGAACAGCTTGCGGAGGGTGATACCGTGACGGTACGCCTCGACGTTCGCTGAAGCAGACGTACAATGATATCCCATGTAAGATTGCGACAGCGTAAGATGTGCCGTACCGCATTCGCACGCCATCGCGCCACCATGGTACGTTCAGGACGACCGTTTGAAAGCAACCACCGCGGTCATGTTCCAGCGCAGGCGCGGATCGGACTGGTCGAGTGCGATGATGACCGTGTAGGTCATGTCGCCTTTGTAGTTCGTGCCGATCGGCTTGATCCGCGCGACTGAGCCGGTGAGCTTCAGCCCCGGAACACCGTCGAAGGTTAGTTGCGCCGGGTCGCCTTCATGAATGGACGCGACGGCAAGTTCCGTCAGATCAGTGGTTTCGATCTGCCAGTGGGTCGTGTCGGCCAGCACGATCGCGCCGCTGGTGGCGGCGTTCACGTCACTGGCGACGGTGTTAGCGGCATTCGGCACTTCGCCGACACGCAGATTGATCGCGGCCACCGTGCCGGCGAACGGCGCATGCAGCGTGGCCTGCTCCACGGCCAGTTCGGCGTCGTGCAGCCCGGACTGCGCCTGCGTGACGGCGGCCTGTGCGGCGTCCAGATCCGCCTGCGCGGGCGGCTCGCGCAATCGCTCCAGGTTGGCCTGGGCCTGCGCGACTGCCGCGACACCGGCGTCAATCGTCGCGGCACGCTTGCCGCCCTGCAACTGCGCGAGGTTGGCCTGGGCCTGCGCCAGCTGCGCGCGCGCTGCCGCCAGTTGGTCCGTCTCCGCGCCAGCCTCGGTGCGTGTCAGGGCGGCCTGCACATCGCGCACCTGCGCTTCCGCGGCAGCGATGCCCGTCACCTCCTGCTGCCGGGCGGTGTCAAAGGTCGCCACCGCCGCCTCGACCGCGCGCTCGGCGCTCCGCAGTGCGGCTTCGGCCTGCACGTAGCTGTCGTAATACTGCTGGCGCTGGGCGTCGCTGAGTTTGTTCGCATGCTGCTTACCGGTCTGCGGATCGCTTGTTTTCGGGTTCACCGGGTCGCTGCCGGTCTGCTGGACATAATCCCAATCGGCTTTGGCCGTCGCGTACTGCGATTGCGCCTGCGTCAGCGCGTTCACTGCCTGGTCGCGCTGGGCCGCCGCGTTAGTCTTCGCCAGCGAGAGACTGTCGCGCTGGTTCTGGAGGTTGGCCTGGGCCTGGTCAAGGTTGGCATGCGCCGATTGGAGATCGGTGGCTTTTGGCCCGGCCTCCAGCACGGCGAGCGCCGCGCGGGCCTGTTCAAGCTGGGCCTGCGCGGCGGCGATATCTTTGACCGTGACGCTTCCGCGCGTCTGATCGAGTTGCGCCTGCGCCTGCCGCACCTGGGCCTCGGCGGCCGCGATGGTCGCCGGAGTAGCCGGTTCGCGCAGTTTGTCGTACTGCGCCTGCGCCTGAGCCAGTGTCGCGCGGGCTTGCTCCACCTTCAGTTGCAGCGCGCGTGTGTCCAGCCGCGCCAGCGGCGCGCCGGCCGGCACCTGCTCGCCTTCGGCGGCATACACCTCGGCAACGACCTCCGTTGTAGCCGGGAAGTTCAACACCGCATACTGGCGCGGCACCACTATCCCTTCGATCGTCGGCATGGCGGCTTCGTTCGCGGGCATGGCCGTGGCACCGCCAACATCCACCCGCTCTGCTCCGCTGGCGCAGGCGGCCAGCAGCCAGATGAATGCGATCAGAATGAGAAATCGTTTGTTCATGTCAAAATGCTCCTGTTACGCCGTCGCCGCGGCGAGCGTGTGGCCTGCCAGCTCGGCAATCTCATGCTGGTCAGTGATTATTCGGTCAATCCGTCCATCGGTCATATGTATCACCTGGTCGACATAGCGGCACATGCGCAGGTCATGCGTCACCATGATGCCGGCGCGCTCGCCTTCATGGATCAGATCCGCGAACGTCTCGACCACCTGGTAGGCGCGCTCGGTGTCGAGGCTGGCGGTCGGTTCGTCGGCCAGCACCAGCGCCGGGTTGTGGATGAGCGCGCGCGCGATCGCCACGCGCTGCTGCTGCCCGCCCGAAAGCTTCCCCGGCAGCTTGTCGAGTTGCGCGCCAAGCCCGAGCCGTTCCAGCAGTTCGACGACCCGCATGCGCTGCCCGCGCAGCGCGCCGTTGATCTGGAGCATCAGCTCGACATTCTCTTGCACGGTCAGAAACGGCACAAGGTTGTTGGCCTGAAATGTGAAGCCGATCGCGTGCCGCCGGAATGCCGTGCGCTGCGCTTCATTCATCTGTTCGAGATCTTGCCCGTCAATCAGAACCCGCCCGCTGGTAGGCTCCAGCAGCCCGGCCAGCATGGCCAGCAGCGTGGTCTTGCCCGAGCCGCTCGGCCCGACCAGGGCGACAAATGTGCCGCGTGCAACCTCCAATGACACATCGGCCAC
>DASTWM010000373.1:0-39895 GCA_035765855.1 Roseiflexaceae bacterium
CCAGCGCGCGGATGGTGCCGCCAACGCCAGCCAGCGTCGAGCCATGCCCCTCCTGAAGCCAGTCCATGTCGGCGAAGCGTTCCGCAACGGCCTGCTCAAGCGCCTTGAAGTCTTTTTTGCTGATTGGATCAGAACGTACGTAGCGCTCCGCCAGCCGCAGCGCGCCAATCGGCTGGCTGACCGAACGCACCAACCCGCGCCCGCGAATCATGGACACTTCGGTGCTGCCGCCGCCAATGTCGATCACAAAGGCGTTGTTGACCGCCAGCGAGTTGACGACGCCGAGATAACCGTAATAGGCTTCTTCTTCACCCGAAAGCACGCGCAGTTGCAGCCCGGCCTCTTGCTCGACGCGCGCCAGAAACTCCGCGCGATTGGTTGCCTCGCGCACGGCGCTGGTCGCGGTGGGGACGACCGTATCAACGTCTGTGGAGGCGCAAAAGTTGTGAAACAGCTTCATGGCCGCCACACCGCGATCCATGGGCGCAGGCTGCAAGCTGCCATCAATATCGGCACCCTCCGCGAGCCGCACCGTTTCGCGCACTTCATCCACAAGTTTGAACGAATGATGCGGCGTGTAGCTCATCACGATCAGACGCGTGGTATTCGAGCCAAGATCAATGATACCGATGCGCTGTTGCACGCTTAGTGCTCCTGCGACGTGAGTTCAGCCACGCGCCGGTCGAGCCGGGCTGAAATGTCGCGATACATATCGCCACGCATCTGGGCGGCGCTCAGCTTGCGCTGGAGCACAACCACCCACGCGCCTAAACCGAAGACTGCGCTGAACCAGAGAAATGTCCGCATGAGAAACCTCCGTTTATGTTACCTTGCGCGCTCTATTCTACTGTAGAAGCATGCGCAATTCAACCACGCACGTATTGCTTCTCACGCGCCGGAGTGGTACACTGTAGGGCGTTATTGTGAAAACTATCGCGAATGGTTGACACGTATGCTTAAACTGTTTTTCACCGGGTGGCGTCTGCTCATCACCTTCTTTATGGTCCTTGTCATTATTACATGCTGTGGCCTAGGTGTGTGGCAGTGGAATCGCCTTCAACAGCGGCTGGCATTGAACGAGAAAATCAACTCGCACATGTCCGCGCCACCGATCACCCTTAATCCAAATGATACCGATGCCAATGCGCTCGACTATCACTTTGTTTCCGTACGCGGCACCTATGATCCATCGCAGGAGGTTTTTCTGCGCAACCGCTCCTACGGGGATGCTACTGGCTATCATGTGCTGACGCCGTTGCGCATCCAGGGCAGCGACAAGGCGGTGCTGATCGACCGCGGCTGGATTCCGCTGACGCTGGAAGAGTCGGGCGATCATGCATCGTACGCGCCACCGAAGGGCGTTGTGACCGTGCAGGGCGTGGCGCGGCAACAGCAGCAGTACACGGGCGGCCCGCAAGACCCGCCGCTCAGCGCCGAGCGCCCGCGCCTGAACGAATGGTTTCAGGTGAATACATCGCGCATCCAGCAACAAACAGGCTACCCGCTCGTGCCGGTGTTCATTGAAGTGCAGCCGACCGGCGCGGACGACGCCATGCCGGAGGGGCTGCCTATTCCCAGCCGCACGACCGATCTTGGGCCAGGCCCACACATGTCGTATGCCATTCAATGGTTCTCGTTTGCGCTGATTGCGCTGGTTGGCTACCCTATTCTTATCTACCAGAATGTTTATAAGCCGCGCCAGCAGGCCCGCCGCGCAACTGACGGCGAACAACTCGCTTCCGCGCATCATTGAGCCGCATGCTCCGGCACATGGGCGGCCAGCTCATCTGTGACAATTTGCTGGAGCACGCCAAAATCAATTGGTTTGAATAGCACATGGTTGAAGCCAGCGTGCGCAAGCTCGGTCGGCACATGGACGTGTGCATACGCGGTGATCGCCAGGATCGGTATGTGCGCGAACTGCGGGTCGGTGCGGAGTTCGCGCACGGCTTCCAGGCCGGTTTTGCGCGGCATCTGGATGTCCATCACAATCACATCGGGATGGAGCGCGCGGGCCATCTCGATACCATCCTGACCATCTTCGGCCTGAGACACGGTGAAACCACAGCGGCTGAAAAACATGGACAGCAAGTGGCGAATATCCGGCTGATCATCAACCACAAGAATGTGCGGGCTTGTCATAGGTGTTTTGCTCTTTTGCGGCAGCATGAGACATGCTCAACATGGATGCCACAACGTATAATGAATACAGCGCGCGGGTCGAAGCGAGCAGCATGGCTCTACCCGGACGGCCAGGGTCCGGGCCACTTCAACCCACGCATATATGTACCGTTGCGAGGCCACGTAGGAAACGCCCTTCAGGCTACAGTTTTGTTATCTGCAAAGTCAGCGTTCTGCTACCATCCGAGTTGACTAATACCCCATTTTGATGGTACACATGCTGCTATTACTTCATGAATCATTTGCGTTAGCATACGGAGGGGTGCGGTGTTTGGGCTTTTAAATAAACAAAAACTGCTGTCGGAGCGCCAGGAAGCGCTGCTCGACCAAGAGCGGGGCGCGCTGAATGCTCTCCGCGATGCGTTGCAGCACTTCGGCGCGGATGTCGCCCCGAATGACATGCGCACGCTGAACGACATCATCACGCACCTCAGCGAATTGTTCATGCTGGTGATTGCCGGCGAATTCAATTCTGGCAAATCATCATTCATTAATGCGCTGCTGGGCGAAAAAATTGTTCCCGAAGGCGTCACGCCGACGACCGATCGCATCCTGCTGCTGCGCTTTGGCGACCGCACAGAACAGCACCTGCATGAAGAGTATCTCATGGAAATGACGTTTCCGGCAGAAGTGCTGCGGACGCTTACCGTGGTGGACACGCCCGGCACGAACGCTGTGATTCGCCGCCATGAAGAGCTGACGCGCGAATTCATTCCGCGTTCCGACCTGGTGCTGTTTGTCACTTCGGCTGACCGGCCATTTACGGAAAGCGAGCGCGTCTTTCTGGACATGATCCAGGAATGGGGTAAGAAAATCGTCATCGTGCTCAACAAAATAGACACGTTGGACGAGCAGGAAACCGAGCAGGTGGTGACGTTTATTCGTGAAAACGCCCGCGATCTGCTCGGTTTCACGCCCGAGGTGTTTCCCGTGTCGGCGCGGCGAGCGCAGCAAGCGCGCAGCGGTCAGCAGAATGGCCAGAGCGATGAGTTGTGGCAGCAAAGCCGCTTCGAGGATGTCGAGCGCTACATTCTTGAAACGCTGGACGAGGAGGAGCGCATCCGGCTCAAGCTCATGTCGCCGCTCGGTGTGGGCCAGCACCTGACGGATAAGTACCTCAAGGTGATCGAGGGCCGCATGGGCACATTGCAGCAGGATTTTCTCACTATTGAGAATATCGAGCGCCAGCTTGCCGCGTTCAAAGAGGATTTGCAGTCCGATTTCAAGTATCATTTGAGCGACATCGACAAGATTTTGAGCGATTTTGAACTGCGCGGCATGAATTTCTTCGACGATACGCTGCGGCTCGGCAATGTGTGGGAATTGCGCAACAGCGACCGTATTCGCGAACGCTTCGATCAGGAGGTCGTGAGCGATGTACCGCAGCAGATCGAGAATCGCGTTCAGTCGCTGATCGACTGGATTATCGAGAAGAATCTGCGCCTGTGGCAATCGATCATGGATTACTTGCAGCGCAACCGCGTGCCGGAGCACAGTTCCGGCCTGATCGGCGACGTCGGCGGCTCGTTCGAGTACAACCGCGCCGCGCTGATTGGCTCGGTGGCGCAGACGGCGCAGCGCGTCATTCAAACCTACAACCGCGAGGCCGAGTCGCGCGCGCTGGTCGAAGAGGTGCGCAATTCGCTCAGCGCGACGGTGCTGGCGGGCGTCGGCGCGGTCGGTTTGGGAGCGCTGCTGGTGGCGCTGCTCCACACGGCGCTGCTGGACTTCACCGGCATTCTGGCGGCAAGCCTTGTGGCAATCGGCGGTCTGTACCTGATTCCAGCCAAGCGCCGCCAGGTCAAGCGCGAGTTTCACACCAAAGTGACCACCATGCGCGAGCAACTGCCGGAAATGCTGGAGACACAATTCAACAACGAAGCCGACCAGATGATCGCGCGCGTGCGCGAGGCGATCAGCCCGTACACCCGCTTTATCCGCACCCAGCGCGAGCACCTCGGCGGCGTGCAGAGCGAGCTATCCGATGTTGATGTCGACCTCGGGCGTATTCGCGCCGAAATCGGGAAGTAGGCAGTTACCAGCCGGCAGTCCGCAGGCTAACCAGATAAGTGTGCTGCGGACTGCCTCCTGTTGACTGGAGACGAACATGCAGCCAACCGGAATTATTACACTCACCACTGATTTTGGCCTCACCGATAGCTACGTGGGTATTATGAAGGGCGTGATCCTCGGCATCGCGCCCACCGCTCGTTTGATCGATATTACGCACACGATTAGCCCGCAGGACGTGCAGCAAGCCGCGTATATGGTGCAGACGTATGCGCGTTACTTTCCGACTGGGACGGTACACATGGTCGTCGTCGATCCCGGCGTTGGAAGCGCGCGCCGCGCCATTGCATTCGAGACGCCAGAATCGGTCTTTGTTGGCCCCGACAACGGCGTGCTGACCGCCGCATGGCAGGACGCGCGCGCCCGCTGGCAGCCCGATGTCGTGCAGGCGGTCGAGCTGGCCGATCCGCGCTACTGGCTGCCGGATGTGAGCAATACCTTCCATGGGCGCGATATCTTTGCGCCGGTGGCCGCGCATCTGGCGCGTGGCACACCGCTCGCCGCGCTCGGGCCGAGCATCGCCGATGTGCATGAAGCCACGCTCACGCAGCCAACGCGCGACGCGGAAGGCACGCTGCAAGGCCGGATCGTCCATATTGATTATTTTGGCAACTGCATCACCAACATCATGCCGCAGCACCTTGAGCAGCTTGGCGATCATGTAACTGTGCGCATCGGTGGCGCGCGCATTCAGGGGGTGCGGCATACGTTTGCGGATGTGGCGGTCGGCGAACTCCTCGCGCTGATCGGCAGCACCAACCATTTGGAGATCGGGATTCGGAACGGCAACGCTGCCCGCACGCTTGGCGTCACAACCACAGATCCCGTGCGGATCACAGCGGAACGGCACAAGTAAACAGGAGCCTGCTACTGGTGAGGAACTTGCTTTTCGCTGATCTGGGCCAGTTCCGCTGAAGGTTTGGTGCCATGAATGAGCCAGCGGTAGAACACAAACGCCACTGGCGTAAGCAGCCAGAAATTAAGCAACCGGAAGATGACCGCTGCGGTAATCGCCGCCTCGCTGACACCCAGGCTTTGGAGCACCACTGCAATCGCCGTTTCTACCGTGCCGCCGCCGCCCGGCAGCACATTGAACGTGCTCGACATGAGCGCGATGCCAAACGACGCCATGACGACAAACAGCGAGGTCGTGACGCCGAGGCTGTGAAGGACGGAAAGCATGGTCAGGCTGTGGCCGGTGAGCGCCAACAATTGCAGGCAGATCAACAGCGCCATCTGGCGCGGCTGATCCGTGATCAGCGATCGGCCACGTGCCAGATCGTCCACGATCCGGTTGATCGGGTCGTCGCTCCACTCGCGGTGCAGCAGGTGTGCGACACCATTCTTGACGCGCAACAACCATGCCTGTAATGATTCCTGCGAGCGCGTGAGTACAAAAACAGCCGTGCCGATAACGACCAGCGACACCACCGCCGCGACAAGGCTCGGGCCACCCGCCGCGCTGAAGCCTTCCTTGAACGTGATGAAAAACAGGCTAAAGCAGAACAGCAGAATCATCGCCGTCGCATAACTGAGCGCCTCCAGCGAAGCCAAAAGCGCTGCATGCCCGCTCGTCACACCTTTGCGGCGAAACGCCTGCACCAGAAAGGCGTAACTGGCGACGCCGCCGGCTGGGAATGATTGGCTTAACACGATCGCCACCAACGTCATGGCCCACAGCCGCAGCATGCTGAAACGATAGCCGAGCGAATGCAGCGCCGGAGCATACACGCGCGAGGAAATGAAAAAACTCGTGAGTTCTACACACAGCGCAACCGCAATCCAGATCAAGTTGGCATGCGCGAGCAGCGCAAATGCCGATGAAACCTTGTGGCGATTACTATAGGCGAGAATGACAACTCCGATGGTAAGCCCAATGCTTATGATGAATTGCCAGCGGCGGGCGGGCATACAGTGTCCTTTCGGCGCTTTGCAGGCAGGAGTTTTAGAACAGACGCGCACCGGGCGCTGGATGTTGCATCTTCGTGATCGTGCGTAGTATACTCGATTTACATGAGATATGTTATGTACATAAAGATGCTGTATCATTGCAGAATGTATGCCGTTTTGGAGAAGAAAGAAACATGTTGCTCCATCAACAACCCTGTACCATCGGGATGGCCCTGTTTCCACGGCTAACCCAACTTGACCTGGCTGGCCCGTACGAAGTATTTGCGCGTATGCCGAACACCCGCGTGCTGCTGCTTGCCGCCGCGCCGGAGCCGGTGCGCAGCGATCGCGGGCTAACGATTACGCCTGATACCACGTTCGACCATGCGCCACCGCTCGACGTGCTTTGCGTGCCGGGCGGCCCGGGCGTAAATGCGTTGATGGGAGACGAATCGTTCCTGGCATGGTTACGTGAACAGGCGCAGCAAGCCCGGTATGTCACAGCCGTCTGTACCGGCGCACTGCTGCTCGGTGCCGCCGGGCTGTTGCGCGGCTACCGCGCCACGACACACTGGCTGTCGCTGGACCTGCTGCCGTTATTCGGCGCGCAGCCCGCCGAGGAGCGGGTAGTAATCGACCGCAACCGCATCACTGGCGGCGGAGTCACCGCAGGTATTGACTTTGGCCTGGTCGTCGCCGCGCAACTGCATGACGAAGCAACCGCGCGAGAAATTCAGCTCACATTGGAGTACGATCCCGCGCCGCCATTCACCAGCGGGTCGCCCCGCACCGCAGATCCAGCGTTGGTCGCGCAGGCACGGCATGCCGCACAGCGCATGCAGCACGAACGGCGGGAGCTAGCCGAGCGGGCAGCGGCGCGGCTGGAGCATATCTGCCTAAAGGAAACGTTGTGAAGCTATAAGCATGTACAGCGCCGTCATGGGCAAGCGCCATTCTGTAAGTATAAAATGAGCACTGAACTTATGTTCAATGCTCATTTTTATATTGAACGTTACGGCGCGGAGCGCAGATCACCGCGTATCTCACGGGCGCTGCGTAAGAACCAGCGCGAGACATTCCGGAAGCGGTCCTCGCGGCCAAGCAGCAACTGATTGCTCATGAGTTGCGTCGCTTCGCCAGATTGGGAGAGTTCGAGGCCGCCGAGTTCGCGGGTTGCGTACACGAACACCGGCTGGTACAGCGTGATACTGGGCGCGAGATCGAGCCAGCGCTGCTGGAAGGTGATATACAGTTGGCGACGGGCCGCGATGTTCTGTTCCTGGCGCGCCTGCCGCAGCAAACGGTCAAGTTCTTCATCCTGCACACCAGCATAGTTGCGCCCTGAGGCAGCAAAGCGGCTGTCCCAGAGTTCCAGCACGTCCGGGTCGGGGCCAAGCCGCTGCCAGCCATGAATCGCCATGGTAAAGTCATGCGCCTGAAGCCGCTGCTGCAACACATCAGGTTGCAGCGTTTCCACCGGCACCTGCACGCCCAGCGCGCCCCACTGCCGGGCGATCTCGCGCGCGGCGGCCACGCGGTCGGGTGTATCGTCGGTGATCAGTGGCAGATTTAGCGGTTGCCCGTCTTTGGTCCGCACGCCATCCGGGCCGAGCTCATAGCCGAGCGACGTCAGCGCATCGGCGGCGGCCTGCTGGCTGGGTGGCTGAACAGCAAGATCAGGCGCGGCAGCCCACCACCCCGGCAGGATCGGTGTGTCAAGGCGCGCCACCTCACCATGCAAGGTATCATTTATCAACGTATCTTTGTTAAAACCGCGCACCAGCGCGCGCCGCACGCCCACATCGGCAAGCGGCCCGCCGCGCATGTTAAACGTCAACACGGTGTAGGCGTCAAGCGGCGTAACATGTTTCGTCACGTCACGCGGCAGCGGGACGCGATTCAACTCGCTGGTGCCAAGAAAGCCCAACCCCATGATCTGGCCGCGCATCAAGGCCATTTGCGCGTCCTGCGTCGTGCTGAAGAAGCGAAACTCCACGTTGTCGAGGAACGGACGCCCGTCATGGTACGTGGCATTCGCCGCAAACAGCGCGTGTTCGGTGGTGAGTTCGGTCAGCTTGTACGGCCCCGTGCCGATCGGGTGCTGGTTGAATGGCGCAGTCGCCCACTGATCAGGCGGCACATCCTGCAAAAGGTGCGCGGGCAAAATCGGGAACGTAGCCTGACTGAGAAACGGCGCAAACGGCGCAGTCAGCGTGCAGCGAACGGTATGATCGTCCAGTTTGTCGATCAGCACCTCGCCCCAAACACCACGCGCCACCGGATCGCCGGCATAGGCGCTGCTTTGCACGGCCCGCAGCGTCCACACCACGTCGTCAGCGGTCAGCGGCGTTCCGTCCTGCCATTGCACGTCCGGGCGCAGTGTAAAGGTGTACACGGTGCCATCCGCGCTGATCTGCGGCGCTTCCGCGGCGAGTTCAGGCTCAGGCAGACCATCCACACCGATCCGCATCAAGCCTTCAAAAACGAGCGCGCGAATATCGGCGGCGGTTGGATCGCGCGCCGGGTCGCTCACCAGTGGGTTGATCTGGCGAGGCAGCGTGGTGAAGCCTTCGACGTATGTGCCGCCATTAAGCGGGCGGGAAACAGCCGTGTTGGTCAGGGCCAAAAAACTCATCAAGCCGAGGACGAGCAGGCCACTGACCGAGGCGATCAGGATTTGCCAGCGGATGCGACGAGCCATTCGAGCCTATAGGAGGCCGAACGGAACTATCATGCCGCTCGGCGTCGTTGGTGTACTGGATGGAAAGATCGGCAGGCTGGAGACAAGTGCAAGGATCAAGAAAGCCACCGCAAGCGCGATGGTCGCCTGATAAATAGTCTTCTCAAGACCGCGCTTGGTGCGGTAAATTGAGCTTGTGTCGCGGCTTTGCAGGCCAGCGTTGCGGCCCTGCAAAATGACCAGGCCAATCAGGGCGATGCTGATAATAACCAGGGCCACATATAAAGCGGTTTCCACGATGTATCCTCCAAAACGAGTATCGTCAGCAGCGCATTATACCATCGCTCACCATGCGAGGCAACAGGGCCGCTACTACATTTGATATAACAGGTCGGCATGCGTAATAATGCCGAGCGGGCGCTCCATGGGCGAGCCGTGGGCGGTCACCAGGCAAGCTACCGCGCCCGGCGCGCGCAGCACATCCACAATTTCTGCGCGCGTGGCCTCCGGGCTTACAAATACGCAACGCTCGGCGGCATCGGCGGGCAGCGCGTCGGCAACTGACAGTTGCGCCAGCGAGCCACCCGCCCGCTCGACCTGCGCCTGCGCCGCCACCACATCGCGCTCAGTCAGCAGGCCGACAACGCCCGCGCCCTCGCGCAGCACGGGCAGCCGCCCATACCCTTCGCGCAGCATCAGATCACGCGCCCGCAGCAGCCGATCGGTTGTGGCGACCGTCCGCACGCTGCGGGTCATCAGGTGAGCAGCCGTCGGCGCGCCTTGCTTGAGCAATAGCTCGATAAACTCAAGCACTTCTTCCGCCAGCGCCGGGCTGGTCTGCAAGCCATAGTTGTGAGCGATGCAGTTGCGCACCTGCGTGTAACCGTCGGCCCGATCGAGAAGCGCCGGGTCCAGCACGTCGCGCCCGCGCAGAAACGACACGGAGCGCCCCAGGCTGGCATCGCCATGGTAGCCCTGCATGTGCGACAAGCTTTCCAGGTATTCTTCCAATAGCTTGAGCGCCTGATCGCCCGCCGCGGCAGCATCGTCATGGAGCAGTTCACGCAGCGCCGTCAGCCGTTCGGCATAGCCATCAACCAGCGGGCGGTGTTCGCGTTTACGTTGTCGATTCGGCATGAACGCTTCCAATACTGTACGCTTTACAACAGAAGCACATTCTAGCACACGCGCAGCGCACTTGTACGGCGCTGCGTGCTATAATCGCGCAATGCACATCCTGCAGATCTATAAAGAATATCCGCCGGTGATGGGCGGCATCGAAAATCATGTGCGCGATCTGAGCGAAGGACTGGTTGCGCGCGGACACTATCTGACTGTGCTGGTGACCAGTCGCAACCGGCAGACGACTATCGAGCAGCCACACAAGCGCCTGAAGATCATCAAGGCCGCGCGGGAGATTCATGCCGCCTCGACACCGCTCAGTACCACCATGTTGCGGATGGCGCGCCGCCTGCACGTAGACGTGGCGCATCTTCATTTTCCATACCCGCCCGGCGACCTGGTGTATCACATGCTGCCGGACCAGCCGCCGCTCGTCGTCACCTATCATAGCGACGTGATCCGCCAGCGCACCATGCTGCAATTGTACCGCCCGCTGCTGGAGCAAACTCTGCGGCAGGCCGCGCGCATTATTGTAACCAGCCCGAACTACATCGCGTCGTCGCCCTTTCTGAGCCGCCATGCCACTAAATGCGAAGTGGTGCCGCTCGGCATCGACCCGGCGCGCTTTGCCGATGCCGACGCCGCTCAGGTCGCGGAGCTGCGGGCGCGCCACAGCCCGGACGGCATGCCGCTGCTGCTGTTTGTTGGGCGGCTGCGCTATTACAAGGGGCTGCATGTGCTGCTCGATGCGCTGCCGCGTGTGCGTGCGCGGCTGCTCGTCGCAGGCAGCGGGCCAGAGCATGACCGGCTGGTGGCGCAGGCCGAACGGCTCGAACTTGCCGACCGGGTATGCTTTCTGGGCGATGTACCCGACGATGCGCTGCCCGCGCTGTACCACGCCGCCGATGTATTCGTGCTGCCGGCGCACCTGCGCTCGGAGGCGTTCGGCATTGTGCAGCTTGAAGCGCTCGCCAGCGGGCTGCCATGCGTCAGCACCGAGCTTGGCACCGGCACTAGTTTTGTGAACAAGCAGGGCGAAACTGGCATTGTCGTGCCGCCGAACGATCCGGCGGCATTGGCCCGCGCGCTGAATATTCTCGTTGCGAATCCGGCGCTGCGCCAGCATTTCGGCGAGAACGGGCGGCGGCGCGTGGCAGATATATTCGATCGCGAACGCATGGTCTGGCATGTGGAGCAAATCTACCGCGCTGTTTTGAAACAATCTGCGTAAGCGTGCCATCCGCGGTGAACCGCAGTACGTAGTATGAAGAACGCCGCCGGTTGCCCAACTGTAAACTGCGGAATTGCTTATAATCAGTGAAGAGAGACCCAATGAGTGATGAATCAAGCTCAGGTCACTGGCTCAATCCTGCCACAATGATCTGTCCTCAATGCAATGCACATCTGTATCGCGTCGATCACTCACCCATGGCTGACGATTGGATGCTGTACTGTGAGCAATGTGCGAATCGTGTGGAAGTCAGTTATTATGATCCCGTCACACTAGCACTCGATAAAACGATACCATCAGGGGATGATCACTATCGTGTGTTAATCACACACATTGAAGATCGCCTTAAGCCTTGCGATTGTGGAGGCAGATTTCGCTTTGATGCACCACGGCGCTGCTATAACTGCCTTACAGCGATGATTACGGACGGAGGAGGCAGAGACTTATGGCCTGCCTACTACGACATCAATGTTGACGAGCGTGATCCGACCGAAGAAGAGGAAGCGCGTGCGGCTGCATTTGAGGAAGCCCATGTTCGACGTGACAATATTTGGCGATAGAGGATATAGTCAGTGGACAAAGCTTTCTTGGAACGATAGTGATAACTAAGCCAACTTCAACGCCTTTTCGATGCGCCCAACCAATCACCTTTCAGTAAACAATGACGCACACGAACACCCTATCGCTCACTGATCTTGCGAACTGCTACCCACGTACCGCCGCAGCCTTCCGCGCAATGAACGCCAACGAGCACCTGGAACGCATCGCGCGGCTTGATCATGTCTGGCAAAATATCCGCGCGCAGGCCGCGCCAGATGCGCCTGGCGATAGTTACGCGCTTACATCGAAGTTGCCGCCGACCGACGGCGAGTACGACCTGATCTACGCAGGCGGCGGGCTGGGCCTGCTCCACGCCGCTGTCATGGCGCGGCGCTACAACTGCCGGGCGCTGCTGTTCGATCGCGGCGAGGTCGGCTGCGCGCACCGCGAGTGGAACATTTCGCGCGAAGAACTGGCGGCGCTGGTAAATATCGGCCTCTTTAGTTGGGACGAATTGGCCGAGATCGTCATGAACGAGTACGAGCGCGGCGTAGTGCGCTTCTACGGCGGGCCGGGCAAGCAGCCGAACGAATTATGGATGCGGAACGTGCTGGACGTGGCGCTCGACGCCGGAGCGCTGCTCATGTTGGCGCGGCGCAAGCTCGAAGCGGCGGGCGGCATGGTGCTCGACAACCGCACGTTTCGCTGCGTCCACGTCAGCGCCGACGGCCCGGTGCGCGTGGTCGCCGAAGTAACCCGCGCAGATGGCACGACCGAGCATTACGGCGCTCGGCTGCTGCTGGACGGCATGGGCAGCATTTCGCCGCTGGCGCTGCGGCGCTTTGGCAATCAGCCGTTTGCGGGCGTCTGCCCAACAGTTGGCACGGTAGTCACGGGTCTCGTGGAAGGCAGCGCGCCCGATGAGCATAACCCACAGGTGGGCGACATTCTGCTGTCGGTTGCCCATGCGCAGCGCGGGCAGCAGTACATGTGGGAAGGCTTCCCCGGACGCGGCGACGAACTGACGGTGTATTTGTTTTATTACGATACTCTCATCTCACGTGACATGGAGACAAGGAGACAAGGAGACAAGGAGATTGCAGGAGCATCGCGTCTCCCCCTCTCCCCCTCTCCCCCTCTCCCCCTCTCTCTGATGCAGCTTTTCGAGGATTATTTCGCGCTGCTGCCAACCTACAAGCGGCCCGGCCTTCATTTCCGGCACATCAAGCCGGTGTACGGCTACATCCCGGCCCGCCACAGCGTGCGGCGGCAGGAAGCGCCGTTCCTGCGTGGGGTGCTGCCGGTTGGCGACTCGGCGGCCCAGCAATCGCCGCTGACATTCTGCGGCTTTGGTTCGCATGTGCGCAATCTTGACCGCACCACCGCGCTGCTGCATGAAGCGTTGCAGCATGATCTCCTCGCGCCGCCGAACCTGCACGCCATCAGCCCGTACCAGGTCAATGTGTCGCTCAACTGGGTGTTCAGCCGCTTCATGCAGCCCTGGCGCGGCCCGGCCAGCGTCAACGAGCTACAGAATATTTTTCTCGGTGTGCTGAATGACCTCGGCGAAGATGCCGCGCGGCGCTTCTTCCGCGACCAGATGCACTGGGGCGATTATCATCGCATGCTGCTCGGCGTGTTTTGGAGACACCCGCGCATCGTGCTGGACGCATGGCATATTCTTGGGGCGCGCGGCGTGCGGCAGTGGATCGGCGATTACGCCGTGTACAGCGGCGCGGCGCTGCTGGCGCGCGGCGGGCACGCGCTGGGTCCGGCGGGGCGGTATGCCGTCGCTCAACTGGCAGGACTCATTTCACCGGCATGGCGGCTGGGGCTGCTGGCGCGCTTCGCGGAGTGGCGGACGATGGGATGGGTGTGAAGAACTAAGCGGCGGCTACGGTTACTTTCTGAATCCCAACAAAATCGAGTTGATCAGCTTCTTCTTGCTCAACTTCCAGACATAATTCAATCGCCTCACGAATACGCTGCATGAGCGTGTCGAGCGATTTGGCTTGCGTATGACATCCAGGAAGACTTGGCACAGAAGCAACATAATAGCCTTCACTATCACGTTCGATAACAACACTAAAGTCACGACTCATGCTTATCTTCTCCTTCTGTAAGAGTAAGCTTTATACCTGGCTGTGGTATGCGCCTGGTCACACAGCATGGCAGTCCATTTAAACATCATCAACAACGATAGCGTATCACATGCCGCCTGCTTCCGCAATATGAATTGGCTAAAACACAAAGCGCACTATCTGGCACAGGAAATGCTCAGTCATGATAAAGCCATATTAATTGGAGATACTTCATGCCATCAGTTCAAACAACCACCCTGCTGCGAATCATTGCCTTCAGCGCGCTCGCCGGGTCACGCTCGATGAGCCCCACAGCCCTGTTGAGTCTGTACCTCACGCAACGATCCAGCCCGCCCAAGCAGTGGATCGCGCAACGACTGAGCAGCACGTCCGGCGCGATCATTACGTCAACACTAGCGCTTGGCGAACTCGTCGCCGACAAGCTGCCGCAGACGCCGAACCGCACGGACGCGCCAGCGCTGATAGGCCGCATGATCTCGGGTGGCGGAGTAGGCGCGCTGCTCGGCGCGCTGCATGACCAGCCAGCGTGGCTCTGCGCAATCTGTGGCAGTGTCGCTGCTGCCGCAGAAACCTTCGCGACCTTTTATCTTCGGCGCGGGCTGGGGCAGGCGCTGCCCATCCCTGATCCACTCATTGCCCTGTTGGAAGACGGATTGGTATGGAACAGTGGCTGGTGGCTGCTCGCATCGCTCAACGCCGAGAAAGACAAGGCGTAACAATGCGGCGCATGGCTAGTGATTGGCCTGACAGACCATCAGCAGATGACGATCAGGATCGCGGAAGGTCAGCGTGGACACGCTCCCAATCGCGCTCCTGTTCTTTCATCATCATGGTTTTATCACTGCGGCAGCGTCTCGATGCGCATGAGTACGCGCAGCTCCTTCTGGAGCGCCGCCGCACGCATGTCAGCGTTAATTGCATCGAGCACCGCCTGCTCCTCCGGCGTCGGCAGCACTGGCTCGGTGTCATGCCGCTTGTTGGCCTCACGGAGCCGCTGCTGGTATGCTTCATAACGCGCGAGTTCTTCGGACGAAAGAATCGCCGCGACTCGCTCGTGAAATTGACGCGACACGGTTGCAATTTCATTAGCGCTCATTGCTCTCTTCTCCATGCTAGTAGCGTGTGATCAGTTTACTACATAATCCACAATCTGATAGCTTGGATCGCTCATGTGCGCCATCTGTCCTCTTCATTTCTTCGTCTTCATACAAAGCCCGCCCATGGACAGCAGCCACATCTTTCTACGTATGGTCACAAGCAGCGATGGTACTAACGGCTCATTGTTTGCACCAGCAAATATCACGTACACTTGATATTGTTGAAGTGGTATAAACTTAGTTATAGATCTACTACTTCGACAGTATTTTCTTCCTGATCGAGAGGAGTTTTGTGTGAAAGTCGTCCAACCACTACGTCTTCGTCTCAACGTCTGGTTCGCTATGTTCATGGGCGCTGCGTTGCTCATCCCGTCGCTGGGAGCAACGCAGTCAGCTTTTGCCGAGCGAACTGACGCCACCCCAGCCACGATTAACATGGGCATCTTCGGCAAATCGCTGCCGTTGATCGTTGCTGACGCCAAAGGATTTTACGCCAAACACAATCTCAAGGTTAATTATCTGCAAGTTGCGTCGTCTACCCAGCAGTTCCAGGCTCTGCGCGACGGCCAGTACGATGTGATCCAAACCTCACCTGACAATGTGGCAAACTATCAACTCAATGCTAATAACCCGCTTGGCACCATTGTTGACTCACAGGGCTTTCTGGGACTTGACTACGGCCTGAACCTGCGCCTTGTCGCGCAGCCTGGCATTACCTCAGTGGAGAATCTGCGAGGAAAGACCGTTTCGGTTGACGCGCTCAACTCCGGCTTTGCCTACGTCCTTTACAAGATTCTACAGCAGCACGGCTTACAGCAAGGCGATTACAACGTCGTTTCGGTTGGCGGCGTCTTCCAGCGCTATAACGACCTGCTGGCCGGACATGCCGACGCGACCCTGCTGAGCAGCGGCTTTGAGACCCGCGCAGCCAATCAAGGTTACGTCTTGCTCGATCCCGTTTCCACGATTGCGTCGCCGTACATCGGCACCTTCGCTGCCGCCAGGACCACCTGGCTCAAGCAAAACTCAGATGTCGCCGTTCGTTTTGCCTTGGCCTACTACGAGGCGCTTCAGTGGTCGTTCGACCCTGCTAACCGCGAAGAATCCATCCAATTGTTGATGGCTCAGCCGAACACGTCACGCATGCTTGCCGAACAACTGTACGCTATTCATCTGCAGTCGGGCGTTGGTGACATCGCTGATGCTTCGATCGATCACAAGGCCGTTTATAACATCCTTGCCCTGCGCGCGGAGTTCAACGGCTTTGAGAATCAGCAGAATCTCCACCGGCTGGCAGGCCCAGAAGGTGGGCTCTACGATCTTTCCTACTACCGCAAGGCGCTCCGCGATTACCACCGCGGATTCTAACTGCGCATGGCCAGGAACGAGCAACACTCGTTCCTGGCTAGCATTGCCGTGGTAATCCTGTTCTCAACGAATACCTGATTTTGCACTCTACCAAATAATATTACACTCCACAACATCGGAGGACATCAGAACTATGCAGCAGCACAATCATTGGCAACGTTATTTCATTCTGTTCACGAGTGTTTTCACCGCACTCCTCCTCGCCGCTTGTAATGCTCCCGCGACACAATCAACGAACACTTCTGCGGATACTTCCGCGAAGGTGCGCGTCGCTATGCTGATGATCGGCTCCGCTGCTGATGGTGGCTGGAATAGCTCTGCTGCTGCTGGGTTACGCCAGTTGCGCGACACCTATGGCGTGGAAACTGAATACAAAGAGCTGACTCCTCATCCGGATTGGAATACGGTGACACCACCAGACTGGCTTGAGGCAATCGATACCTACGCGAATAAAGGCTATCCGCTCATTTTCTTGCATGGTCGCTACTTCGATAAAGCTATCGGGGAAGTCGCGCCGAAGTATCCTAACACGCGCTTCGTTTTGACCGGGGGCAATGCGAACGGACCAAACTACGCGTCCGTCACGTTAAAGAACGAAGAAGGCGGCTACCTGCTGGGTGTGCTGGCTGGATTGATGACCAAGAGCAATGTTATCGGCACTATTGCAGGCTTACAAATGCGTCCGATTCTTGCGACCGTGGAAGGCTTTAAGTCGGGCGTCCGCGCAGTCAATCCGCATGCCAGGATCATTGATCGCGTTCTGGCGAACCCAACAGCGAATACGGGCATGAACAGCACAAACGGCGCAAATGTCGAGGCAGAGGAACTCATCACCCAGGGTGCAGACATCATTTTTGCGCATGCCACGAGCGCAAATGTTGGCATTATCACGATTGCCAAGCAACACAACGTGCATGTGGTCAATTATGCAACCGATCTTAGCTCGATTGCTCCCGAAACCGTGCTCGCAAACGGCATTCAATTCGTGCCGTCTACCATGATGCACATGTTCGAGACCTTCAAGGACGGGAAATTCGAGGGCAAGATCTACAGCATGGGCTTGACGGAAGATGCTATTCGCCTGTCCCCGCTCCGTGAGAATTTAATTCCTGATGACATCCAGAAGAAAGTTGATCAGGCTCGCCAGGATTTGATTTCAGGCAAAGTCACCATGGAGATCGAGCGATGATTGCTGAGCCAGCTACGGCCAACACGCGCCGCTTCATGTGGAATGCTTCGAATCGAAGCCTGACATGGAAACTCGGCGGAATCGTCGCACTGATGGGTGCTGTGCTGCTGGTGATTGCAATCAGCGCAGCGTTTGCCATTCAATATGTGCTGAATGCCTCTGAGCAGCGCGCGCACGCTCAGGAGCAGACACGCCTTGCCTATCAGTTACGCGGGGACATTGAGAGTTACACCAATAGCCTCCTTGATATGGCATGGACGCATAGCGACCGGCGTACTCAATTAGATTTGTATACGAAGCGCTTTGCGGAACATTTAGCACAGGCGCAAGAAGGACTGGAAGATACTGAACAGCAATCGCTGCTCAGAGATCTCGCACAACAGCAAAATGAATATGTACAGTTGGCGAACATGCTTGTAGAGGATAGCCAAAACGGCCTCGATACAGAGGCGGCCATCCTGTGGATCAAGGGAAAGGAAATGGCGGAACGCACATACGATCTAGCTGACCGCTATTACAGTTATCAAAATGAACAGGCATTGATCGCACAGCAAGCCGCACAAAGCAGAAGTCGCACAGCAGTACTTATGTTAAGCATTAGCGTGGTTGTAGCGTTGCTGTTGGGAACTGCCATGACTACCGTGCTCAGCCGACAGATCGTACGCAGGCTCGGAAGCCTGAAAACGGCAGTTCAGCAGGTGGCGGCTGGCGAGCGGGCGACCGTTGATGTTGTCTCGGAAGATGAACTGGGGATTCTCGCTCAAACATTTAATGCCATGGCCGTCGATCTGGCAGCGCAGCGCGAGGCTCAGCAGCGCTGGAGCCAGGAACTGGAGCAGCAGGTAGCCGTTCGAACCGGCGAGCTTCAAGAGGCGCTCCAGCATCAGCAGCGGCTGGTCGAGACAATCCGCGATATGTCAACACCAGTTATTCCTGTTCTTCAGGGAGTCATTGTCATGCCGCTCGTCGGTATGCTGGATACGGAACGGATGCTCCAGGCCCAGGAGACGCTGCTGCGTGGAATCGAGCAGCAGCGCGCGCACACGCTCATCCTCGACATTACAGGCATTCCGATTGTCGACACGGATGTAGCGAAGCATTTTATAACAATCGCGCGGCAAGCCCGCCTGCTTGGTACTGAATGCGTCCTGGTAGGTATTAGTCCAGAAGTGGCACAAACATTGGTGGGACTTGGCATTGATTTGAATGGCATGCGTCCGCTTAGCGATCTGCGTACTGCAATCAAAGAAGCGCTCAAGGAGCGTACGCCCCAGCGCTCAGTCGTACGCAGAGCAGCATAAGCGATTGATCGCCAGTCCCTGCAAACGACTAGTCTTACGCGCAGGTGTTCACGGCAATGAAAAAGCTGCGGCTGAGCCGCAGCTTTTTGCACCACTGCCTTATAGTACAAGTGTAAACTATATTCTTACTTCAGCGCCTTGCCCAGGATCGCGAAATCGGGCGCGTTGCCGTCGAAGCGCATGCCCGGGATCAGCACGTCCCATCCGAGATGCCGATACAATGCCAGCGCGGCGACGTTGTCGGTCTGCGTCGAGAGCACAGTATAGCGGTGTGGCAAATCGCGAAGAACTGCATCATGGAGCCGCTGGCCCACGCCGTGCCGCCGCCACGAGGCAGCCACCGCCAGCTCAGTGAACGCAAAACTGTCTGCCAGGTTCAATTTCACGCTCAGGCGCGGCGCGTGCTGCACAATCTGATCATACCACCACTGACCGGGGGCGTTCGTGTAGCCGTACACAAAGCCAATGACGTGACCAGCCGAAACTGCTGCAATGCCACGAAAGCCATCATAGCAGGCGTGTTGCCGGATGCGCGCTGCCGCATCGCTGGTGGAGAAGAAGCGGTCCGGCCAGGTTGCCCGAAAGACCTCGGCTACTTCAGCAAACAGCGGCGAGCCAGGGGTGAATGTCGCCAATGCGACATCTCCGTAAGCAGGTTGTGTGATCATAACACGCTACTCTTTCGGCAGCAGAAACCGTAAGGCGTCGGGCAGGCGGCGCGCCCAGGCCGACTCATGGTGAATGCCGCCCGGCTCCTCATACACCAGCAGATCGTCGGCGCTGTAGCCCTTCTCAAGAAGCAAACTGTGCATGCGCCGTACGTTAATCGCACAATTGCCCACCTGCGGGCGACGCAGCAAACGCCGCCGGGGATTCATGTCCTCAGCCGTCCCGGCGTCGATATACAGCCGCCCAGGTACAAACGGCTGGCGCTGCACATACGGGAAAATCGCTTCCTGCGCAAACCAGAACGATGGACTCATCACGCCCGCAAAGCCAAACACTTCCGGGCGGTGAAAAAACGCAAACATGCTAATCAGGCCGCCCAGCGACGAGCCGAGCACGCCCGTGTGTTCGCGGTCAGGCAGCGTGCAGAAGTCGCGGTCGATCAGCGGCTTGACCATATTCGCAAGAAAATCTACGTATTTCGCGCCCTGGCCGCCGGTGCCGCGCGCATCGCGAAAGGGCGTGTACTCTTCCAAACGCTGCATACCAGCATTCGGCACGCCAACAACAATCGCCTCGATACCCTCATGGCTCAGTGCTTCCATCGTTTCGTCCACCTGCCACTCGCCGGCGTAACTCAGCGCATGATCGAATAAATTTTGACCGTCCTGCATGTACACCACTGGATAGCGACGCGCGCCCGTAGGATAGGACGGAGGCAGGTACACGAACAGGTCGCGCGTGTTGCCAAGTGTTGCGCTCCGCACATCATGGTACACCTTCAGCGCGCCAACGACACTATGACCTTCAATAGCACGCGTTTCGACGTAATCGCGCCACCCTGTTTGCTCAATTGTTACTTGCATGGAATCACCATCTATGTATTGCGACGCACATATGACTGTGCTCGCTGGTATATCAAAAAAGGGCAAAACGGCTCATTACCGTTTTTACCCCATTGCGATACGTGTGTTATAGCACAAAGATTTTTACAGGGCAAGTGATTTTTGTTACAATCTCTCAACAGGATGCTGACAAAATCATTTTGCGATACCCGTGCCAAAACGGTAGAATACGTTACCTGCTTTCCGCTATGGCGCAGCATTGGCGGCTGCGGATGAAGCCCGGAAGCGCTGCGGCTGTGTCGCCGCTGGTAACGTTAAGACCAAAGCATGGCAACTGGAACAGCGCGCGAGGTAAGGAGGAGAAGCTAACGCCTACGCGCCGAACTCGCTGACTTTAGTCGGCAGCAGGCTGCGCGTCACGTTCACAAATTCATCCACAAAGAACGGCTTGGCAATGAAATTTGTCACGCCAACGGCGGCGGCTTCGCGGCGGAGCTTCGGCGTGTCGTAGGCGGTGAAGAGCATGGTGGGCGTGGTGCTATCGGCCTGCTTCACAAGGGCGATCAGTTCAAGGCCATTTTTGCCGCGCAAATTATAGTCAGTCATGACAAGATCATATGGTTGCTGCTCCCACAGTTCCAGCGCTTCTTCGGCAGAGTAGGCCTGGTCGAGATGGTACAGAATGCCGAGATCCTGCATTCCCAGGCGAATGATGGCGCTGATATGCCCATCATCCTCAACTAACAAAATTCGTATACTTTTCTCTGCGTCTGTCGGCATGGCGGCAACCCTGACTACAATATGTAAATAGTTTCTGCATAGAATGAAGTATCTAATGGTAGCACGTTTTACCTTTCAAGATCAAGTAACAATTGTTTCACTGACAAGATGACAGGCAGTTCATCTTGCAAATAATGAAAGCGCTTTCAAGTATTGGAAACGTTCAGACTTCTGTGCAAATGGTAAAAATGGTATCTTTTTTTGGTGTTACGGCTGAAATAATGTTTTTGCTGTCATACACTGGTGACACGTTACGATAACCTGTCATTTTCTTTTATAAGGTGTGTTTCTATGCGCCATGCCGCCCGTCTTCTTTCGCTCATTGGTCTATTCATGTACATCGCCGTCTTCCCCGGCTCGACCATAACCGTCGCGCTCGACCGCGTGCCAGCGTGGGGCATCTGGTTCGGCGGGGCGCTGCTGATGCTGCAAGGCGCGGTGGCGCTGCTGTGGCTTGCGGGGCAGCGCGGCGCGAACGGGCTGCTGGCCGGACTGGCCGTGGGTGCGCTCGGCTGCGCGGTGGAGTACGCGGGCGTGGCGACTGGCTGGCCGTTCGGGCGTTATGTATATACTGACGTGCTGCAACCGCAAGTGGCGGGCGTCGTGCCGCTCGCAATCTGCTGCGCATGGATCATGGCGGCTTTCGCGGCATTCCAGATCGCCGGGCGACTCACGCGGCGGCCTGCTGCGCGCTGGCTCATGACGGCGACGCTGGTGCTGGTGCTGGATTTGCAGATCGAGACGGTTGCGACGCGCGTTAATCATTATTGGGAATGGCAGACGGGCGGGTTGTTTTACGGCGTGCCGCTGTCGAATTTCGTCGGGTGGTGGCTGACGGGGCTGTGCATGGCGTGGGTCATGGCGCAGTTCGAGCGGCGCGCGGGAGCGCGCCGGGAGCGCCGCCCGCCGCTGCTGCGTCCGCCTCTCTTAGCGTGGCTGAGCGACCACACTTTGCCGCTGTTGTATCTGTTGAGCACGTTCATGTTCACCGTGGTGAACTTCGCGTATGGCTATGTGGCGGCTGGCATGATCGGCGCGCTGGTGCTGATTGGCGCGGGCGCGATATTCATTCGGCGGCGCGGCGCAATCCCAATGCGGAAGCCGCAGCGTCAAACAGGCGATTGACGCCCGGACGGCCATGGAACAGCACACGGTAGCCGTCAAGCTGCCCGGAGGTGACATCGTCGCGCAGGGCGTCCACCGCAGCGGAAAGGCCCTGCTGTATTTCGGCGGTGAGCGCGGTGGAGTCGCTGGTGGCGGGCGCATGGTGGGCCGGGCCAGCGCGGATGAAGGCTTCGGGGCGCTGCTCATTGCGGAACTCGAAGCGCAGCGCAACCGGCCAGAGCGTCGCGCCACCCGCCATTTTGACGATGTGGGCCAGGCCGGGCTGCACCGTGATTGGGCGCTGCTCGTTTGGCGTGAGCGCGCCCTGCGGGAAAATCCACAGGCAGCGGTCGCGGCGTTCGGCCAGCAGCCGCCCGATGTAGCTGACCGAGGCGGCGGCGCGGCGCGGGTTTGAGCGGTCGACCGAGAACACGCCGACGCGGGCAAAGAAGCTGTAATTGCGCATCTGTTGCTCGTCCATCATGAGATAGTTCTGAAAGCGGCGCTTGAAGACTTCGCGGTGCAGCCAGAACGCGGCGTAGCCGTCCCACCATGATGGATGATTGAGGTAACAGATCAGCGGCCCGCGCTCCGGCGTCGGAAGCGGCCCCTCGATTTTGAGCCACACCCGGTTGAACTGCGTCCATGTGGGCCAGCGCACCAGCAGCCAGTAGAAAAGTTCTTCCACCAGACGGTTGTGGCGGGCGGGGATGTACGGCGGCGCGGATTTGCGTGTTTTGATCATGCGGAAACAATAGCACAAAACTCGTAGAGATGCCCCAGTGGGGCGTCACTAACCTTTTATTTTACTGGCCCAATTGCAGCCAGCCGCGCCGGACGGCGATTTCGACCGGCCACAACAGCGCCGCCGCTAGCAGCAGCCAGAGCGATAAAGCGGTGCTGCGATCTTCTGTGCCGCCCCGCCCGAGCGCCCAGCCGCGTGCTTCGGTCAGCATCTGCCCGCCGGTCGTCGCGCTGATCTGCCGAAGCAGGCCCATGCCGTCGCTGATCGGCAGGTATTCGGCGGAGTAGGGCTGCACATAACCCGCATCCGTCTCACGCGACAGATTATCTTTCTGCTGCTGCACATGGACGGCATACGGCCCGACTTGCGGCAGTTTTACGACCTCGCTGTAGCGGCCCGGCGCAACCTGCCGCAGCGGGATCGTGGTTGTGCTGCCATCGGGGAGTGTGACGGTCGCCTGGGTGTCAGCCAGATCAAGCGATGCGCCGCCCGGCAGCAGGGAATCGGCGGTAATAGTCGCCTCATCCCCATCCGAGGTGACATGCACCTGAAGCGGGCCGCTGTCCGGCTCAGGCAATGTGTAGCGAATGATTTCCCCCCAGAACTGGCCGTATTCCGGCCAACTGGCCCAGCCACTCGCCCATGGCTCCTCGATGCTCGGCGTCCATGCCACCGCGCGACCAAGGCCATACTGCCAGACGGCCAGTACCGGATCTTTCTCCGGCGACTCAAGCACCAGTTCGGCCTCCGGCTTCAGGGTCGTCGCGACGTAGCCCTCCAGCTTGGGTATCTGGTTGGGCTGGAACTCGCGCAGCAGCGGGTGCGGCGCTTGCAAATCGGCGCGAAAATCGCCCTCGACCTGCGGCTCGCTCCGCGCAATATCGCTTTCCTGGAGCGTGAGGCGCGGAATATCTTCCGGTTTCGAGGCGAAATAGTAGCGGCCCGCGCCCCAGTCGGCTAAATCGCGGAGCAACCCGGTGTCGGCATCCTCGCCAATCGCGATCGACGACAGGGTGATGTTCTGCGCGCGCGCCTGCTCGATCAGATCGGAATACGGGCGGCGCGTCGTACTGAACGATTTGCCGTCGGTCAGCAGCACGGCATGGCGCACCTGGCCGGGCTGCGCCGCAAGCGCGGTTAATCCTGCGTCAAGCGCCTCGTAAATGTCGGTGCCGCCGCCCAGGCCAATGCTGCCGACCTGCTCCTGAATCTGCGCGATGCTCAGGCCCGTCCCGACCTGCTGGAAGGGAACATTCCAGTCCTGATTAGTGTCGAACGACAGCACACCGATTCGGTCGCCTTCGCGCAGCGCATTCGTGGCGAGAATCGCCGATTCTTTCGCCATGTTGAAGCGTGACGCGCCAGTAGTCGGCCCCATGCTCGCCGAACGGTCAATGATTAACAGCAGCGTCACGCCGGCGCGCTGCGGGCGGGGTGGCGGCGTCATCTGCACCGGCAGCACTTCTTCCAGCGGCGTGTCCTTGTAGCCGCCGAGCGTGAAACTGGAACGACCGCCAGTCGCCACCAGGCCGCGCCCTTCGCTGCGCACGTATTCACGCAGCGTGGTCATCTGGTCGAGCGTCAGGCTATTGGCCGACACATCGACCAGCACTACACCCTCATATGCATCGAGCGGCGAGATCTGCGACGGCAGATCAGCAGCTTGAATAACATCGGTTTCCACGCCAGCGTCGCGCAGGCCGACCCGCAACGGCGCTGCGCCGCTGCCCTGCCCTTCCACCAGCAACACCCGGGGCGGCGGCGAAACGATTGAAGTCGCGGCGGCGCTGTTATTCTGCGCGATGCTATCATTCGGGCTGCTAATCGTGGCCTGTAGCCGCACCGCGCCGGGCTGTGTCGCGCGGCTGCGGTAGGTAAACTGATTCTGGCCTGGCGCAAGCGTCACATCTTCCTGTTGCAGCAGCGTCGTGCCGTCGAGCAGTTGGAGCCGCGCGGTGCCCGGCTGGTTACTGCCAACCACGATATTGATGCTGTAGTCCTCGCCGACACGCAACGTGCGGGGCGCAACGACCTGCGCTACCCATGCATCCGGCGCATCCGGAGCATGGTATCCCCATGTGTCTACCGGAATGCCAGCCTGTTTGAGCATCTGCGCCGCCGCCAAAGCATCGCCACGGGTCTGTCCACCATCAGACAGCAGCACCACGCGCCCGCCGCCCGCGCCGATCAAGTTACGCGCCATGTTCATGGCGCTGGCAATGTCGGTCGCGTCGGTGCGAAGCGTCGGCGGCAGCGCGTTGGCTGCGCCTGCTTCGGGTACATCGGCATTCGCGCCGAAATAGACCATGTGAACGGTGCTGTTCACTTCATTGGCCCGCGTGATCGCGTCAGCCTGCGTGCGCAGTGCCGCGCGCCCCGCTTCGCCAGGGCTGTCCGATTGATCAACAAGCAGCACCAACGTGCCAGATGCGGCGGTTGGGCGGGCCAGCATGGGATCGGCGATTGCCAGCACGACAAGCGCCACCATGGCGAGCCGCAGCGCCAGCGTTGCCAGCGAGACGCGCCCGCGCCGCCAGCGCCACACCGCCCAGAACAACGGCAGCAACAGGAGCAATACTAAAGCTTCAGGATTACGAAAAATCATGCAATTTTGGATGTACGATTGGCGATTACAAGAAACACAGGCATGGCTCTTTACGTTTCACGTTTCACGCCTTACACTTTACGAATATGCACATAACCCCATTCGAACACAAGCAGCATCAGCGCAACCAAGGCCAGCCATGGCCACAGTTCCAACGTCAGATTCTTCGCTGCCTCAGCGTTCACCGCCGATGCGCTTTGCAGCGCGGGCGGCGTTTGCACCCGCAAGTCCGATTCGGTGACGGAGCCAGCGCTCACGCCCACACGCCCCTGAAAGATCGTGCCGCCCGGCCCTTGCTCCGCAAGCTCGTACCAGCCAGGCTGCGTCAACATACGCAGGGTCATTGTCGCCGTGACTGGCATTTGTTCGGCGCGCCCATCCGGCATGGTAAGTTGCACGGTTGTCGCGCGCGGGCTAGGATGAAGGGTTAGCGGCGCGCCGGCCTCGGCTGTTTCCGGCAGCGGGGCAGGTGTCATGTCGCGCACAGTGCGGGCGACCAGCAGCGGAAATGCCAGGCGGTTCGGCAGGTTGCCGTTTTGCAGCGCAAATGTCCAGACCGTAATGTCATGGCCGCTGGTCTGGCCGCGCAGAATCAGCGGCGTGTCGCCACTCACAAGCTCAGCCTGCGCCCAATCAAGCGGCGCGAGCTGCTTCACCAGCCCAAAGCTGACGCTGTCAAAGTTCAAACCCGCGAGCGTTGCGCCATGCTGTGCAAGCGCCTGTGGCTTCGTCGTGATCTCGCCGTTGACAGGCAGCAGCGCGCTGCCTTGCGGCGGGTTGACAACCAGCAGCGCCCCTTCCGGCCATGCTGCGGGCAGCGTACCGTCGAACACGGTCAGGTCGCCAGCGGATTGATTGGCCGCCGCGTAAGCATCGGGCGCGAGCACTGCCACCTGCGCCCCCGGAACGGCAGCCAGGGCGCGGCGCAACGGCTCGGGCGTGGCGGACACCAGCATGATCTTAAGCGGGCGCGTGGTTGCAACATTCGCATACGCCTGATCATCTTCCGGCAAGCCATCCTGCCCGTCAATCTCGACCCGCATAGCGCCAGATTGTGGCGCGATTTTCCATGTTACTTCGGTCTCGCTGTTGGCCGGAATGTCTACGTCGCTGGTATCGACACGCTGGTCGCCGTCGTACAACCGCGCCGCGCCGCGCCATGGCACGGCGTCGTAGTTGGCAATGCGGGCGTACAATTCAGAGGTAGACCCCTGCTGTCGCGACGCAAAGTTCACAATCGCGCGGTTGGGTTGCGCGCTGCCGACAACCTGCCAGTCTACTGGCGCGGCCATGGTGCGCTGCCCAGTGGTCGCCGCGCCGTCAGTCAGCACGACAATGGTGGCCGGACGCTGCAAATTGAGCGCCGCCTCGGCCTGCACCAGCGCGCCATCCAGATTTGCTTCGGTGCCCCCTGCCGACAAGCTACTGACTGCTGCCTCAAGCTGCGGCAGGTCGTTCATGCCACCAGAGGCGATCACGCGCGGTGTCGGGCCAGTGGCAATCAATGTCGCATGGCCGCCTGGCCCCATGCCGCGCAGCAGCGAGCGGGCGCGGTCCTGCGCCTCGGCTAGCCGAGTTTGGCTGCCCTCGCGGGCCAGCATGCTGGTTGATGTGTCGATCACAATTGCCAGTTGATCCGCGCGGCTTGCAAGCCCGCTGAACACCTCTGGCCGTGCGAGCGCCAGGCCAAGCAGCCCGGCAATCAGCAGGTGCAGCAGCAGCAGCAATGTCAGCGGGAGCCGCCGGGCGCGCCGGCTGTCTTGCTTGCGCGGCACACGCAGCCAGTGCACCAGACTCGGCACCATGACGCGCCGCCGCCGCTCGCGAATGAGATGCAGCAGCAGCACAACAGGGATAGTCAGCAGCGCGAGTAAACCAAGCGGAAAAAGAAATGTCATGAGATGTATACGACAAGAAAAGGACTTATCATTGCAACACGCGCCGGGCCTGCAAATACGGAATCACCATGCGTTCAAGCGGCCAGTCGGTCATTACCCGCGCGTAGGTCGCGCCACACCGGGCGCACGCCGTAGCAAGTTGCGCCTGCCACGCGGCAACTTCGCGCCGGTACGCCGCAACCGTTTCCGCATCCAACACCAGCTCCAGCCGCTCGCCATTTTCCGAGTCTTCAAGTTCCAACGGGCCTTGAAGATTCGGCTGCACCTCTTGCTGATCGAGCAGATGCAGAACCAGCACCTGCCAGCGCGGCGCAGGCACAGCGCGCAACGCCTCTGCCAGATCATCTGCGGGTGCGGCCAGCATGTCGGAACAGATGACCAGCAGGCCGCCGCGCTCGTGCATGCGAGCGTAGCGCGTGACCGCCTGCGCCAGACCTGCCTGCCTGCTGATTTGCGCTCCTTCAACGAAGCGCAGCATTTCTACCAGCCGACCTTTGCCCTGCACTGGCCCAAATGATGGAAGTGGCATGGCGTGAAATGGCGTGATCCGCAGCCGATCATTTTGCGCCATCGCCAGGTAGCTCAAGGCTGCGACAAGTTCCTGCCCGACCACAAGCTTCGGCGGCGTGCCCCATGCCATCGAGCGCGATATATCGAGCAGCACATGCACGTCCACGCTCTGCTCAGCTTCGCCAAGCCGTACCACGAACTGTTCATGCCGCGCGTAGGCATTCCAATCAATGTAGCGGTAATCGTCACCGGCGCTGTACGGGCGGTGATCGCTGAACACAGTCTGCGGCATCTGTTCCCGGCTGGGATGCTCGCCATTCACTGGCCTGCCGCGCAACGTGCGCTGCGCCTCCAGGCCGAGGCGCTCCAAACGACGCAAGAATGCCTCATCAGGCACAAAGCGCGTGCGATTGGCGGCCTGCTTTCGAGATGCGCCGGCGCGGTTTGCGTTAGATTTACGGCGTAAAATATCCCTGAACCACATCGCGTTCATCCACTGGAATACGGAGCGGGTCGGCCCCCGTCACGCCATTCGCGCCGTTATTGCCGCCACCTGTCGTGCGCCCCGGCACGCTGATCGATGAGCCAGCCTGCTGCGAGGTACGCTCGGCGTTCTGGCCGGTTCCGTCGGCCTTCAGTTCGAGCGGCTGGCCTTCCACACCCAGACGGCTCGACGGCGACGTCTGGCGCTGCCCGGTCGCCGAGCTGTTGCCTGCCCCGCTGGCCGAGCCGTTTTGGCCTTCGCTCTGGCCGGACTGATCGCCTTGCTGCTCCTGCTGTCCAGTCTGGTTGCCTTGTTGCGCTTGCTGACCCGGCTGACCCGACTGGCCCTGTTGTCCAGATTGCTGGCCTTGCTGTGCTTGCTGCCCTTGTTGCGCTTGTTGAGCAGACTGATCACCTTGTTGGGCTTGCTGGCCTTGTTGACTCCCCTGCTGCCCGGCGTCGGCGGACTGCTGTTGCGGCGGCTGCAAATTTTCAACTGCCTGGGCAAGATCGCTCATGGCCTGCTGGGCATCGTTGCCGCCATCTTCCAAACCATTGGCGCTCTGGCGCATCTGATCGGCCAGTTGCTGGTTACGCTCTTCAACCTTGCGCGCCTGCTGGCGCAAGCGGTTTGCGAGATCCTGGCGGGCCTGCTCGGAAAGCTGGTCGGCCTGGTCGGCCAGCGCGCGCAATTGCTGCGCCGCGCCCGGAATATCGCCGCGATCCAGCGCATCGGCAGCCGGGCGAGTCGCGCCCTGTTCGCGCAAAGCATCTGCGAGCGGAGCGGTGGTCTGCGGATCAACGCCGGGTGTGTTGCTGGCCTGCATACCCGCCGCGCCCTGCCCCGGTTGCTGAAATGGCTCCTGCTGCTGCTGCTGATCCTGCGGCTGCACGAGCGACGGCGGCTGCTGGAGGCTCGCGCCCGCCAGATCGGTGTTTGGCCGCCCGATTGCCACCAGCACCGACAACCCGGTCAGCACGACAAACAAGGCGACGAGCAAACCGATATCGCTCCATGAAAGCACGCGCCGCCGCACCAGCCGGCGATGAAGGTGCGCGGCGGTTTGTCCCGATTCATTCAGCAGGCGCACGGCGATGCCGCCATCGCCATGTCGTGTTGCCGCAACCTCCACCGCCGTGGCAAGCTGCTCGTCCAGATGAAAGCGCCGGTCGAGTCGCCGAGCAACTTCAATCGCGGTCATGCGGCGGCGCAGCAGAAACAACACACTGATGCCAATGATCGCCAGTGTGGCGCTGCCGAGCAACTCATAGCGGAACGTCCAGCCCCACACAAGGCTGGCACCTAGCGCGATGCACCACAGGCAGAGACTCAGCCACAGCGCCCGCATGATCGTGCGTACGCCCTGCCGCGCCCAGCGATCGGCAGCCAAACGATTAAGATAATGAATGAGAGGAGACATAGCGATTCTGGATTTCTGATTTTCGATTGATGATTCCCAATCGGTACATTAGGCTCTACACTCTACGTGTACTGTTTCAATAGGTTGGCGCAGCCCCTCACCCCGGCGCTGCCGCGCCACCACGCTCCCAATGGGAGCGGGGAAAGGGATGAGGGAGAACGTGCGCCAATGGTATGAAGCAGTACATCTACGCTTTACGCTTTACTACCACGCTTCGGCCTCGCGCATGGTCAGGCTGCGAACCGCACTGACGACCACGCCAGCAGCGCCTAGCGCCAGCAGCACAATGCCCACCAGCGATTGCCGCTGATCGAGTACCTCGCGCACGGCGCGTGCCTCGGCAACGCGCTGCGTCGCGCCGACCGCCGCGAAATCCGCCGCCGCCTGGTCGGCCAGCGCCCGCGCCTGCAAGACGTGCCATGTCGCGCTGAGTTGCTGCGCGGTTTCCAGTGTATTTTCGGCGGCAAGACCGCGCGCCGCACGGGCAGCGTATTCCTGCAACACCGCATCCTGTCGCGTATCGCCCACAGCGGCGTACGCCTGTTGAGCCTGCGCGGTAAGCTCCTGCGCCCGCGCGAAGTCTGCCGCCTCAAGCGCCGCGCGCGCCTGCCCGGCAACTGACTCGGCGCGCTGTGCTGCAAGACTTTGCTCCAGCAGCGTCTCAGCCTGCTGCAATACTTGCGGCTGGCTGGCGGTGCGCAGCCACTCGACCGCCGTTTCAAGCTCATGTTGAGCGTCCGCGTAGCGCCCTTCGGCAAGCAGCGACTGCGCCTTGGACAGATCGTACGAAACGAGCGCATTGCGCTTATAACCACCCGCCAGATAACTTGGCAGCCACGCCTGCCATTCCTTTTCCAACTGATCGGGCGATACGCCAAACGTGCGCTCCAGCGCCGAGCGGTAGCCATTGCTCTGGGCTGTCACGGTCAACATCTCGCGCACTTTTGCGAATGAATAACGATCCACCAGGAAGGCGACAATTGAAAGGCTTTCGGGGTAGCTCACACGCGCCAGGCGATAAAACGTATCGCGGTCGTTCATGTCGCTCCAGTTCAGCAGACCGCTTCCGGCGACCACACTGCGGAGAAGCCCGATTTTATTCTCAAGCTCAGGTGACGGATGCTCGACATACTGCGCCAGCCCCTCCTGAAACATGACGTTCAGGCGGCTTTCTGAAAGGTCCGACGCGACTATATGCGTCATCTCATGGCGGACATTGTTTTCCACTTCGTCGGGGGTTTGCTGCACAGTCTGGTCGAGAATGACAACGACTTCATGTCGGCGGTAGTCGGCATGCGCAACCACGCCGGTCAATCCCCGCGCGAGCGGGTTCGCATCGTAGTAGCTATTCAGCGTCGGGTACAACCGCAGCGTCACCGGCGTCGCGGTGCGGTGGCCGAACACAGCCGCCACCTCATCGTACAGGCCATCGACGAATTTGGCGTATTGCTGGGCTGTGGCTTGCTGATCAGGTGTATATAAAATAGCAAAGCGCTGTGTTCGAAGTTCCTGCCAATCCGTGGTCTGCGCGTACGCTGGCGCGGCGACAAACCACATGACAAAGAACAATGCGCCAATCAAGCGAACAACATGTCGCACCGAAGCTCCCCTGTTGCTTTTACATCCTTTTGACGTGTTGCTGTGCCCGTCAGTCTACCACATGAACGTGCAGCGTGCCTTATAAGCAGATGAGAAATTCGCGGCATATGCGCTGTGGTATAATAGCAATGTGGTGTGCGCATCGTCATACCTGTCATGGCGTGCGCGCCGTTAGCACATACATTTATACAGTGCATACTTATGCGCTCGAACCATACGTTGGAGGAAACACATGCCACCTCATACCCGCTCGCAACGCCGACGCCAGGGTGCGCGCCAGCAGCAGCGGCAGCAGCGCCCGGCCAATCAGCCTGTGCAAGCGCCAGCTATCAGCGATGTTGATGTCCCGGCTGATCTATCGGCCTCTGAAACCGCAATGCCAGCAATCTATGATGATGTAGCCGTGCCACGCACGCCCACGGTAACAGCGCCAGCGAACCCGCCCCGCGCGGCAACCACGCGCACCACCCGCCGCATGCGCTCGCGCGTTGAACTGGAGCCAGTGGATTACAGCAAAGATTACCAGGCGGCGCGCCAGGATCTGCGCTGGATTGCGATCTGGGCCGTGCTGTTGTTCGTGGTCATGATTATCCTCAGAATTTCGGGCATCGTCTAAATCATTGCAGATTGCACATTGTAGATTGCAGATTTCGTATGGTCCAATTTACAATCTGCAATCTGCAATCTGCAATTGATCATGGATCGCATTCAAAGCAAGGCCGCGCGGCTACAGCAGATCGAGCATCGTCTGTATAACACACCGCAGGGTGTGCGCGTCGTTGAGTTAGCCGAGCACTGCGGCGTCGATCGGCGAACGATTTACCGCGATCTTACGACGCTCGGCGAGATGGGCGTGCCTGTGTGGGAGCATGAAGGCCGCTACGGCATTGACCGCGAGTTCTACCTCTCGACCGTGCGGCTGAACCTCAACGAAGCGATTGCCCTTTTTTTTGCAGCGCGGCTCCTCTCGCACCACAGCGACGAAAACAACCCGCATGTCGTTTCCGCGCTCGATAAGCTGGCCGCCGGATTGCCCGACGCAACCATTTCAAGCCATATCGCCCGCGCCGCCGACGTGATCAGAGAGCGACCATTACGCGCGAATTACATCCGCGCGCTGGAAGTGCTGACTCGCGCGTGGGCCGATCGCCGCCGCGTGAACATTCGCTATCGCGCCGCAACGGGCAATGTCACCGAGCGCGTGATCTGCCCGTATTTCATGGAGCCGTCGCGGAGCGAGCCTGCCTCTTATGTCATCGCCCATGACGACCTGCGTGGCGCGCTGCGCACGTTCAAGATCGAGCGTATTGTCGACGCCGAGTTGCTCGAAAGCACCTACACCATTCCCGACGACTTCGACCCGTATGTGCATCTCGCCGCATCATGGAGCGTGATGGACGAAGCCGAGGTCGATCTGCATCTGCGCTTTTCGCCCACAGTCGCGCACCGCGTCCGCGAAAGCGTGTGGCATCACAGCCAGGAATTGAATGATACGCCTGATGGCGGATGTGAGTTAACCATGCGTGTCGGTGGCATTAAGGAAGTACAGGCATGGGTGCTTAGCTGGGGCGCGGATGTTGAAGTGCTCGCACCGGCAGAACTCTGTGACGAGGTGCGCAAACATGCGCAGCGTATGGCGCAGCAGTACCAATAAATGAAACGCAAAAGGCGGGTGGAACGCAAGAGTTCTTGCGTTCCACCCGCCTTTTGCGTTTCCGACTGGCTTGATCAAGACCAAGAACTATTCTGCGTCCTCGCCGTAGATTTCCTTGAGCAGGCTCGGCTTCTTCGGCGCGGGCTGGCTCTTCGAGTCACGACGGCGCGCGGCTTCGCTCTGCTGCGCCTGGCTCTGCTGCAAGCGGCGCATGAAGCGATCGACCTGGCCTGCCGTGTCGACAATGCGCTGCTCGCCGGTGTAGAACGGGTGGCAATGCGCGCAAATATCGACGCGCAGATTATCGCGGGTGGACGTGGTCGGCCACTGCGTGCCACATGTCGCGCAGGTAATAACCGTATCAAATCGTTTTGGGTGAATATCTTGTTTCACAACACACTCCATTTTTTATTTATTTGCACTTCGCAAAGCGAGCCGCCGATCACGTTGCTCAGGCACGTGCATCGCGGCTCAACTGCGGTGCATGGGATAAGCTTTGGACGCGTTATTCTGCGGCTTCAGCAGCAGGATACACGCTCACTTTTTTGCGGCCACGCGAATATGGCTCGAATGTGACCACGCCATCGATCATGGAATAGATCGTGTAGTCGCGGCCCAGGCCAACATTCACACCCGGATGGATTTTGGTGCCATGCTGGCGAACAATTATCATACCCGGACCAACGCGCTCCCCGCCAAAGTGCTTCACGCCAAGCATCTGCGGATTGCTATCGCGACCGTTGCGCGTGCTACCTAAACCCTTTTTATGAGCCATACAATCCTCCTACTCGTCGCTGTTCGGCTTGAGAATCTGGCTGATCGCCACCCGCGTATACTTCTGGCGATGACCAGTGCGGCGGCGATAGCGCTTCTTGTTTTTGTACCGGAAGACGACGATTTTCTCGCCCTTCTCTTCACTCAGCACTTCGGCAAGCACCTTTGCGCCGGAAACAACCGGCGCGCCCACCAGCGACGAATCGCCGCCAATCAGCAGCACTTCACCAAACTCAACCTCGCTGCCTGCATCTGCATCAAGCAGTGCAATGTTCAGCTCCTGGCCTTCTTCCACGCGGTACTGCATGCCGCGATCGCGAATAATTGCATACACCATGCCACTCCTTTAGCGGCTCACACGAAAAAAGAGAGTGGTGTTTGCCACCCTCCCAAACACACGCTAATGCTGTTGCTTATTATAGCAAAGCGACGACAGCCTGTCAAACAGACCCAGGCAGGCGAGTAAAACCGTTTACGATGACATCATATCACACATTGACGGACGCCCGGATACTATGGTATCATATTTTCCGGTTAACGAAATGGCGAAGTATATCTTGTATGCATCTCCATCGCGGCTCACACCGCTTGGCATGGCAGGTGCATTTTTGGAGAGGGTTCCATCGTGGCATCAAGAATGAAGGTGCTGCTTGTCCAGGATGTTACAAATGTGGGCAGCGCCGGAGAAGTCAAAGAAGTAGCGGGCGGGTACGGCCGCAATTATCTTATCCCGAAGGGATACGCGGTGCTGGCAAGCCGCGGTCAGGTCAAGCAGGCCGAGGAGCGGTTGGCCGCCCAGCGCAAGCGCACCGACGCGGCCCGGCGTGACACCGAGGCGTTGGCGGCTCGGATCAACGGGCAGACGCTGCGCTTCACTGCGCGCGTTGGCGAGCTCGATCGGCTGTATGGCTCCGTGACCAACAATGATATTGCGGAAAAGCTTCAGCAGACGCTGGGCATCGAGGTTGATCGGCGGCGCATTGATCTGGAAGATCCGATTCGTCGAATTGGCATTTACCCGGTCAAGATCCGCCTGGCACAGGGGATCGAGCCCATGGTCAACGTGATCGTCGAGGGCGAAGCAGGTTCGATCCAGCCCGCTTCCGCTGAAGTGGCCGAGACGGCACCCGAAGATGGCGTTCCGGAAGAATCAGGCGAGCAGGCAGACGACACCGAAGCGTAACCAGAACGCAACAACAGCATAAAACACGTGTGCAATAATGTGCTATGTCCTTTGCGATGTAGCACATTATTGCGTCTTAGGGACATTGTGGACAACTTCTGGACGAACTGTCAACAAGCGTTGACAACATGTGGGTGAGATATGGAACGAACGCTGCCCGCCAATATTGAAGCCGAACGCGCGACGCTTGGCTCGGTGCTGCTGAACCGCGAAGCGATTATCGCAGTAGCTTCATGGCTGACCAAAGATGATTTTTATGTGGAGCAGCATGCATGGATGTACGAGGCGATGCTGGCATGCTACAACAACCGCGTGCCGCCGGACGTGCGCACCGTGTCCGACGAGCTGCGTCGCAAGGATCGGCTCGATGCGATTGGTGGTGTCTCGGCGCTGGCCACGCTGGTCGAAGGGGTGCCTACCTCGTACCACATCGAGTACTACGCGCGCATTGTGCAGCGCACGGCCCTGCTGCGGAAGCTCATCGAAGCCGGCGGCAAAATCTCAGCTATCGGCTACGAAGAAGAGCAAGATATTGAGATCACCATGGACAAGGCCGAGTCGGTCTTGTTCGAGATCTCGCAGCGCCGCGCGACGCAGGATTTTGTCCACATCGGCCAGGTGATCGACACCTACTATGAGCAGATCAATTATCTTCAGGAACATCGCGGCGAGGTGCTGGGCATCCCGACCGGCTTTCGCGATCTGGACGAGATCACCGGCGGGTTGCAGCGTTCCGACCTGATCATTGTTGCAGCCCGGCCGGGTGTCGGTAAAACATCCTTCGCCATGAGCCTGGGCTACAACGTCGCGACCAGAAATCAAAGTACGGTTGGCGTGTTCTCCCTGGAAATGAGCCGCGAGCAGCTGGTGCAGCGTCTGCTCTCCATGGAAACCGGCATCGACACGCATAAGCTGCGTACCGGCCACATCCGCGACAGCGAACTGGCGACGGTCATGGAGGCGATGGGCAACCTGGCTGCCACGCCGATCTACATCGAGGACACGCCCGGCCAGAGCATCATGGAGGTCCGCAGCAAGGCGCGCCGCCTCCAATCGCAGGCAGGCATCGACCTGCTGATCATCGACTATCTGCAACTCATGCAGGGCCGCCGATCCGACGGCAACCGCGTGCAGGAGGTCAGCGAGATTTCGCGCGGCCTCAAGGCGCTGGCCCGCGAGTTAAACGTGCCCGTGATTGCGCTGTCGCAGCTTTCCCGCGCGGTGGAAGGCCGCACCAGCCACGTCCCCATGCTGTCGGACCTGCGCGAGTCGGGCTCGATCGAGCAGGACGCCGACATTGTCATGTTCATCTATCGCGAGGAGTTGTACGACAAGGAGAGCGACAAAAAGGGTATTGCGGAGTTGCACATTGCCAAGCACCGCAACGGCCCGGTAGGCGTGGTGCCCATGCGCTTCGACTCGGCCACAACGCGCTTCGATGATCTTTCATATCGCACGCCGGATTACTAATTGTTTCCACTTTTGATGATGACTCTCTGAATCGATTTGTATGTTTTGGTCCTTGTTTTCGGATCAGCCGGTCGTATAATAAGCACATAAGTGCGAGAAAGCATGCCAATTGCTCGCTTCGTACTTCTTAATTTTTACTTTGCCCATGCCATTTACTGGCTTTACAACAGATAAACTTGTCGGTTTGCCGCCGGAGCTGTTCAGCGAAGTGCTGCCGCAGATCACGCTGGGCAGCGAGTTGAAGGTCACGCTGCATGTGTTCTACCGCATGAGCCGCATGCGCGGGTCGGCACCACGGCGGGTGAGCTGGGACGAACTGGCGAGCGACCGCACATTGCGGCGCAGCCTGCGGGCGGTTTCAAAGCTGCGCACGCCGGAAGAATTGCTGGCCGAGGGGCTGGAAGCCGCCGTCCGTCGCACCACGCTGCTGCATGTTGTGCTGCCAGACGATGGCCGGGCGGTCAATTGGTACGTGGTCAACACGGCTGCTAACCGCCTGTGGGCCGACCAGGCGGGGCAAGCGGGCGCGGTCCTCGCGCCGAACGAGGCGCTCATTGAGGATCGCGCGCCGCTGATAACATTGTACGAACAGAATATTGGCCTCGTCACGCCGCTGCTGCTCGACGAATTGCGCGAGGCCGAAGAACGCTACCCGACGCACTGGATTGAAGATGCAATACGCGAAGCGGTGCGAGCCAACGCGCGCTCGTGGCGCTACATTCGCAAGGTACTGGAGAGGTGGGCCGCAAATGGACGACAGCATGCGCAAAATCGCGATGAACGACCTATTGATATTGAAAAATATACAAATGGTCAGTACGGAGACCTTTTCCGACGCGGAGGCGATACCGCCGAGTGAGCCGGTTTGCTCCGAATGCGGCGGCATCGGCTACTACAAAGAGGCAGTGCCGATCAGCCACCCGCACTTCGGCGTGCTGTTTCCATGCCACTGCAAGCTCGCGGAAAAAGAGCAGCGCGCCAATGCCGACCTGCTGCAAATGAGCAATCTGGAGCCATTCCGCGACAAGACATTCGAGAGCTTCGATCCAGATGTGCCAGGCGTGCGCATGGCGTACAATCGCGCGGTCGAGTTCGCCAAGCGGCCGCAGGGCTGGCTGGTGCTGTTTGGCAATTACGGCGCGGGCAAGACCCACCTCGCAGCGGCGATTGCCAACCACGCGCTGCGGCGGCACTTCCGGGTGCTGTTCGCGATTGTGCCTGACCTGCTTGACCATCTGCGCTCGACCTTTGGGCCATCGAGCGAAGTCGAGTACGATACACGCTTCGAGATGGTGCGCGACGCGCCGCTGCTTGTTTTGGATGATCTTGGCACTGAAAATACTACGCCATGGGCGCGCGAAAAGCTGTTCCAGATCATCAATCATCGCTACAACTATGCCCTGCCAACCGTGATCACCAGCAACCGCAAACCGGAAGATGTTGATCCGCGCATTTTTTCGCGCATGTCCGACCGCACACTGAGCCAGGATCTGATCATGCTGGACGCGAGCGATTACCGGCGCCTGACGGTGCAGCAGCGCTTTCCGATCAATCGGCGGCGCTTTCCCGGCTAGTTGTTGCAATTTAGCATCGTTCCCGATCATTTCTGATATTCCGCCTGCTTGCAATCTGTGCTATCATGAGGCACAGCACAGCGGAATGTGTGCGCTTGTATTGTGCTGCGCACACGCCTTTCCACCATCGGGAGACCAGCATGCCAGGCAATCGTGCCCTCTACGACCGCGCAATGGAGCAAAGCCGCGAGGCAGCGCGCCTGAAGAATTGGGATGAGTCGCTTAAGCAGGCCGTGCGGGCCTTGCACGAATTTCCGCAAGACTCAGACGCCCGTTCTTCTGCTGCCGTAGCCTTATTCAACACTGGCAAATATCCTCAGGCGTTGCAGGTGTTTGAAGAACTGCGCGGCAGTGACACCAACAATCCCTTCTTTTTAGAGTACATTGCCCGCGTGCATGAACAAATGGGCAACCGGCTCGCCGCGCTTGGCGCGTACCGGCAGTTGGTCGAACTCCAGCAGAGCCGTCGCCTGCTGCCCCGCGCGGTGGACGCGCTTCATGATGTGCTGCGGTTGCAACCTGATGCCGATGATGACCGGCTGCGGCTCGCGCGCATGCTGGAGGAATTAGGCAATCGGACGGCAGCCGTCGCTGAGTATATGCAGCTTGCCAGCAACCTTCAGGCGCAGGGCAAGCTCGACGCTGCGAATGGCTACGCCGAGCAAGCGCTGCGGCTCGATCCCAGTCACCGCGAGGCAAAAGAATTTATCGGCTCGTTGCACGCCGCCATGGCCGAAGCTGCCGACGCAGCGGTGACGCACAGCAGCGACGAACCGATGGCGATGCCACTGCCCACCGCCGGGATGACTGGCGCGTTGCGCTCGCAGCAATTTGCGCTCGAAAAAATCGTGGCGCTCGCGCAGGAAGCGCAAGAAGCGGGCGACATGGATACGGCCGTCGCGCAGTACGAGCGCGCGGTGCAAGGCGGCTTCGATCGCACGGACGTGTTTTATAGTCTTGGGCTTCTGTACCAGGAGCGTGGCGATCAGCGCCGGGCAGCCGACATGTTGCAACGCGCCGCGCACGATCCTGAGTATGCGCTGTCGGCGCACTACGCGCTCGGCACGGCCTACAAAGAGCTTGGGCAGTTGCAGCAGGCCGCGCAGGAGTTCGAGCACACGCTGCGGCTGGTCGATTTGCAGTCGATTGGCAAGGCCGAATCCGAGGATCTGATCCAGATGTTCGAGAGCGCGGCTGGCATTTACACTGAGCTGAACGATGTAGCGCGCGCCGCTTCGCTGTATTCAACGCTGGCGAATTTCTTTCAGGGCAAGCGCTGGGGCAAAGAACTTGCCGATGAGTTCCGCCGCAAAGCCAAAGAACTCACCGATCGCAACATGTTCGCCAAGCTGCGGCTGCTCGGCACGGGCGCGCTGACCGCACCTGAACCGCCACCGCCTGCCGAAGAGGCTGCGCCGGCGGCAGCCGAGTCCATGCCAGAAACATGGGGCAAAATTCGCCCGATCACAGATTTCCTGCGGCCCAGCCAGGTGGCTGAAACTAATCACCAGCCAGCTATGGCGGGGACAATGGCACCCGCCGCCGACTCGCTGCACACGCTTGATGTATTGCCGACGCTGCCGCAGCAGGAAACGCACACATTCGCTCCCATGACCAGGTTGGACACGAACGGTGTCGATGAAGAAATCGAGCGGTATGTGCAGACCAGTGAAAAATATGTCGAGCAAGGCTTCATTCTCGCGGCGCTTGACCTGTGCATGGAAGTCATTCGGCTGAATCCTGATTATTTGCCGATTCATCTGCGCATGGGCGAAATTTATGAACGCGATGGACGGCTGGAAGATGCGCTGGC
>DASTWM010000374.1:0-8060 GCA_035765855.1 Roseiflexaceae bacterium
GCAGTTTTGCAGGCGCGGGCGCAACGGCGCGCTACATCAAGCGCCTCGCGCCATCGGAAGTCACGCTGGTCGTCACCGGCGTCTTCCCCGACCGCGACGGCGATGAGGACATCGCCTGCGCCGATTATCTCCATGCGCTGCTGCGCGGCGAAACCCCAGACCCCGCGCTGTTCACAGAGCGCGTGCTTGCCTCGGATGCCGCCCGGCTGTTCACCGACCCGGATCACCCGGCCTTCCCCGCCGCCGACATGGCGCTCTGCACCGACGTGGATCGCTTCGATTTCGCCATGTTCGTCGAGCGCCGCCGCGACGAAGCGCTGCTGGTGATGCGGGCGCAGCCGCCTTTTTGACGTACCCCTCATACCCCAATCTGGTTGCAAATATGTGCTAAACTCTTCATGGGTATTATGTTCGTTGGAAGCAGGAGGAGCGCTGGCCGCATGCCCAAAGACCCACTCGCTGAAGTTTTCGGCTATCCAATCGGCAATATGTCACAGGAAGCTGTCAATCATCGCCAAGGTCGGCTCTGCCCGTTTCACAATTCATCGGGCTTGAATTGCACGAAAAATAGTGCAACCGATCCCCTTGGTGTCTGCACCATCTTTGCTGGAGACGCCGTAGCAATTACGTGTCCTGTTCGGCTCCGCCAGGACATGCTTATTGTCGCAGATGCAGCGCAATTCTTTTTTCCTCGCGGTACGAGACATGTGGCGCTCACCGAAGTACGACTCAATGATGTACATGGTAAATCAGCGGGAAACATTGATATTGTGCTTGTCGCGTTAGACGAACAGAACCAGATCATTGACTTCGGTGCGCTTGAAGTTCAAGCCGTTTACATATCCGGTAACGTCAGTAATGCGTTTAAGGAATACATGAAAGACCCGGTAGCGAATTGCTCAATGGAGTGGCCGAGCAAAAATTACCCCACGCCTGACTACTTATCGTCATCACGCAAACGACTTGTTCCACAGATGATTTACAAAGGGGGCATTCTCAATAAGTGGGGGAAAAAGATGGCGGTCGCTGTCCATCGTGCCTTCTTTGATCAACTGCCCACCTTGAAAGAAGTGGATCAGACAGAGGCTGAAATTGCATGGTTTGTGTACGATCTGAAATATGATACTGCGATAGATCGCTACAAGCTGGAACGAGCAGAAGTAAAGTATACTAAGTTTCGAGATGCGCTCGATACAATTGCGACTCCAGAACCGGGGAACATCAATGGCTTCCTGAGCTACCTGGAGGCGCGCGTGAAGACGGGTAAGTTCATGGGAACGCCACCACAACCGGAACTGCCGCCGGATGTTGAGCCATTACCTGATGTTTTTGGCGAACAGCGTGAGAATGCAGGGGACAAATAACAACGGGAGCAACATATGTGGCAACATTCCTTCTTCGATGATACTGAGCGCGTTATTAACGTTGCATCTGTTCCACAGCGCAGCCCGTTCCGCTATCCGGGTGGTAAAACGTGGCTCGTACCGCGTATTCGGCAGTGGTTGGGGCAGCTACCCTACCATCCTGCGGAGTTTATCGAACCATTTGCGGGCGGTGGGATCGTAAGTCTTACCGTTGCCGCAGAAGGACTTGCCCAGCATGTACGTATGGTTGAACTCGATCCCCTGGTTGCCGCAGTCTGGGAAACGATTCTCCATGACGATGGAGGCGGCGAATGGCTGGCTCAGGCGATTGTATCATTTGACCTAACGCCCGAAACAGTCAAGGCTGAACTGGCAAAAACGGATCTTTCTGTGCGTGAATTAGCATTTCAGACAATTCTCAAAAATCGCGTTCAGCGGGGCGGGATCATGGCACCGGGGGCCGGGCTGGTGAAAACGGGAGAAGCAGGGAAAGGGTTGCGTTCGCGCTGGTATCCTGAAACGTTGCGGAAACGAATTCTTGATATTGTTCAGATACGAGACAAAATTACATTTATGCACAGCGATGGCTTAACGCTTATGCGCCAACATGCCGAACGCGAAGATATCGTATTTTTTATTGATCCACCGTATACAGCATCTACAAAGCAGGCCGGTAGTCGCCTTTACACGCATCCGCATATCGACCATAAGCAGTTGTTCAACATTGCAGATGCTGTATCGGGCGATTTTCTTATGACATATGATGATGCAGAAGAAGTACGAACACTGGCTTGCGCGCACAACTTCGACATGCAAACGGTTGCCATGAAAAATACGCATCATTCTACGATGAAAGAGCTATTAATTGGAAGAGATCTGAGCTGGATACGATAAACGGTGAACTAAGCAACCATTGCTACACTGATTGTGAGCACTCGCCTGCGCGACTTCCGCGCAGGCTTTGTTGCCATGCGTGTCGAACGCCGCGACGAAGCGCTGCTGGTGATGCGACCTATCCCATGAGCGTTGCCAGAATATCTCCTGCGTGAGGGCTAGCAGGTACAGCCTGCAAGGTCCACACATTACACATGTCTCCTTTCTCAAACTGCCAACAGCCAGGTTGTTAAGATGCAATTGTTTCGATAATGTTTTGGTATGAGGTGGCTCATAGAGCCGCTTTATAATTCTTTATGTACTTTTCTCAGATTGCAGGAATCAGGAAATCCCATGAAGTTAATACACGAGGACAGGGATGAGCGCACGATTGTGCGTTCCTCTGCACCTCTCTCTGTGTGTCACACTGCGTATACCTTGACGAACTTTATTGAAGGAATATAGTTATGAACTGGTTTCAAAAAGCGGCAACCCCCATGGTGGAGGACGAAGACCTCCGTCGCCAGGGATTCCTGGTCATCATTGTATCTATGGCACTGATCCTCCTCACGTCGATCCTGATATCGAATACGCTTTTTTCAGGCACTATCAATCCAACTGATGGACTATCGGTTGTGGGCCTGCTGATCTATTGCGGCTGCGTAGTGATCGCAAAGCGCGGATTCGTTCGCCCGGCGGCCTATCTCGTCACCTATATTCCGGTGTTGGTTTTGGTGATAGCGCTCATTACGAGTCCGCATCCAATCACGATGTGCTTTCTGATCATTCCAATTCTGCTCGCCAGTATTGTGCTGTCGAGCATGCAGATGATCCCGGTGGTGATTCTCAGCGTGCTTGCCGCCATGTACGCGGCGATCTATGGAACTACGGATCCTGGCAGTTTCTTTGCAGTGATTTTTTTCGTTATCATGATTAGCGGCCTGGCGTATCTCGGTGCTTGGAGCGTTGAGCGCGCCTTCCGAGTGATCCGCCAGACGCGCCGCGATCTCGAACAGGCCAACGGGGCATTGAGCGCTGTCAATGATGAGCTTGAGCAACGTGTCGCGCTACGCACCGCCGATCTGAAGCAGACGGTGCAACAACTTCAACAGCGTGAACAGGAGTTGCAGGAAACGTTTGATGCCTTGCAAAGCTCGCAAGAAACCATTCGTGAGATGAGTGTGCCGGTGCTGCCAGTGAGCCATGATACGCTGGTGATGCCGCTGGTGGGCGCACTCGATAGTACCCGGCTGCTCCAGATTCAGGAGCAGGCGCTGGGGCGGTTGGAAGCGACCCATGCTCGCCGCCTGCTGCTCGATATTACCGGCGTGCCGGTGGTGGATAGCCAGGTAGCGCAGGGATTGATCCGCGTCGTGCAGGCGGCCCAGTTGCTGGGCGCGCAGGTACTGCTGGTCGGCATCCGGCCCGAAGTGGCGCAGTCAGTCGTCGGATTAGGGGTGGATTTGAGCAGCGTCCGTACTCATAGCGATCTGCAAGGCGCGCTGGCATAACAGGATGGACGATTGGGCAGCGGTTGCGGGGTTCGGAAGCGGCGCAGCTTGCACAACGTATGCTGCGCCAGGCTGAACACATCGATTACCTGAATAGATTGGCCTGCTTTGGTTGACATGATTGTCCCTTTGCATTGTGGTATGGTCATGATACCGTAGGCAGATGAGCATGAATCGCACCATACGGCTGCCATGATCTTTTCAGAACAGGCCGTTGCCCACCAACCTGCCTCGCACCGGCGCGACTTCCGCGCGGGCTTTGTTGCCATGCTCCCGCTGTGGCTGGGCGCGGCTCCGTTCGGCGTGATCTACGCTGTCACCGCGCTGGAGGCCGGGCTGACGCCGCTGCAAACGCTGGCGATGTCGCTGCTGGTGTTCGCGGGCGCATCGCAGTTCACTGCCGCCGGGCTATTCGCCAGCGGCGTCGCGCCACTTACCATTGTCATCACAACATTGATTATCAACCTGCGCCATGTGCTGCTGGCGGCCTCGCTTGCGCCGTACCTGCGCCGCGCGCCAGCATGGTTCAAGGCGCTGCTGGCCTTCCAGATCACCGACGAGAGCTATGCCGTTGGCACGCGCGCCTTTCTCGACGGCAGCGGCAGCCCGGCGTACCAATTCGGCGCGAACATGAGCATGTACGTCATCTGGCCGATCAGCACGGCGCTCGGCATTGCGCTTGGATCTTTTCTCCCTGACACTGCCGCCTACGGCCTCGATCTCGTTTTTCCGCTGACATTTATCGCCCTGCTCGTGCCGCTCCTGCGCGAGCGGGTGAGCGTGCTGGTGGCGGTCGTCGCGGGCGTGCTGACGCTCGGCGGAGCGCTGCTGTTGCCAGGAAAGTGGTACATTTTGCTGGCAGGCATTGTGGCGAGCGGCGTGGGGGCCTGGCTGGCGCGAACGGATGAGCGGGTGACACGATGATATGGTGACACAATGACACGATGACAGGGGATTTGAGGAACTGTCGGTTCTCCGTTCTTGGTCTTTGGTTCTTTCAATCTGCAATCTGCATTCTGCAATGATAAATAGTATGACCATCTGGCTCACAATTATCGGCATGGCGCTGGTAACGTATCTGACGCGCGCACCGGCGTTGTTCGCGCTGCGCGGCGAGGTCGCGCCATGGCTGCGGCGCTGGCTGAGCTACGTGCCGGTCGCGGTGTTCACGGCGCTCATTCTGCCGCCGCTGCTGCTGCAAACTGAACATGATGTGCCACAGCTTGCATTCGGTCCGGCGCTCCCGGCCGGCATCGTCGGCGCGCTGGTGGCGTGGCGCGGCGGCAACGTGCTGCTGACCATCGCCGCCGGGCTGGTGACGTTCTGGGCGCTGCGCTGGCTGGGGATGTGAGCGGCCTGGCGTTTAGTGGCGTCGGTATAATTACGAGAGAGCATATCGTGCATGGCACTGCGCTCCGTAGTCCCCCATCGGAATACCTTGCTGGGCGAATGAGGTGGCTATTCCGGCTCGGATAGCTTGTCCGTGATAAGTGAAACTCAGATTAGCGAAGCGGGCATGACTTTTTGTTGGTGTTCCATCCTTTTTGGTGAGAGTGAATGTGTGGCGCTTCGTGATATTGTCGCGAAACAAATCCTCGAAAATGCGGCCACAAAAGATTACGTAATCGCGCGGAGCCGCACTGATGACATTGAGGATGCGGATAAGGTGCGGCTCCAAAATCTGGGGCGTGAAACCTTGCAGGCTGAACATATCAGAGCCGTAAGGAATAAGTTCCAGTTGCAGCTTCTCGTCAATCACGTGTACTAAATTAGTCGTGCGATCTGCAGGTGTACGTTCCTCCACAAAGGGCAGCACGCCAAAGGGTCGCAAGAAGCGAATCTGCTTGTGATCGAAGGGAGATTTATGCCGACGTGTTTGGTTGGAGTCATGAACCTTTTGACCGAAATGCGTGTGGTAGTCCATGTAGCTATCAACATCTGGTAACCAGAATTTGCCTTCGTATTTTGTGGCGCAATTGTTACGTTGTTTGGGGTTAAGATGTATCAGGACGAGCCGGGCATCAAGCCGACCAGCGAAATACATCGGGTATTCGTTGTGATTGAAGTGCTGGCCGGTCTGATTCTTAAGCTGGATGGCTCGCTGCATTTGACCAGTTTCGAGGAACTCAGTTATGTCGGCGGCAATGGCTTGCTGGAACGATTCAAACATGCCCTTGATGCTCCTTCATTCGGTGAACCATAGTTCAAGTCTACCATCAACAGGTGATAGGGTGATTCATTTCATCTTGCCACCATGTCATCTTGTCATCACGTCATGCGCCACAATGTCGAGCCGCCCGTCGCCTGATACATCGACAAGCGCGAGATCGCGCCACTGCCCCGCCGCTGAAGTCCATTCGCGTTCAAAGCCCCAGCCGTGCCAGTGCCAGACTGAGATGTTTGTGGCAGCATCGCCCGGCTGCGCGCCGCCTTCCAGCACCACAAGCTCTTGCCGTCCGTCGCCGTCCAGGTCGCCCACGGCCAGATCCTGGATCGGCGTAGCGGTGGCCGAGCCGCCCCAGATGATGCGATAATGGCCGCCGCGCCAGCCCATGAGAAACGGGTGCGCGCGCAGCACGCCATGCTCGTCAGGCTTCCACAGCAGCAGCACCAATTCGATCCGCCCGTCGTCGTTCGGGTCGCCGCTGTCCATGCGCGTCACGCGCCAGTTCGGCTCCTCGTTCTGCCATACCACAGCATTGTTGTCACGAACTTCGATATGGCCCTGGCTGTCCAGCGTTGCTCGCAGTGGTTGTCCATCGCCGCGCAGGTCCAAGGCAAGCTCTGATGGGCGCGGCGGCAGGCGCAGGTCGGATGGCGTTTGTATTGGCTCGGCTGCTTTGCCATCCCAGCGCCATGCCTGCAATGTTGGGGTTTCTGGCATGCCAAGTGCTGCAAGGGCTGTTCGAGCTATTTGCGTATCAAGCGCCAGCGGGTGCGGTTGGCCCGCGCCGATCTCGACCGGCGCTGCGGCCACCAGCGCAATGCCATGCTCGTCGAGTAGCACGCGCAGCACCGCGCCCGTGCTGGTTTCCTGGCGAAATGATTGATCAAAGATGAAGTTGCCGAGCGAGTAGGCAACGACCCCGCTGCGCCCATTGCTCTCGACGCGCTCGACCGGCTGCAACACATGCGGGTGCGCGCCGATGATGAGGTCCGCGCCCGCGCCGACAAGCTTCCTGGCCCATTCATGCTGCGCAGCGGTCGGCGTCGCGGCGTACTCCGCGCCCCAGTGGACCATGACGACCACAGCATCTGCGTCATGCCGCGCTTGCTGCACTCTTTGAAGCGCCGCGTCGTCGAGCCTCGCGCGGCCCCAGTTGCTGCCTTCATTCGGCTGGTCCGCCGGGTCCGCCACCGCGTTGAAGGCCAGCAGGGCCACGCGCTGCCTGCCTGCCTGGAGCACTGTTGGTGCGCGTGCGGCCTCAGCGTGTGGCCCGACGCCCAGCGACGCAACGCCTGCATTGTGCAAAGCATTCGCCGCATCTTGCAAGCCTAGCGGGCCGACATCCAGCGCGTGGTTGTTGGCCAGCGACAGCGCATCAAAGCCTGCGGCATGCAACTCCGGCGCGAAAGTGGTGGACGCGGGCAGTCGGTACGGGCCGGGGCGCAGCGGCTCCTTGCGGTCGGTCAGCGGGCTTTCAAGGTTGCCGAGCGTCAGGTCTCCCTGGAGCAACGGTTGTGTCGCTGCAAAAGGGTAATCGCGCCCGCGCTGCCGTGCGACGTCCGCCACGCCGCGCCCCAGCATGACATCGCCCACCGCCCGCAGATCGGCAGTGCTGCTGCCCGCCCAGCCGTCGCGGCGATAAAGCACCTGCCAGACATGTTCGTCGATCTCCGCGCTACGCGCTGGCTGCGCTGTTGGCGAGATAGCATGCTCGGTTGGTTGCAGCATCACAGCGGGAGCGGCTGGCTGCGCGGCGCACGCGGCCAGCATGAGCATGATCAGCGCCATGCGGCACGCGCGCATCAAAAGTTGTATGCAAGACAGCGACATCGTAATAATTCCATGGAGAACATTGTCATGCTGACCGAAGGGAAGCATCTCCTTGGTTTTCGGCGAGATGTTTCGCGTTGCTCAACATGACAATGTATTTCGATGATTTCGTGGTTATGTTTCTGTGCAAAAAGGCGCTCACGGCTACTTCCACTCGGGCGCGTCGGGCCGCAGCACAATGTGCGAAATCTTCCACCCGTCGCTGGTCTTCGTCATGGTATAGGTCACGACCGTCTCGTATGGCCCGCGCGCGCCAACCTTGACGAGGTCCGACTCCTGCATGGCCTCGTCGGGCGAGCCGCGATACAGCGTGTC
>DASTWM010000375.1:0-6018 GCA_035765855.1 Roseiflexaceae bacterium
GCCAGCCCGGTCAGGTATCCGCGAGCCTCGCCGAACTCGGCGATTACGCAGCCGTCATTCTGGTCGATACGCCTGCCCGCGACCTGCCGCGCCCGCTCATGGAGGCGCTGCCAGTGTACGTGCGCGATCTTGGCCGTGGCCTCGCCATGATCGGCGGCGTCGATTCGTTCGGCGCGGGCGGATACCGTCGCACACCAATTGAAGAAGCGCTGCCAGTGAATCTCGACCCGCTCGACACGACTCAGCAGCCCAATCTCGCACTTGCCATGGTGATCGACCGCAGCGGCAGCATGGACGAACCGACAGCCGGTGGGCGCACCAAGCTTGACCTTGCGAAAGAAGCTGTATACCAGGCCAGCCTTGCGTTAAGCCAGCAGGATCAAATTGATCTCACGGTTTTTGACGATCATGCGACGACTATTTTGCCGCTCCAGCCTTTGCCATCGGCAATCAACCTGGAGCAAGCGCTCAGCAGCTTTAACTCAGGCGGCGGCACCGATATTCGGCCCGGCATCGAGCAGGCCGCCCAGGCGCTCGCGTCCGCCGACGCGAAGATCAAGCATGTCATTCTGCTGACCGACGGCAACGCGCCCAGTAACTACAGCGATCTCGTTCAGCAGATGCGCGCCGACAACATCACCATCTCAACCGTCGCCATCGGCAGCGACGCCAATGCCAATCTTGAACAGATCGCAAAGCTCGGCGGCGGGCGCTGGTACCATGTCGAGCAGGCAAACGATGTGCCACGCATTTTTCTGCATGAAACCGTGATCGTAGCCGGACGTGATATTGTGGAAGAGCAATTCACGCCACAAGTCGCGCTGCAAACCGCCGCCATTCGGAATCTGGGCGGGCTGCCGCCGTTAGAAGGCTACAATGGCACGGAGATCAAGCAGGCCGCGCGCAACCTGCTGGTGACGCCCGACGGCAAGCCGGTGCTGGCGCAGTGGCAATACGGCCTTGGTCGAACCGTGGCATGGACCAGCGACATGGAAGGCAAGTGGGGCAAAAACTGGGTGCAGTGGAATCAGTTTCCGCAGTTCATCAGCGGCCTGGTCGATCTCCTTCAGCCGCTGCATGTCGACGATCAGCTTTCGATTCAAGCGACAACCTCCGGCGCGCAAACATCGCTCGAACTGAACGCGCAGGACGCCAATGGCAAGCCGCTGAACAACCTGACGCTGGAAGGTCGCCTCGTCGGGCCGAATAATGATGGGCGCACGCTTTCGTTTACACAGATCGACGTGGGCCGCTATCGTGCAATTGTTGATACTGCCGATCCCGGTGTGTATCTCGCGCAGGTAGCCGCAAGCGCCCAGGGCATACCGCTCGGCACGGCCAGTTCTGGCGTGGTGGTGAGCTACTCGCCCGAATACAGCGATAATCGTGAGAACCCGCAACTCCTCCGCGATCTCGCGGCGCTCACCAACGGCCAGGTTGACGCGCCGGCAGCGGCGGCCTTCACGCCCACAAAGCAGAACATCGGCTCAGTACAGGAGCTTGCGCTGCCGTTGCTCTGGCTGGCGCTGCTGCTCTGGCCGTTCGATATCGCGGTGCGGCGCGTGTTTCTGCGCCCGTCGGAGTTTCTCCCCAGGCTTGCACAATTCCGCCGTCCCCGTCCGGCGGCTACCCCTGCCGAAACAACCGCGACCATGGCGCGACTCGCATCGGCCAAACGCCGCGCAACGGCTGAGCGCAGCGCACTAGCGCCGCAGCCTGCCCGCGCTGCGGAGCAAAATCAAAATACGGCTGCACCTGCCGCATCTCCAACTGAGGCCAGTGTGCCATCTGCACAACCAGTTGCCAGGACTCATGCCATGCCTGCGCGCAAGGAGCCCGCGCCACAGCCCGCACCAGCCGTCACAAGCGACGATCAATTCGCCCGCCTGCTCGCGGCCAAACGCCGCGCCCGCTCAGCGCGCGACGATGAGTCATAACGCTATTCAGGACACATGTACACCGACCCTTGAACATGCGCGCGCGCAAAATAGAGTCTTGTCATACACGGGTAATAGATGTATGCTACAACACAAAGCACATACGTCTCTAATCGAGTAGAACCTCAGCCAAGACCTTGCCAACACAACCTGGAATCGTTTCGATCGCCCATGTTCGGCGAAAACAGCCTTCCAGAAAGAGGCCATCATGATTGCTTTTTTCCTTGTTGCCCATCTTGCAGCTGACTTCATTCTGCAACCATATTGGCTGGTGCAGCGCAAGCGCGGCTGGAATGGGTTACTGATTCATGGCGGTATCGTGCTGGCTTGCATGCTCGCGCTGGCGTTTATTGCGCCGCGCTGGCTCGCGCTCTGGCCGGCCATGCTCGCGATTACAGGCATTCACGTTGCGACCGATTGGTGGAAGGTTCACCATGGCGATGCCCTTTTTCCACACCCTATTTACGGCTTTCTTCTCGATCAATGCATTCATATTGCGACCATTATTGGCGTGCTGTACGTCGCACTTCCTGCTTTTAGATTATGGAACGTGCACACATTACCGTGCGGGTACATAATATGGAGCGCCGCAGGCTACATCGTTGCCGCGTTTGCAACCCCGATTGCCGTGATGGTCTGGCTCGATCCGGTGGCGCGCTACGGTGCGCTGGCGGGCTGGGCGCGCATGCGCAGTTTCGTTGTCGGCGCGGTGGTGCTTTCGCTCGTGCTCAGCGCGAGCACGCTGGCGCTGCCTGCCACGCTGGTCGGCATGGTCATCGCGACCCAGTGGCCTCAATCAAAACACCCGCTCGACAAGCCGCTTGGCACGCTGGTTGTGATAGGCGTGAGCGCCCTGACCGGCGTATCTCTCTTGCTTCTGTGAGTCCATGCAAACAGCGTGCGGCTGTCACAAACCACACGCTGCGCAAGTGAAGAACAAGCCTCAGATAGACGTGCTGCGCTAATCGATCGCGAAACTTTCTAACATGTGATTGAACACCGTGACATCGTTGGCGAAGGTTTCCTCAGGCGCGTCGAACGTGATCAGGTAGATTGAGCCAGTTGGCTCGTCACTTACCGCCAGGCTGACGACATGGAACTGCGCGCCGTCCTGATCCTGGTAAACGTATTCCATGCGCATGGCATCGCGCCCGGCCACCTGTGTAGCCGTCACCTTCTGACGCACGGCAAAGCCCTCGTATTCGCGCTCGGAATCCAGCACATCGTTCAGCATCGCACGGTTGGCGGTAGATGGCTTGCCTTCGAGCGCATACACATCCACACCCACCAGCGCGCCCTCGGCCACATCTGAATCAGCAAGCGTTAATTTATCTGTACCCGGAGAAGACGGCTTCCAGTTTTCAGGATAATCCATCTGAAAACCAAGCTGCTCGTCGTGGAAATGCAGCATGCCCGCCGTTGCCCCCGCCGCAGGTGCAGGCGCAGGCGCAGGAATGGCAGGCAGATCCGCGCCGTTGGGGCTGTCTACCGTCACATCGGCATATTGATCGCTGATGTCGCCAGCCACATTCTCGACCATGAGGCCAATGACGTATTCGCCGCTCGGCGCAGCGCCCTCGAATGCCGTCAGCGGCGCGTCTCCAAAGACAATTGGCTCACCCGCATCGGTGCGCTCCTCGTCTTTATCGCTCTGCGTGTTATAGGATGGAATATCGGGAGTAAAGGTATCGCCCGCTTTGGGCTTGAGCTCGCGCGGACGCGGGTTGCTGCTGTTATTTTTGTCGAAGGCCCAGACATGCTGCAACGTGCCACGCCCCTGCGTTACGGCAAACTCGACGCTGACCGGCGTTTGTTTGCCCGTCTTGCGCGCCGTGTAGGTGCCTTCCACGCTGTACGTGCTCGAACCATAATCGGTGGGCGAGAATGGCGCGCGCACCACCGCCGTCCCGTTGCTGATGTACCAACTTGATGCGTTCCATGACAATTGCACAGCATCGCCGTCCTTCCAGGAGGGAATGGCGTTGTTCAGCGCCGTGCCAGGTGGGTACAGATAATCCATCGAGAAAATCTGCACCATGTTCGGATCATTCGGCGCAATGGCACCGACAAAATAATAAACATAGGCCGTATCGGAACCGGAGATCGTCGCCGAGAGACTTAACGGCGCGGCAGGGCTCACCGTTGAATCGCTCACCTCAGGCTTGGAAACGGCGGAGCGCGACGAATGCGTGCTGCCGCCCTTGTAGAACGCCTGCAGAAACTCATCCCAATGCGTCGCCTCGGTCAGCGGCGAGCTTTTGTGATAGCTGGAGTCATAGTTCTTCTTTTTCCATGGGAAATAAATCGAAATGCCGGTTGATTTCGGATGATCGGCACCGTAGCCCTGCGCAATGCGTGACGTTTTGATCGTTTGGCTGAGCGCCTTCGCCGCGCTCGTGACCTGCGGATCAATTTTGGCGGCGGCCAGCAGGTTAGCAAAATAGCCCAGATCGATGGCGCTAATGTCGGTGTCGCCCGAGGCATACTCGGCGGCATGGGCGCGCGCCTCACCGATTGCGGCGAACGAGTCAGGCATGGCGTTGATCAAGGTGGTGGATAGCGTATCAAGCTGCGCGGACATCTTGTCAACCTTGGTGAGATCGAAGGCCGCCAGCGTCACCGATGGATCATCTTCTTGTTTATAGAAAGCCGTGAAGCTCTTGATGATGCTCGGCGCTAAAGCCACCGCGTCGTTGCCAGGCTTTTTAGCCAGGTCGCCAAGCCAGGCATTCCACGCCCATCCCTCGCCCGGTTCGAGGTCGGCGCTTCCGATCGCGACTTTCCCAAACGGGGCGATGGTCTGCAATACATCGATCTGGCCCATCAGACACGCATCAAATCCGATTAAATCAAGTTTGCCAACGCCGGTCTTTGTTTGCACATCGGCGAGCGCAGTCGCAAGCTCGGGCAGCGTGAGCATGTCGCCGTCGCTGCTATCATCGCTGGCGACGCCCGGCCATGATGCGCCATGATCCCAGAAAATGAGCGCGTAGTGCTGCGCCGGGTAGCTTTGGATGCCCCAGGTGACAAAGTCGGACAATGTTTGCGGGCTGCCCATGTTCAGCTCGCCCAGGTCCGCGATCTGGTTGCTCTTTGCGGGGCGCTTGTTGTGCTCCACCCGAAAACGCTTGACGCCTTTCCAGTCACCGTTCGAGGTGTTGTCCCAGTCCTCGTTTGACGAAATGCGGTCGAACTGCACGATGATGTTCAGCGCATCAGTCGAGCCGACGCTCGCCATTTCGTTGTAATCGTCAATCGCGTCCGCTTCAAGGTCATTGTCGCCATCAAGGTAGACGAGGACCGTCCAATTGGCTTTTGTGTCGCCCGCCTGGGCCGCGATCGGTTTCGGCGTGGCGGTCGGCTTCGGCGTGCGTGTCGGCCTTGGGGTGGCAGAAGTCGTGACGCTGACTGGCTCGTCCAGGCAACCACTCAGGCTGCCAGCCAGCAGCGCCAACACAAACACTACACGAACTGCACGAAAAGATGATGCGAGAAGACGAGCAGTTTGGGTGATCATGAACGGGTCTTTCTCCTCCGAAAACGCTGCGAACGTGTGTCTCCCGCGCTCGCATGAGGCTTCATGGCAATAGCTACAATGATGCTTGTTTCAGCTTATGCGATCACGCGGCATGACTCAAGATATAAAGCGTATACAAATAACAAGCAACTTCGGAACGATTTGCATGTGCGCCAGCGCAAGGAGGACAAAAAACAGGGGTCGCGTAGTTCAAAGCTACGCGACCCCTGTTCAATAAAACGTGGATGGTCGGGGCGACTGGATTCGAACCAGCGGCCTCCTGAACCCCATTCAGGTGCGCTACCAGGCTGCGCCACGCCCCGACGTCACAGCACATTGTAGCCTGTCAGGGCACTTCTGTCAAAATGGCTCGACGCCGAACTCCGACAGATCGTCGGCAAAATGCTCGATATCGCGTGTGCTGCGCAGCTTTTCCAGCCGCGTAAGCAACATGCGCCGATTCGCGTCGCCTGCCATGATCACGCGCTCCAGATACTGCCGCAAATATTGCTTAATCAGGTCGAGCTCCTCGGGCGTGAGCCGCTCACCGTTGAAATAGGCTTC
>DASTWM010000376.1:0-13435 GCA_035765855.1 Roseiflexaceae bacterium
AGCCGGAGCGATGGCACTACGAGCGGAGCGGATGCGCGCCCATGAGCAGTTGATGATAGAGCCATTCTGTGCATAAGCAAATTGCAATGCTGGTGTGCAAAAGCAACGGACTAGTTCTGTCCCGCAACTTCTCGGTGCGATGCCGCCATGAGAAGAACAAACCTTATACAGGTATTAACGCCGATTTGGCGCAAAATGGTACATACTATGCCGCATCGAAATCAGAGCAAAAATGCAATGTATCAAAGCGTTGGAAGCGAACTGCGTTGCGGTAGCTTTTGGTTGGATTTGTCAGAGGTTTTGCAGATTTACCCGGCGGATGCAGCACGCATTTGCCGCGCCAGCACAACAATGCGCTGCCCGTACATCGTGCCGGGAACGGCCCAGCGGCCATTCAGGCCAGTGATGGTCGGGGCAATGCCGCGTAACGAGCCGAGATTGCGCCCGCCGAGCGTCTGCGCCATGAGCGTCAACTGATCGTCGGTGGCGTGCTCGTCCTTAAGCGCATACGCAAGCAGGAGGCCCAGGTGCGTCGGCACTGCATGATCGGCCCAGCTTGGAAAACTCCAGCCGGCCTGCCAGCGCGCGCCGTCCCACGCCCATTCCGCGCCGGGCGGCGTGTCAGGCGTTCCTTCGCGCGTCGCGCCCGACACGCCAATGCCTGCCGGGTTGCGGCGCGGCAAGTCCGACCACCAGCTTGTCAGGCTGCCGGTTTCATGGCACATCTGCGCCATGGCGAGGAACCAATCGACGCCGACATGCGTGCCGATCCGGGCGTAAGCGCGCACGATTCGTGCTATATCGACAGCCGTGTAAGATCGCGTTCGCGCCATCAGCCAGTCAAATGCCTGCCGCATGGTGCCGGATGCCGGACCAAGGATGGGCCAATCAAACGGATCGCGCGGCTGCATCTGCCCGACCAGCGGCAGCCATACACTCTGCGATGCGGCGGGACGCGCTGGCTGGGACTGCTGTGACTGCCCCATGAGCGGCAGCCATATGCTGCGCGGCGGCGATGGCTGCTGCGGCGCGGCATGCACCAACTCGTAGAGTGCAGCGGCGGGCAGCGTAGCGGCGAGTGCGCGCAAGAATTGACGGCGTGAGGTCATGATCGATAGTGTACAACAATAGTTCGCTTGCCACAGAGATCGCAGAGGCCACAGAGATGAAAATTATTACGGCTCCCTCTGCGTGCTCTGTGTCCTCTGTGGCTCACATCTCGTTGAAGTAATACCTTAGAAATCAGAACAGCGTTAATTAACAATACCAGCCTCAAAGAAGAACGTCAAGCACGAAACGGCGCAAAACGCGTGACAAATTCGACAAAAACACCTATGCTTCTGCTGTACGGCAGCATAGCTTGCGAGGACTCTCATGACTTTGAAACTTGATCATTTGGTCATTTTGGTCGGCGACCTGGATACTGCTGTTGAGGATTACCGGGCGCTCGGCTTCACCGTCACGCCGGGCGGCACCCACACCGACGGCGCGACACACAACGCGCTGGTGGCCTTTGCCGACGGTGTGTACCTGGAATTAATTGCGTTTCTGCGAGAAGCGCCGGAGCACCGCTGGTGGCGGCACACCGCAGCGGGCGAAGGACTGGTCGATTTTGCACTCCTGCCGGACGACACGGGCCAGGTGATCGCGCAGGCAAGCCGCCGTGGATTGAACATGACCGGCCCGACTGATGGCGGGCGGCAGCGGCCCGACGGCCAGCAATTGCGCTGGCAAACCGGCCTGCCGCCGAGCGCCAACCTGCCGTTCCTGTGCGGGGATGTAACGCCGCGTGCGCTGCGGGTACCGGAGGGCGAGGCGCGCGAGCATGCCAACGGCGTTGTTGGCATTGCGGGCGTGACGGTTGCCGTCGAAGACATCGCCGTTGCACGCGAGGAATACGCTGCACTGCTTGGTGTTGCCGCGCCGCCGATCGTCAATCTCGTGCCGCTGCCATTGCGCGTAGCTGTGTTCACACTTGAAAATGCCACGATTACGCTGGTGCAGCCGACCATGGAAGCAGGCGTGTTCCACACCCGGCTGATGACGCGCGGCGCTGGCCCGGTCGGCTTCGCGACAACTGTTGAGGGTATTCCACCCGCCGACTGGCCCGACCCGGCACTGGCGCATGGCGTATTTATCGCGCCAGCGTATGCATTTTAACTCCAGAAGTCTGATGCGACGAAGGACGAAGGACGGATGACGAATGCTGCCTGTACTTTCGTCTTTGGTCTTTCGTCGTTCGTCATGACCTGTTTTTACATCATGTGTAAGTATCAGCCCTACGCGAGCGCAATCTCGCTGCCCTGTTTAGCTGAGCGATAGATCGCGTCGATCATCTGCATGAGTTGTACGCCCTGCTGCGCCGACGTGCGCGGGGGCTCCTCGCCGCGCACCGCCCGCACGAAGTTGGCCGCCTGGTACTTAAACGCCAGCAGATTGCCGCCAAAAGGCATGAGCGGGCTGGAGCGCACGCGGCCTTCTTCACTCACGGTGAACAGATCGAGATTGTTGTCATTCACATGCGCGCCACCGCGCGTGCCGTACAAGTTCACGCCCATCTGATCCACATCTTGCGTGAGCACCCAACTGGCTTCAAGCTGCAACGAGCGCCCGTCATCGAAGCGGATGAGCGCGAACGCGCTATCGTCGGTTTTGGTCAGGGTGGGGAACTTGTTGTATACCTGCCCTGAAACGGTGCGCGGCGTGGGGCAACTCATCAGATACCAACCCAGATCGAGCACATGGATGCCAATGTCGATCAGCGCGCCGCCACCAGCCCGCGCCGGGTCAGTGAACCAGCCGCCCAGACCCTGCGGCACGCCCCATGTCCGCGTCCAGACCGAGCGCGCATGGTAGACCTCGCCCAGCACGCCTTCCTGAAGCTTTTCGCGCAATGCCTGCGAGGCAGGCGTGGAGCGGCGTTGCAGCGCGTAGGCCAGCAGCCGGCCTTGCCGATCGGCGGTAGCTTGCATCTCCTGCGCGTCGGCCAGCGTGACAGCGGGCGGCTTTTCACATAATACATGCTTGCCCGCCTCCAGCGCCGCGATGACCGCCGGGCGGTGCAGAAAGTTCGGCAGCGCCACGCTGACCGCCTCGATGTCCGGGTTGGCGAGGAGATCATGGTAATCGGCGTAGGTCTGCGGAACGTTGTACTGCCGGGCAAACGCAGCCCGCCGCGTGTCGTCGAGGTCCGCAATCGCGACCAACTCGGCGTCGTCATACGCCAGATAGCCCTCGGCATGCCGCTCACCGGGCCAGCCCGCGCCAATCACGCCGACGCGCAATGGCGCGCGTTTGGTTGATGTGGTCATGATTATTCCTTTATAAACGTAAGAACTGATAGTGAGATTAAATAAACATTGTGCTATGTGTCATGCTGAGCGAAGCGAAGAATCTCTCACGAGAGATTCCTCACTGCGTTCGGAATGACATGACTGCGTTCGGAACGACATAATTATCCAGGTTTTACTTGATCTCACGATGAGAACCAGCGATTGAAGATAGCTGGTAGAGAATCGAGGATCGCAGGCTTGTGCAGTGCCATTTTCAATCCTCGATCTTCGATCTTTGTGTCACGTTTCCGCAAGCCGCCCGTAGATCGCGGTAAGCTGGCGCAGCCGATTGGCAACCTCGCTGCTCAGTTGGTCGGGCGTGTAACGCCAGCTCCAGTTGCCGCCGGCCCGGCCCGGGGTGTTCATGCGCGCCTCGGTCCCAAGTTTCAGCACGTCCTGCAGCGGGAAAATCGCCATGTCGGCGACCGACGACGACACCAGGCGGATCAAGTCCCAGCAAATGTCGCTGCCGTCGCGCCCCATGTAAATCTGCGCGAACGTGCGCTCCGGCTCGGAAAGCGTCTGCCACCAGCCCAGCGTCGTATCGTTGTCATGCGTGCCGGTGTAGGCGACGCAGTTCGGCGCGCAGTTGTGCGGCAGGTACGGATCGTCGGCCTTGCCGCCGAATGCGAAATGCAGCACCTTCATGCCGGGAAAGCCGAGCTGGTCGCGCAGCTCCACGACATCCGGCGTGATCAGGCCAAGATCCTCGGCGATGATCGGCAGATCGCCCAACGCCTCCTGAACCGCATCGAACAAGGCCGCGCCCGGCCCCGTCACCCAGCGGCCGTTGATAGCGGTTTCCTCGGACGCTGGCACTTCCCAGTAGGCCGCGAAGCCGCGAAAATGGTCGAGCCGCACAATATCATACAGCGCGAATGTGCCACGGAAGCGCTCGATCCACCAATTGTAGCCGCGCTCGGCCAGCACGTCCCAGTTGTACAGCGGGTTGCCCCACAGTTGCCCGGTTTCGCTGAAGTAATCCGGCGGCACACCGGCGACAAAGATTGGATTACCGTCTTCGTCAATTGAGAACAGCTCGCGGTTGGCCCACACATCGGCGCTGTCATAGGCCACAAAGATCGGGATATCGCCGATAACATGGATGCCGCGCTCGTTCGCGTAGTCTTTGAGCCGCGTCCACTGCCGCCGGAACAGGAACTGCATGTAGCTGTGAAACTGCACGTCCTGGTTCAACTCCTGCACCCAGTGCGCCACCGCATCCGGCTCGTGGCGCGCAATCGGCGCATCCCAGTTCACCCAGCCCGCGCCGCCGTGGTGGGCCTTGAGCGCGGCGAAAAGCGTGTAATCGTTCAGCCACATGTGATTGCGGGCGCGGAAGTCGCTCATCTCCTGCCGCAGCCCCGGCGAGGCATGCTCGGTAAAGCGTTCGTAGGAGCGGCGCAGGAGTTGCAATTTGAACTCGATGACTGCGCCATAATCGACATGGTCGTCGGGAAACTGCGGCGCGTCGGCAAAATCTTCATCGGTCAAGAGACCTTCGCCGCGCAGCACGTCCGGGCTGATCAGCATCGGGTTGCCAGCCGAAGCCGAAAAACTCTGGTACGGCGAGTCGCCGTAGCCAGTCGGGCCGAGTGGCATGACCTGCCACAGCCGCTGCCCGCTGGCCTCCAGAAAATCCACAAAGGCGTACGCCGCCGCGCCAAGATCGCCGATGCCCCAGCGCCCCGGCAGCGACGTAGGGTGCAGCAGAATGCCGCTTGCTCGCGCAGTATCTGTTGCCATGCTGTTCCTTTTATTTCAACTTACGCTTTGCTCAAACAAAGGTCTGAAGCCGATCAATAAACCATGATAGCGCTGTTGTATCACATATCGTGCCGCGCTGTTCAATGTTACATGATCTGCTTTCAACCAAAAGTTGCGGAATAGTAACGATGCGTTGTGGATCCATGCCTGATGCCAGCTTATCGCCTCGCTATACTCAAGAAGTATTAAATAGTCGTGGTTGCGAGGATGCTTCCATGCTGTCTTGTCCATGCCACGGACAAAAGATTTAACACGTATTCAAAGAAGGGAATTGGAATCCATGAATCGCTTACTTTGTCGCCTTGCATTCGCCATGTTGGTTGCGCTTGCGCTCGTTCCATTCACCACATCCATAACTATGGCCCACGGCCACACTGAGGCTGGTGACTACGAAATCGTTATTGGCTTTCATAACGAACCTGCGTATCAGGGCGAGCCGAATGGCCTTGATTTATTCGTGACGAACAAGAAAACCGGCGAGAAAGTGAACGGTCTGGAGGATACGCTCAAAGCTGAGATTAGCTTTGGCGGCTCGAAGAAGGAGTTGAAGCTGCGGGCGCAATGGGGCGAGGATGGCGCGTACACGGCAGATGTGCTGCCGACCGAGGCGGGCGATTATACGTGGCACATCTGGGGCGATATCAACGGCGCGCCGGTTGATGTTTCCATGACCAGCAGTCCAACCACCTTCGGCTCTGTGGAGGCGAAGAACACCGTCGCGTTCCCAGCCAGCGAGGCCACACCAGCGGAACTTCAGGCGCAGACGAGCGCCGCACAACATGCCGCGCAGACCGCGCTACTGGTTGGCATCGTCGGTATCATCTTCGGCGTGATCGGCACGATCGTCGGCATCTTGGGGCTGCGCTCGCGCACCAAAGCTGCTCGCCATGTCGGTCAGCTTCAGCGTGTTGCCTAAACATACAACGGGAGCGACGATATATCCGTCGCTCCCGTTGTGCATGTTCAATCCCCAAAGGTCCAGCTAAAACTCGCGGCGGCCCTCCAGCGCAGAGCCAAGCGTGTTGGGATCGGCCCACTCCAGATCGCTGCCAGTCGGCAGGCCGCGCCCGATCTTGGTCACCCGCACGCCAAGCGGAGCAAGGGCGCGCTGCAAGTGAAACGCGGTGGCGTCGCCTTCAAGGTTCGGGTTGGTCGCAATGATAATTTCGTCAACTGGCTCGGTGCGCACGCGGTCGATCAGGTCGTCGAAGTGAATGTCTTCGCGGTTCATGCCTTCCAGCGGCGCAATGCGGCCATGCAGCACATGGTACACGCCACGATAGCCGCCGGTGCGCTCGATCGCGATCACGTCAAGCGGCTCCTCGACCACGCAGATCGTGCTCTGGTCGCGGTTGGGATTAGCGCAGTACACGCACAATTCTTCGGTCGAGATGTTGAAACAGCGCTCGCAGAAGCGCACGTTCTCTTTGAGCGCCTGCAACGCCTCGGCCAGCGCGCGGCTCTGCTCCTCCGGCGCGCGCAGCAGGAAAAACGTCAGCCGCGAAGCCGTCTTCGGCCCGACGCCCGGCAGCCGCCCGAACTCCTCGATCAGCCGCGCGACCGGCTCGACCATGATGGGATTATCGTAACCGTTCGTCATAGTAGTGCTGAATCTTGAGTTATGAGTTTTGAGTTTTAATCCCGCAAACTCATAACCCAACACTCATAACTCAAACCTTTCTAGAAACCGGGCAGCTTCATGCCGCCGGTGAGCGCGCCCATGCGCTGCTCAGATAGCTCGGAAGCTTTCTGGCTTGCGTCATTGAAGGCCGTCATCAACAATTCCTGCAGCGTTTCGATATCTTCAGGATCGACCACTTCCGGCGCGATCGTCAGCGACTTCAGTTCGCGGTGGCCATTCATGGTCACTTTGATGTAGCTGCCCGCCGTGCCTTCCACAATCTCGCTAGCAAGCTCGTCCTGAATTTTCGCCATCTGCTTTTGCATCTGCTGCGCCTGCTGCATCATTTTCTGCAAATCACGCTGGTTCATGGTTATTCTCCTTGGTCGTCGCGCTCCACGGCGACGATATCGGCATCAAAAATATTCAGTGCGGCTCGAATGAGCTTGTCCTTGCGAATCTGGCGCACCTGCTCGCGCAAAGTGTGCGGATTGTCACGCTGCTGGGCCTTCACCACGCATTGAATGCGATACGGCTGCCCCATCCACTTGCTCAAAATAGTTTCGATAATGGCGCGCGATTTCGGCTGATCGAGGCGCGACATTAGAAACTCAGAGTCCACTTCCAGCACAACCACATCGCCCTGCACGTCCACCGGTCGCACGCCGCTATTGAGCAGCGCCTGGACCATCTTATTCTCGACTCGCACATCGCGCACGACATCAGGCCATGCGTTCTCGACCTGCTCGAATACGGCCACATCAGCGTTCGCTGCCGCGATCGCGCTGGCGTCCTCGTCGTTGTGCTGCGTGGCAGCGGCGGCTGGCACCGACAGATCATCGTTAATCATTTCAGCGGGCGGCGCAATTTCAACCGGCGCTGGCTTCGTCTCCTCGGCGGGCGGCGCATGCTCAACCGGCGGCGATGCAGGCGTCTCGGCGACGCGGCGCGCTGGCACCTGTTCAACTGGTGGCGTAGCAGCATGACCATTTGATGGTGGCGCAGGCGCGCGGGCCGGCGTGGCTGGCGCAGAAGATCGGGGTGACGGACGGCGAAGTTCGGCTGCCTGCTTCTGGTCGTCCTTCGTCCTTCGTCCTTCATCCCTCGTCGGCATGGTCAGTGCCTCGACGACCGCCATTTCAAGCGGCAACTGCGGAATCGCGCTGGAGCGCAACTGCACGTCCAGCCCGCTGAACAGTCGTACCCATGCCAGAAAATCAGCCACATCGCCCGCGCGGGCCTGCTCATGGAGCACAGCAAGTTCGTCCTCAGTCGCGTCGAGCAGCGCCGGATCGCCGCCCGCCTTGAGCAGCATGAGCGAACGCAGCCGTTCCACCACATCGCGCGCGAACTGGCGCAGATCCGCCCCCTGGGCCGCGACACCGGCGACTGCGCGCAACCCCTCGGCTACATCAGCCCGGATGAGCGCGTCGATCAGCGCCGTCACCTCCTGAGCTTCGGTTGCGCCCAGCAGATTTTGCACCTGTCCAATCGTGATCGTGTTGCCGCCGTAGGCCATCAACTGGTCCATGAGACTCAGCGCGTCGCGCATGCTGCCGGTCGCGGCGCGCGCCAGCGATTCGGCCACGCCCGCTTCCAGCGTGAAACCTTCCTGCGCGGCGATTTCATGCAAGTGTTCGGCGGTCGCGGCGACGGTATGGCGGCTGAAGTTGAAGCGCTGGCAGCGCGACAGGATTGTCGCCGGAATTTTATGTACTTCAGTTGTGGCGAGGATGAACAGCGCGTGGCCGGGCGGCTCCTCTAGCGTCTTCAGCAGCGCGTTGAAGGCCGCTGTGGAGAGCATGTGGACTTCGTCGATGATGTAGACCTTGTACGTACCCTGCGTCGGGCGGAACTGCACCCGCTCGATGATTTCGCGGGCGTCCTCGACACTGGTGTGCGAGGCGGCGTCCATCTCGATCACGTCGACCGCGCTGCCCTCCGCGACTGCCACGCACATCGCGCACTCGCCGCATGGCCGCTCGCCGTCAGCCGTGCAGTTCACCGCTTTGGCAAGCAGCCGCGCCACGCTGGTCTTGCCGACGCCGCGCGGGCCAGTGAACAGGTAGGCATGCGCGAGCCGGCCCTCCGCAAGCGCGTTGCGAAGCGTCTGCACGATATGCTCCTGCCCAATCAGTTCGCTGAATGTTTGCGAGCGATAGCGCCGGTAGAGCGCTTGCGATGCCATGATCATTCCCCGGAATATGCAACAGATGTTTGCATTATACCCTACGCGGGAAGGCGTCGCAAACGTTTCAAGACGATAGACGATGGGCGATGGACGATGGAAAGAGAACCGCAGTTCCCTCAGTTCCCACGAGTTCCGCAGTTCCATGTCATCCTGTCACCAACTCACCCGCTCATGGCCAGCAACCATTCCGGCACCCACAGCCCGCCGTAGCCTTGAAAGCGCAACACAATCACGCCCGCCAGCAGGCCAACGCCAAGCACAATCAGCGCCCAGTCGGCGGGCCGGTAGCGAAGCTCCTGCGACCATGTGCGCGGCCCCGTGCCGAAGGCGTGCAGGTTCATGGCGTCGATCACGTCCTCGCCTTTGAGGATCGAGCCGATCGTCACCGGCACGATCAGCGGCGCAATGTTGCGGATGGCTTTGAGGATGCCACCCGCTCGCTCAAGCTCGTAGCCGCGCGCCCGCTGCGCGTCGAGCGTGGTGACAAAATCGCGCGACAGGCTTGGCACGAAACGCACGGCAAGCTCCAGCGCGAAGGCGAGGTTATCTGGCAGGCCGAGCCGCCGGAACGTCACGCCGTACCATGCCGGATGAATGGTGAACGGCAGCACCACGGCCAGCGCCGCCATGGTAAACAGCCGCAGCAGTTGCGTGGCCGCAAACGCCAGCCGCTCGGCGCTCAGCGTTACGGCAAGGCCGAGCACGCGACCCTGCCAGATCATGTGCTCGGTCGTGTACACGCCAGCGCCGCCACGGCCCGTCAGCAGCGTGAGCAACGTCAGCAGCACGGAGAAGATGCCGACGAAGATCACGAAGCGCCGCAGCTCGCGCCATGTCAGGCGGGCCAGCAGAAGCTGCGCGAGCGCCAGCGCCGCCGGGATCAGCACCAGCCGGAAATCCCACAGCAGCACCGTTGCTATGGTCGCGCAAAACACGAAGATCAGCCGCGCTCGCGGATCAAGCCGCTGCACAATCGTGTCACGCTCTTTGTAGTTCCAGGTGGCAAGCATACTGCGTTCTGCGTTATGAGTTTTGCGTTACATTTTTATTCATAACGCAAAACTCATAACTTACACCTATCTTCCGGTTTGCGCCTGCGCGCTGCGCCATGCCGCCAGCAGGATCGGCAGCAGAATCAGCGCGTTGATCAGATTCGAGCTTGTCGCTGGAACAAACTCGCCGAGCAGCGCGGTCAGCAGCGAGTAGCCGTTCCACCAGATATCAGCTATCGCCGCGAAACCGATACCGCCGATGATCGCCAGCGCGCCCCACATTTGCGTCAGCGCCAACTCTTCGCGGTCGCGCAGCAGCACCCATGCAACCGCAACCAGCGCCGCCGCCAGCAGCGGAATCCACCAGTACGCGCCCACGGTTCCTTCGCCGAACAGCACATTTTCTGTCTCGGGATACAGCAGCAGCAGCGCCGAGATGATCGCGAGAATAACAATCACGCTGATTGCGGTAATGTTCAGGCTGCGGCGGGTGCGCGGAAAGACAACCGCCAAACCGGCGATCAGGCCGATCAGCCCGTTGCCAATGTCCCATGTCGGCGACACGCCCCAGCCGGTCAGCGCGTCGCCCAGCACATTGCCGACGAATCCGGTGAAGAAGCCGACCACCGGACCGAACACCACGCCAAAAAAGATCGGAATCACAATGGCCGGGCGCAGCGAAACAAGGCTGACCGAGGGCAGTTGAATGATGTTTGTGGCCCAACTCAACACGCCGTACAACGCCGCGCCAATCGCCATGTAGACCACCTCGCGCGTGCTGATACGCCACAGGTCGCGGTCGCCAGCCAGCAGCGCCAGGCCGTACACGACCACCGCGCCAACCACCAGGTACGGAATCATCCTGCCGGCGTCGAGCGGTGTTGAATCTGCGCTTTGTGATGCGGAGATCACATTTCCGATAAACAAAAAGACAATGCCAGCAACCAACACGATCAGGATGGGAACCAGCGGCCGCAGAAAACGATTCTGCGGTTCTACCGGACGACGAGCCTGCGATGCCATGCCAGACCTCCTTTAGCTATCTGAAGATGAAGGACGAAGGACCGATGACGAAGTGAAATCGCCGAATTGTTCGTCGTTCGTCGTTCGTCGTTCGTCCTTGCCAACGTAATCCACCAACTGTTCAAGCGGCAAAAAGCGACCAGTGCGTGGCAGCAGCCGCAGGTTAAGTTCCAGCAGCGATGTCGGCACGACCCGGCAGCGCTCCATGAGCGCCCGGTCGCCCAGCACCTGTTCGGGCGGCCCATCGGCCTCGATCTGGCCGTCGCGCATGAGCACCACCCGCGTGGCATAGCTCACCGCCAGATCGACATCATGCGTGATCAGCACCGTCGCGGCCAATCCTTCCAGCCTGCCAATCGTCTGCATGAGCATGCGCGTGCTGCCATGATCCTGCCCGGCGGTCGGCTCGTCGAGCACCAGCACGCGCGGCTGCATGCTCAGCACCGCCGCAATGCCGAGCCGCTTCTGTTGACCGAACGAGAGTGATAACGGCGCGCGTTCTTCAAAGTCGGCCAGCCCAACCTGGGCCAGCGCCTGCGGCACAGCCGCCTCCATGGCCTGCACATCCCGACCGATGTTGCGCGGCCCGAACAACAATTCCTCGCGCACAGTCGGCGCAAACAGCATGTGCGAGGGACTTTGGAACACGTAGCCAACCGTGCGCGCAAGCTGTGCCACCGTCGCCTGCCGAGCATCGACCCCATTCACGCGCACCTGGCCGCGCGTCGGGCGCAGCAGGCCAATAGCATGGCGCAGCAACGTGGTTTTGCCCGCGCCGTTCGGCCCCAGAATGGCGACCACTTCGCCTTCGCGCACGTCGAGCGAAACGCCTTTCAGAATCGGCGTTCCTTTGTCGTAGGCAAAATGAATATCATCGAACGCGATAATTGGATTGCCGGGCGCGAGTCGTGGTTTAACGACAGAAGGCATGGCATGCTCGCTCGCCAGTGATTGCAGTGCGATAGCCGCAGGCAGCTTCACCTCAAGCGGGTCGGCCAACTGAAGAAACTCCGCCGTTGGGCCAAGAAATGCCTGCCGGCCTTCGCGCAGAAACAGCGCCCGTTCAGGCCGCGCATGAAGCACATCCTCGACGCGATGCTCCACCAGCAGCACGGTGTGGCCTTCGTCGGCCAACTGCCGGAACAACGCCAGCGCCTCGCGTGCCGACGCCGGATCGAGGCTCGCCAGCGGCTCGTCGAGCAGCAGGATGCGCGGCTCCATGGACAGCAGCCCCGCCAGCGCCACCTTCTGGCGTTCGCCGCCGGACAGCAGCCCGGTCTCGCGGTGGCGGAGGTGCGCGATGCCGAGCCGTTCAAGCGTGCTGCTGACAGCGGCATGGATGCGTTCGCGCGGCCAGCCAAGATTCTCTGGCCCAAAAGCCACCTGCCGCCCGACATAGCTGGCAACGATTTGCCGGTCAGGATCTTGCAACACCGTACCAACCAACTGCGCCAACTCGGCCAGGCCAAGCTCAGCCGGATTCTGCCCGCCGATCGTGATCATGCCAGTCAGATCGCCGCGGTAGCTGCGCGGAATCAGGCCATTCAGGCAGCGGAGCAGCGTGGATTTGCCGCTGCCACTGCCGCCGACGACCACCAGCAATTCGCCCGCACGAGCAGCAAAGTCTACATCGTGGAGCGACGGCGTCGCGGCAGTGCGATAACGAAAACCAAGGTTCTCAACCTGAAGTGGCGCGGTGTCCACAATCGTTATCTTTTATTTACATATCTGCTCTTCCTGAGAGCGGCAACTATACTCCACCTCCACCACATTGTCAATGTGGCCTGCTGCATGCATGAAAGCGTTTCATCCGCTTTGTAGCGCGCTTTTTACGAAAAGATCGTTAGACATGCACACAGCTTTGCGCTATAATATGAGAAGTTCGTGAAACTATTCTCACACTCTCGCAGTACCTTTCACACCAATATTCGCACGCATCACCAACCACTTTTCCATTCCCATGTGTGTAATTGGCGCGCATCGGCACATCTTAAGGAACTGTTTGTGCGTATATTTATGCGTACACCTGTTGAACAGCTAGAAGGACAAGCGTATGACAACAGTCATGACAGGCGTTAGAACCGTCTACCGCTCATCAATCGGCAAAAAGGCGATCATGGCAATCACGGGCCTTATCTACGTGTTGTTCGTGATCGGACACATGGCCGGGAATCTCAAGATTTTTCTCGGTCAGGAGGTTCTCAATCAGTATGCAGGCTTTCTACGAACCGTTGGCGAGCCGCTCTTTCCACAAACATTTCTGCTGTGGATCGCGCGCATTGTGCTGATTGTGGCGATTGTGCTGCACGTTGTGATGGCCTACCAACTGACGCGCGCTGACTGGGCAGCCCGGCCAGTGAAGTACAACACCAAGCATGTCGTGCAGGCCAGCCTGGCCTCGATGACGATGCGCTGGGGTGGCATTGCGCTGTTGCTGTTTATCATTTTCCACCTGCTGCATTTTACCTTCGGCGTGGTTGGCTACGGCCCGGCGGGGGCGGCAAATGCC
>DASTWM010000377.1:0-28509 GCA_035765855.1 Roseiflexaceae bacterium
ATGCAAATCCCCTGCCCAGGCGTATATGAGAAAATGCCACATTTTAGGACATTGCAGGTAATCTGCCTGAAATACTTCATTCAGTGCGGTACAATAACTGCGACCTGTCATAAACCTGTCAGGTGTACTGCTGAGGAAGCATATGTTTCGACGCCTTGCTGCTGCGATTGCCAGCATGCTCTTTTTAACATTGTCATTTGGCGGCAGCCACGCGCAAACAGCGCGCGCTGCCCAAACGCCGCCGCTGCCTATTCAGTATGTCGATGCAACAGGCCACACGCTGCGCGATCCGTTTCTGAGCTTCTACAATGCCCATGGTGGCGCAACAATCTTCGGCCCGCCGCTCACCGAAGTGGTGGCGCAAGATGGCATCGCCCTGCAATATTTCACGTATGCCCGTTTTGAATGGCATAACGATCATGTCGTGCTGTCAAGCCTTGGGCGCAGCGCAGCGGCTGGCAAAGAAAGCACAGCACCATTCGCATGGCTGAACGAAAGCCCCGGTGCCGACCGCACGCTGATCAAGGAAAGCGGCCATAGCATCGGCGGCGCATTTGCGTGGTTCTGGAAGACGAACGGCGGCGTCGCCGTGTTCGGCTACCCCATTTCGGAAGAATTCACCGAGCAGGGCGCGCTGGTGCAATACTTCGAGCGCGCGCGCTTTGCCTACGACGCGGCCAATAACACAGTCACACGCGCGCCGCTGGGCCAGCAGATGCTCGCGCAGCAGCCGCAAGCCGCCACCTGGGCCGCGCGCGCCACGCCCATGACCGCACTCGGCAGCGCGACCATGATCATCCCCAGCGTTGCACAGCACAATGTCGCACTGGCAACTAAAGCCCTCAACGGCACCATCGTTCAGCCCGGCCAGGAGCTCTCCTTCCTCAAGGCCGTCGGCGCGATTTCGCCGAAGCAGGGCTATGTGTCTGGCCTGGCAATCGTCGGCGATCAATTGGTCGAAACGGTCGGTGGCGGCGTGTGTTATGTGTCCACAACACTGTACCGGGCGGTGTGGGCGGCTGGTTTGGAGGTGACGCAGAAGACCGGCCATAGCATTATGCTGGCTGCCTTCGCCGACCAGCCCGGCATGGACGCCGCGATTGAGACCAGCGGCCTCGATTTTCGCTGGCGCAACGACACCAGCGACCTGGTGTACGTCGAAGCAGGCATGCAGGGCAGCCAGCTGACCTTTACGCTGTGGGGCATCAACGACGGGCGCAAGGTCTCGTCAAGCAAGCCGGTGATTACCAACCGGCAGGCGGCGGGCGCGCCCACATGGACGTATGATGGCACACTTCCGAGCGGCACAACCCGCGTGCTGAGCGACGCTATCGCAGGGATGAATGTCCGCGTGGATCGTGCGGTGACTCGCGCCGACGGCAGCGTGCTGCGGCGCGATCGCATGCTCACCGCCTATCAGCCATCGCCCGCCATGGTCTACTTTGGCCCCGGCGTCACGCCGCCCGGTGACGCCATCGTGCTCGGGGTAGACGTTCCGCCCGTTTCCGCATCGCGCCGATAATGTAAATGTTGCTGCGCTGCGGCAACCGCTCATCTCGATTATTGATCGCAACATAACATAGCATTCATATATCTTTTACACGCAATGACACCATGCGACAGCGGAGTTCATCACTGTCGCATGGCGCTGCCCTTCGTTTAACGTCCCACGGCTCCGACACGCATTTGTCGAGGCGAATGTTCGCTTTGCTGCCATGCCTGCCGCATTTTTGTCCAGATTGCATGTTAGTCCACCAATCTGACATAAGCCGTCAGGAAGGTGCGGAACTACTCCTTCGCCCCAGCGCATGGGCTGAATCATGTCTCCTTATGTCGTTTCAGATTGCCTCGTGCACCTATACGCATACACATACCCCACCCCGTACATGACACGCGCTTCCCTGCTCACCAACTCGTTTAAACAATCTAATCCTATCCTCCATCGTACATACGCGTTCGCAGCACAGACATTAACAAAATGATAGCTCCGCCATGGTGTAAATCATTTGCCGTTCACGTCCATCACGTACCCTACATGGTGTCCGGGCAGGTATGCGCAACCTGCCGGGCATCAGACAACATCATGTGCTTTGCGATGATGCAGCACACCGGGCATTTTGCATGTGGTTGGTACAAAAGGAGATGTGTTCATGTCGGTTTTTATCATTGCACTTGTCGTTATGTCGCTGCTGCTGCTCGCACAGTCGGCGTACAGCACCGTGCTGATGCTGTACTCGTGGAACGATGTTGGCCGGAAGGAAGAGTACGGCGCGCCCGCCGCGTTCATTCCGCCGCAGAAAAGCTTCACAGTCATGTTACCAGCCCGCCACGAGGAAGACGTCATCCAGCATACGATTGAAGGCATGCTTGCGGCCAACTACCCGCGCAATCTGCTCGAAATTGTGGTGATCTGCCGCATTGATGATAAGGGCACGATCGCCAAGGTGCAAGAGAAAATTGTCGAGCTTGTGAATCGCGGCATCGACAACGTCCAATTGATCGTGTTCCAGGACAATCCGATCAACAAGCCGCATGGTCTGAACGTGGCGCTGCCGTTCACCAAGAACGATGTTGTCACCATTTTCGACGCGGAAGATCACATCCACCCCGACGTGTTCAACATCGTCAACACCGTCATGGTGAACGATGGCGTCAATGTGGTGCAGTCGGGTGTGCAATTGATGAACTACGACTCGAAGTGGTTCTCGGCGCTCAACGTGCTGGAATATTTCTTCTGGTTCAAGAGCCGCCTGCACTTCCACTCGCGCGCGGGCGTGATCCCGCTCGGCGGCAACACGATCTTCTTCGCCCGCAGCGTGCTGAACAAGATCGGCGGCTGGGACGAGACATGCCTGACCGAGGACGCCGAAATAGGCATCCGCCTGAGCATGATGGGTGAGCGCATCCGCGTGGTCTACGACGACGCATATGTAACCAAGGAAGAAACGCCGCCAACGGTCGGGCAGTTCGTCAAGCAGCGCACCCGCTGGAATCAGGGCTTCATTCAAGTCTTGCGTCGCGGCCTGTACTGGCAGTTGCCGCTGTTCAAGCAGCGCATGCTGGCGCTCTACACCTTGTCATCGCCGGTGTTCCAGACCATTACCGCGCTGTACCTGCCGATTTCGATCTACACCTTCTTCTTCGTAAAAGTGGCACCATTGCTGGCGATGATCCTGTGGTTGCCCATGTACATGCTTATTGGACAATACGTGCTCAATGTGGTTGGCCTGTATGAATTCACCGCTGCCCATAATCTGAAGCTGTCGAAGTTTGCCTGGCTGAAGCTGCTGGTGGCCTTTTATCCGTTCCAGGTGTTGCTCGGCGTCAGCGCCGTGCGGGCAATGTGGCGCGAAATGCAGGGCACCAACACATGGGAAAAGACCCGGCACGTCAACGCACACCGCACCGCTCTGGGAGGTTCTTAAATGACAACGCTCGCACCACGTATTGTTGCCACCCGGCGAGTGAATATCGCGCTCTCGAACATTGCCCTTGGCGTGTTGGTGCTGGTCGCGCTGCTCGTCCACAGCTACAACATGTTCGGCTACCCGCTGTACAGCGGCGACGAAGGCATTTACATGTCGCAGGCGTACGCCACGGCGCGGCTCGGCCAGATTACGCCCTACGCTTATTGGTACGACCATGCGCCCGCCGGTTGGATCCTGATTTCATTGTGGAGCATTTTTACCGGCGGCTTCCACACCTTTGGCACAGCCGTTGACGGCGGGCGCGTGCTGATGCTGCTGCTGCACCTGGCCGCCGTCGCGCTGCTGTTCCGGCTGTCGCTGCGGCTGACGACCAGCATCACCGTGGCGATGACCGCCGGGCTGCTGTTCACCCTGTCGCCCATGAGCGTGCAGTACGGGCGCATGGTGCTGCTCGACAACATCATGGTTGTGTGGGCCTTGCTTTCGGCGGTGCTGATGCTGCGCCACAACGGCAAAATCTGGCCGTTGCTGTACAGCGGCATCGGGTTCGGCATGGCCGTGCTCACGAAAGAAAACGCGATTCTGTTCTTGCCCGCGTTCATCTACGGCCTGTGGACGCTGGTGGAGCGCCACCATGCCCGCTTTGCGCGCGCTGGCTGGCTGTTCATGGCGCTGTCGTTTATCTCGTTCTACTTCCTGTACGCCGCCCTGCGCGCCGAACTCATCGACTGGTCGTTCTCGTCGCCACTGGCTGGCGGCGCTGGCCCGGTGACGCTGCTCGGCGCGCTGCTGTGGCAGATGCAGCGCAGCGGCGGCATGCCATGGGATCCAGCGAGCGATTTTTACCGCATGCTGATGCAGTGGCTGGCGCTCGACCCGTGGATCATTGGCCTGGGCGCGTTCACCACGCTCTGGAACGTGGTGCGCGGCGATCATTCGCGCCGCATGGTCGGGCTGCTCTCGCTGCTGGGTATCATCGGGCTGGCGCATGGCGGTGTGGTGTACGACTTCTACATCATTTCGCTGCTGCCATTCCTGGCGATCAACATCGGCCTGTTCCTTGAGGAACTGTCGGGGCTGCTGCGCATGCCGTCGCTGATGCCTGCGACCGTGGTTGCGGCCATCGCCATTGGCGCGTTCCAACTCAACACGCACGAGTACATGTTTCAGTCGAATGTGGCATCCATTCAGCGCGACGCGTTAAGCTGGGTCCAGCAGCATGTGCCGCCCGAGGCGCAGATCGTGATCAACGACGACCTGTGGGTTGACCTGCGTAACGGCGCGAACGGGCAGCCGAGCTTCCCCGGCGCGCACTCGCACTGGAAGGTCGCCAGCGACCCGGCGGTGTACCACGACCTGTTCTACGACGATTGGACGAACATTGATTATCTGGTGGTCGAGCCAGAAACGAAGGGCGTGCTGGCGCAGAACGCTGGCAAACTGACCAACCTCGCCTACGCGAACTCGACGCCGATTAAGACCTTTAGCAACGGCACGCAAACCGTCGAAATTCGCAAGGTCAACCATGCCGGTCCTGCGGTGAATGAAACGCTCACACAGTCGTACCAGAGCTTCCGTGATCGGTTCATCGCCAACGGCCAGGTGCGCGCGGCGGGCGGCTACACCAACGCCAGCAGCCAGTCTAACGCCATGCTGATGGCGGTCTGGATGAACGACCAGACGACGTTCGACCAACTCTGGACATGGACGCGCATGCACCTGCAGAATCAGAACGGTCTGCTGTACCGCACCAACGAGCCGGGCGCGAACCAGGCCACCACGACCGACGCCGACACCGACACGGCGCTGGCGCTGCTGCTGGCCGAGCGGCGCTGGAACGACGCAAGCTACGGGCGGTTCGCGCAGGAAATGATGAGCGCAATCTGGGATCACTCGGTGGTCGAGATCAACGGCGCGCCGTACCTCGCGGCCGGCGACTGGGCCGTGAGCGACCAGCAGGTCATCTTCGCGCCGTCAACATTCGCGCCGTACGCGTACCACGTTTTTGCCGAGGCCGACCAGCAGCACAACTGGTGGTATCTGCTGGACACGAACTACGCGCTGCTGAGCAAGGCGACCTTCAGCCCGCTTAATCAGAATCAGTCGGTGGGCCTGCCGCCCACGTACGTCGCGGTCGACCGCACCACCGGCGAGATCGTGCCGAACCCGGCTGGTCTGCCGGATAGCTCGAACTTCACCGACGAGGCGGCGCAGGTCTTCTGGCGGGTCGGCCTGGACGCGGTCTGGCATGACGATCAGCGGCCCGACAATTTCCTGAACGCGTCGCGCTTCCTGAGCAGCGAGTGGCAGAACAAGCAGAGCCTGGCAGCCAGCTACGCGCACAACGGCACGCCGCTGGATGGCGAAGCGGATCTGGCGATGTACGGCGCGGTGCTGCCGAAGTTCATGGTCAGCAATGCGCAAATCGCCCACCAACTCTACGCCACCAAGCTTGCAAGCGCATTCACCCAGACCAACGGCGTGAGCCGCTGGAGCGACAACGGCGACGTTGCGCAGCAGGAATGGGCATGGCTCGCCACCGGCATCTACAGCAACCAGCTTGGGTACGATTGGTCGCAGAACAAATAACATCTTTCAACAGGGAGGCAGCCCCTGTGATTACCGCAGGGGCTGAAGAAAACATGCACACCATTACGAAAATTGGTCCAGTTGAACTCATCGACCGCACTGCTTCAAACGAGCCGATCCGTGAAGATGTTGGATACCAGCCATTGCTGGAGCGTGATGTCATGATCCGCCAGCTTTCGCCCGAGGCCGCCGCCGACCCGCGCACACGCGGGCGCTTCATCAAGGAAGCGCGGACGCTGGCTTCGCTGCACCACCACAACATTGTGCAGGTGTACGAGGCTGGCATGCAAGACGACGTGCCGTACGTGGTGCTTGAGAAGCTTGAGGGCATCACTGTGCAGCAGCGCCTGGATCGGCTGGTCGATCAGGGCGCGCGCATGGATGTCGAAGAAGCGATCAACATCGTTCACAGCATCGCCACTGCGGTGGAGCATGTCAATCGCTCCGCCACGCTGGTCCATGACGTATCGCCCGCCAACATTGTGATCTCCAATGACGGGCGCACCGTGCTGGCTTCGCTCGGCCAGCCGCTGCCGCAGAACGCGGCCAGCGCATCCAAAACAGCCCTGGCCTACGCCGCGCCAGAGCGGCTGCTCGGCGGCAAAGTCGACGCTCACAGCGACGTGTACGCGCTGGGTGTGCTGCTCTACCATCTGGTGTTTGGCGAACTGCCATTCGAGGGCAGCGAGGCGGGCATTATCAGCAAAAAGCAGCACGCCACCAGTTTGCCCGCGCTCGACAACCACAACACCGAGCTTCCATGCCCGTACGCGCTGGCGCACCTGATGCGGCAAGCCACGAATCGCACGCTGGAGCAGCGCTATGCCAATGTAACGGCATTCCGCAACGCGCTGACGAACGTGCTGTCCGGCGGCCCGGTCAAGGTGCAGTTGCACCAGCGGCCATCGTACGGAACCTACCAGCGGCTGCAACTGCGCCGCCGCCTGCGCCGCGCGAATCCCGTTGGCTATGACGAAATCCTGGCCGCTTATGAAAGCGACATCTACGACGAAGAAAGCGCCGTCGAGCTTGCCCACGAACTTGGCAGTGGCGTTGTGGTGGAAGTGCCGCCCGCGCAGCTGCTGGTGAAGCAAACCTCGATCATGAAGCCGGTTGAACCGAAGCTGGTGTCTGTCGAGCATATCGACCCGCTGATGCCCGGCCATGACAACCCGGCTTTGCATGCGGCGCTGCCGTTCACACTGCTGGTGCCGCTGCCCGAAGGCGCGCAGACCGACGAGAACGACGCCGAGCAAGCGCCGGGGCGGATTTCACCGCGCAACTTCTTGCTGTTGCTCAGCCTGTTCTCCATGGCAGCCGTGTCAATCGGTACGGCGGTGACGCTCGGCTAATACGATTTCAGCGCAGGGAAAAGGGCGTGGCATGTGCCACGTCCTTTTGTTTTTGCCGCAAAGCAGCGCTTCTGGTGCTATGATGGCGCGTGAGCGACGCGCCGCATGGGCGCTGAATGGACAAGGAGCAAGCAGATGATCGTTATCGCAAGCAGCAACGGACAGGTAGGCATTGACGCGGCATGGGACATTCTGGAGCGCGGCGGCTCAGCACTCGACGCGGTCGAGGCTGGCACGCGGCTGGTTGAAGATAATCCAAACGACCATTCGGTTGGCTACAGCGGCTACCCGAACCTGCTCGGCCAGGTCGAGTTAGACGCATCGATCATGGACGGCACGACACGGCGGACTGGCGCGGTTGGCGCGGTGCGTGGCTACCGCGCGGTGATCACGCTCGCCCGCCGCGTCATGGAGGAACTGCCGCATGTGCTGCTGGTCGGCGATGGCGCGATGCGCTTTGCGGCGGAATTGGGCATGACACAGGAAGATTTGCTCACCGACGAATCGGCGCAGGCATGGCGCGATGGCATTGACGGGCGCTTGCCGGAAGGCTTCCGCGACGCGCAGGGCGAGATCATCGCGTCGCTGCTGCGGCGCGCTACCAACCTCGCCACTGATCCGGAGCGGGTTGCCGGCACGGTGAACTTCATCGCGCAGGACCGCAATGGCCGCATTGCTTCGGCGGTCAGCACCAGCGGCTGGGCATGGAAGTATCCGGGCCGTCTCGGCGATTCGCCGATCATCGGCGCAGGTAACTACGCCGATGATCGCTACGGCGCGGCGGCGTGTACTGGCTGGGGCGAGCTGGCGTTGCGGACCAGCACGGCGCACACGGTTGTCTCAGAATTGCGGCACGGCGCATCGTTGGAGGACGCATGCCGCACTGCGTTTGAAGATTTAGGCACGCTGGACATTCCAAAGCCACAGTTGCTCATGAACATGGTTGCGCTCGATCAGCATGGCAACCACCACGCCGTGACGACCCAGCCGGGCCGCACCTACGTCTTCCGCGCCGACGGCATGGCCGCCGCCGAGGAGCGCGAGCGCAGGCTTATTTCATTCGTATGACCGAGCAAGCCCGAACTGTTCGGTGCTATACTCCTTATGCTTACAAGGTAATCAATAAAGCTCCGAGGATCATGTCATTCCGAACGCAGTGAGGAATCTCTCTGGGGAGATTTCTCGCTCTGCTCGAAATGACATGATCTATCTGATTTACTACTATAATCGCTCATCTTTAGCCACAGCGAACACGGCGCAAGAGGCGCTTGTGTTTTTTCTCCAGAGCTTCTGGGATCTATGTGGCTAACGTGGTTTTCAGCAGAGGATTTCATGACAACAACAGCTTCGCGCCGCCTGAACGAACTATTTACCGAGCGCGCGCAACAGGTCGAGTCACAGATGCACTGGCCAAATCAACCGAAACGCATCACCTTCTCATATGGTTTTGCCGATCCAGAACTCTTTCCGCGCGAGCAGCTCGTCGCAGCCGCCGACGCCGTGCTGGCCGACGATATCGACGGCGCGCTGAACTACGGCCCGTCCTACGCTGGCCTGCGCACGGTCGTCGCTGACCGGCTGCGTCGCCATGGCGTCGAGGCCGACGAGGAAAACATTCTGCTGACATACGGCTCCGGCCAGGCAATCGGGCTGCTGCCCTACGTGTTCGTCAATCCGGGCGACACGGTAATCATCGAAGGGCCAACCTTCATGGGCGCGGTGACGGAGTTTCGCGCAGCCGGCGCGCAGATCGTGACCGCGCCGGTTGACGCCAGCGGCCTGAACGTCGACATGTTAGAGGAGACTCTGCGCGATCTGCGTAGACAACATATTCGCCCGAAGTTCATCTACACGATCCCAACATTTCAAAATCCGTCCGGCACCACGCTGCCGCTCGAACGACGCCAGCGGCTTGTCGCGCTGGCCGAGGAATACGGCGTGGTCGTGGTGGAGGACGATGCCTACGGTGACCTGCGCTTCGAGGGCGAAGCGTTGCCGAGCCTGGCCGCGCTCGATCAAAGCGGTTGGGTGCTGAATCTCGGCACGTTTTCCAAGATTCTCGCGCCCGGCATCCGCCAGGGCTGGGCGTACGGCAGCCCGGAGATCATCCGGCGGCTGGAAATGTTCAAGGTTGAAGGGTCAAGCGGGCCGTTCATGACGCGCCTGGTCGCGCGCTTCAGTGCCAACGGGCAGTTGGAGCGCCACATTGCGGCATTATGCGCGCATTATCACCACAAGCGCGATGTCATGCTGGCGGCGATCCAGCAGCATTTTCCGCAAGAGGTGCGTTATGTCGTGCCACAGGGCGGCTTTTTCTTCTGGTGCGAGCTGCCACAGGGCATGAGCGCCACCGCGCTGCAACAGCGCGCGGAGCAACTCGGCGCGACATTCACATGCGGCACGCGCTGCTTCGCCGATGGGCAGGGCGACAATGCGATCCGGCTGGCCTTTAGCTACCTGCCGGTCGAGCAGATCGAGCGCGGCATCGCCATGATCGGCGCGGCCATGCAGAGCGTCGAGCGCAGATCGTAGAGCGGAGGAAACGTAAAGCGTAGAGTGAGTGTTGCACATGCGCTCTACGCTCCCTCGCTCCGCTGCTCATCACTTAATCCGGTTCTTCGTTGTCGCCAGTGACGTACAAGAAACTGGCCCACAGGCTGCGCGAAAAGGGATAAAACACGATTGGAAACAAGATTACGACTGTGCCCATGACCAGAAACGCGGGCATTAGCGGTACGGTGGAAAAACCGATAAAGGGCGCGACGATGATCACGAGCAGCAGCGTCACGACGATATTGATACCCATGCCGCCAGTAATCTCGCCAGAGGCGCGCTCGAATGGCAGATCGCAGACCGGGCAGTGTTGGCGCATGTGAAAAAATGACGTGAACATGCTGCCCTTGAGGCAGCGCGGGCAGCGCAGCAGGAGCGCGGCAAAGAACGCCCGAAACATATGTGACACTGACATGATGATTATTACCTATAGCATCCTATCTGAATCGTAAAGGTACCGAGAGACGAACGACGAACGCCGGACGACGAATGAGAGTCATGCGGGCTTTCGTCTTTGCTCCTTCGCCAAGGCCGATGTACGCTACGCCAGCGCAGCACAACACAACAAGTAGTCATCTTTTGAGTGTACCATACAATGCAACCGCACAATTATATTCAAACGAGCATGCGCTACCTTATTCTGGTCAAGCACTCGCTGCCTGAGATGCGCTCGGATGTGCCAGCCCGCGCATGGCGGCTGTCCGAGGCGGGCCGCCGCCGCTGCACGCCGCTGGCCGAGCGTCTTCACGCCTACTGCCCGGCTACGATTGTAAGCAGCCGCGAGCCAAAAGCCGCCGAAACAGGCGCGCTGCTCGCCGCCGCATTGGGCAACACGGCGCAGCAGGCCGACAACCTGCATGAGCACGAACGGCCCGCCGCTGGGTTCCTGCCGGCGGGGCAATTCGAAGCTGCCGTCGAAGCCTTCTTCGCCCATCCAGAGGAGCTACGATTCGGCAGCGAGACCGCCGCTCAGGCGCATGAACGCTTCCATGCCGCCGTCGAGCGCGAGGTTGCTGCTGCGCCCGGCAATGTCATCATCGTCGCGCATGGCACGGTGATCTCGCTGCTTGTGGCGCGTTGCGCCGGTCTCGCGCCATTCCCGCTGTGGCAGCGGCTGGGGCTGCCGTCCTACGTGGTACTGGCGCTGCCGACATACGAGCTCATCAGCATTGCAGACAGCATTAAAGAATAGGTATTGAAGCAGCAGCATGATTGTATTGCAGGCGCTTATTGGGTAAAGCAAGCGCCGATGTTGCTATGTATGGTATACTATCTTTGTGTACGTCGTTCATCTTCGGCCAAGCACTGTGTTTGGTTCCTCACCTGGCGCCTGACTGCAATCAAGCGGTTCGTGATGAATGTGAAGGATGGCTGTGAACTGTTCTGGTGCTTTGTCGCGCTCTGCTGCTTCAATCCCCACCTTGAGGTCTTCACTGTCTGGCGCAGTAGATGTTTGATAGCTTGCCCGCGCCACCTGGTTGTTACCTTTGCATAGTTAAACATTGCTTTTGTCTGAGCCCGGCGTTGTCTGCGGTTCGCGCATAATGAGCAGATCGGCGCTGGTACACACTCCTCCACGAACGTCCTTGTTGCCGACGTTTGTGTGAGTTACAGCATTGGCGACACTTATAAGGAGAGATTATGAATCTCTATGTTGGTAATTTGTCTTTCCAGGCATCTGAGGAAGACTTGCAGGAACTGTTCACCGCCTATGGCAAGGTTGATACTGCAACCGTTATCCGTGATCGCTTCAGTGGCGAGTCGCGCGGCTTCGGCTTTGTGGAAATGCCCGATCGTGATGAAGCCATGGCTGCCATTGCGGGCCTGGCTGGGAAAGATTTGCAGGGTCGGGCCATTACGGTGAATGAAGCGCGCCCGCGTGAAGACAACCGGCGCGGTGGTGATCGTGGTGGCCGTGGCGGCGGTGGTGGCCGTCGCTGGTAGATTTCTTTTCTGAACTTGACAGGTTGACGAAACCTGTCAAGTTTATCTCAAAAAATATTACTGCTCTGCTAACTCCACCAGCATCGCGCCCTTCGCCACCAACGCGCCGGGCGTGTACAACAGCCGCCGCACCACACCATCATACGGCGCGGCGACGACATGCTCCATTTTCATGGCTTCCAACACGAGCAACGGCTGATGTGCCGCGACCTCCTGGCCTTCTTCGACCAGCACTTTGATCAGCGTGCCAGGCATCGGCGCGGCGAGCGAAGCATGCCCGGCGCGGCCCCCGACATCGCCCAGCGCATCCACGTTCAGCGGCCCGGCCCGTTCGAGCCGATAGTGCCTGCCGCGCCAGCCAATCAGCCTTGCGCTGCCGTCATGGGCCAGCCAGAAGCGCTCGATCGCGGATGATGGACGATGGGCAGATGACGGAAGCCCACCTGATACAGCAGACCCTGTTTCGATAGTGAGCATGTTGGTTTGCTGCGCAATAATTGCCGCCTTGAGCGTGTCCTCGCCGGTGATAACGCGCCACCCGTCACTTTCCGCTGACACGCGCACCGTGTATTCTGCGTCATGGGTATGGAAGCGGAGCCAGCGCTCGCCCGCCAGCCGCCACGGCCCCAAACTCCAGGGATCGTTCGCCCCTGGGACTTCGTCGTTCGTCGTTCGTCCGTCGTCTGCCAGCGCCGCCGCAACCAGCACCTCAGCAGGCACAGCCGCTTCCTCGAAGTTCGCGCCCTGAAGGCCATGCGTTTGCAAAAAATCGGTCGTTGTCGCGCCTTCGGCAAAAGCAGGATGCGCGGCAATAGCTTGCAACAGCGGCAGGTTGGTCGTTACGCCCAGCACGGCATAATCAGCCAGCGCCTGCCGCAGCCGCGCAATTGCCGCGCCACGGTTTGGCGCGCTGACGATCAGCTTGGCGAGCATGGGATCGTAGTTGACCGTGACCTCGTCGCCGCTTTGCACACCGACATCGTTGCGGATGCCCGGCCCGTCCGGCGGCGCGAACAGCGCCACGCGCCCGGTCGAAGGCAAAAAGGTTGTGGGATCTTCGGCGTACACGCGCACTTCAATTGCATGGCCGCGCTGCGACAGGTCGGCCTGCCTGAAGGGCAGCGGCTGTCCGGCGGCAATCGCAATCTGAAGCTGCACCAGATCAAGGCCAGTCACCAACTCGGTCACCGGATGCTCGACCTGAAGGCGCGTGTTCATTTCCAGAAAGTACGGTCGGCCATCGCCGTCCAGCACGAACTCAACCGTGCCAGCGTTACGATAGGCCGCCGCCTGCGCCAGCCGCACCGCCGCCGCGCCCATGTCCGCGCGCACCTGCGGGAGCAGCACCGGCGAGGGCGACTCCTCGACGATCTTCTGGTGGCGGCGCTGGATCGAACATTCACGCTCGAACAGCGACACGCAGTTGCCATGCCCGTCGGCCAGCACCTGAATCTCGACATGGCGCGGGCGCTCAATCAGCTTCTCCAAAAACACGGTATCGTCGCCGAATGCCGCGCGTGCTTCGCGCTGCGCGCCCTCTAAAGCCGCGTCGAACTCGGCCATGCCGCGCACAGTGCGCATGCCCTTGCCGCCGCCGCCCGCGCTGGCCTTGATCAGCAGCGGAAAACCAATCCGCTCCGCTTCCAGGCGCAGCCGCTCCGGCGCTTGCTCGTCGCCCAGGTAGCCGGGCGCGGTCGGCACGCCCGCCTGCTCGGCCAGGCGCTTGGCGGCGATCTTGGAACCCATCAGCGCAATCGCTTCCGGCGGCGGCCCGATGAACACCAGCCCGGCCTGCTGGCATGCCCGCGCGAAGTGCGCCTGCTCCGACAAAAAGCCGTAGCCAGGATGCACTGCCTGCGCGCCACTCCGCACCGCCGCCGCGATGATGCGCTCGACATGGAGGTAGCTTTGCGCAGCAGGCGCGGGACCGACCAGGTAAGCCTCGTCGGCCATGCGCACGTGGAGCGCCGTTCGGTCGGCTTCGCTGTACACCGCCACGGCGGCAATACCGAGTTCATGGCAGGCCCGCGTAATCCGCACCGCAATTTCGCCCCGGTTGGCGATCAGGATTTTATTAAAATACATCGTCGTATATTCCTAACGCATGTACGATTTCAGGTTTGCGGTCGGGAACAGCGTCTTTACGATTGGGCGCGCCGCACGCGCGGCGGCTGCGCGCCCGGCACGCGCTCGATCAACCCGCGCGCTTCGAGATCGAACTTCACGGCCATGGTGTACCAACTCACCGAACCCAGCGCCGACAGCGAGTCGGACGGCAGCACCTTCGCCACCTGTTCGGCCAGATCAGCGAGCGCGACGCCCTGCGGATCGGCAGGAATGACGTGCAGCAAAGCGGCGCGCACGGCATCGTATTTGGGTTGATCGATACGCGGTGCATCTTTGCTCGGGTCGGGGTGCAGCAGTTGAACTCGTTGCTCTGGCATGTCGTGCTCCTTCGAAGATGCAGCGAGCGCGTACGTTCGCTGGACGCACACGGTCAGTGCGAGCATGATACCACAGGCAATACGCATATTGGCCGTGTCGCCTTACCCGCTCAGCGTCGCTCCGGCTGCAACCGTCTGCCACGCGCCGTCGCCGACTGCCAGCGTGGCCGCGTTGCCCGCTTCAACGCCGATCTCGGTTGCGCCGCTGGCCTGCGCCGTCACACGCAGTTGGCTGCCGCGCCACTGGATCATCATCTGGAGCGCGCCCCAGTGCGCCGGAATGTGCGGGCGAAAACGCACGCCTTCGTCGGTCGGTTCCATGCCCAGGAAGCCGAACGCCAGCGCCTGCCAGATACCGCCGATCGCCGCAATATGCACGCCGCCCGCTGCGCCAGCCCAGCCTTTGCGCGTGAAGTCCAGATCGATTGTGGCGGCCTGGTGCAGGTAGCGCTCGGCCATGGGCAAATCACCCAGCCGCGCCGCGACCAGCGCGTGAAACGACGGGCTGAGCGAACTGTCATGGGCAGTGCGCGGCTCGTAAAAGCGGAAGTTTTTTTCGCGCACATCCGGCGTGAACTGCTCCCACAGCAAAAACAGCAGCATCACCACGTCAGATTGCTTGATCACCTGCGTGCGCTGAATCTCCTCCCAGCCGAGTTTGATGTCCATGGTTTTCTCGGCGGTGCTGTGACCAGTCAGATCAACCTCGCGCAGCTTGTAGTAGCCGTCGAATTGTTCAAAAAGCCGGGTGGCAGGATCGAATCCGGTTACAATATTGTCGGCAACAGCCTGCCATGTGTCTAATTCACGTTGCTCGATGCCGAGCCGCGCTGCCAATGCCTGCCAGCGTTCTGGAAAGGACGCGCGTAGTTCATCGGCGGCTTCGAGGCCGCAGCGCAGCGTCCATTGCGCCATCATGTTGGTGTAGGCGTTGTCGTCCACGCTCTCATGATATTCGTCCGGCCCAATCACTTTGAGAATATGATAACGGCCATGCTCATCTTTTTCGACGCGGCTGGCCCAGAAGCGCGCAATCTCCAGCAGCATCTCCGCGCCGTAATCGAGAAAGAACCGCTCGTCGCCGGTCGCCTGCCGGTATTGCGCCACGGCGTAGGCAATATCGGCGGCGAGGTGGTGCTCCTCGCTCCCGGTGAGCACCGGCTGCACGCCGCGCCCCGGCACGTTGATGAACGGCGGCGTGGTTTCCTCGCCGGTGTCGGTCGATTCCCATGGAAACAGCGCGCCACGGTAGCCGAGCGCCTGCGCTTTGCGGCGCGCGCCGTCCAGTCGGTGGTAGCGGTACATGAGCAGCGCGCGGGCGGCCTGCGGGTCGGTGTACGGGTAAAACGGCCACACGAACGTTTCGTTATCCCAGAAAATATGCCCGCGATAGCGCTCGCCGGTGATCGAGCGCGCGCCGATGGATGCCTGTTCGTCGTCGGGGTTGGCCGCGCCGATCAGCTGATAGATCGCCCAGCGGGCCTGCTGCTGCCGCTCCTCTGAGCCGGTGATCACGGCGTCGCTCGCCTGCCAGCGCGCCGCCCATGCAGCTTCGTGCGCGGCGAGCAGTTCGACCGTGCTGCCAAGCGTCGCCAGTTGATCACTCGCTGCGGCTAAAGGATCATCCACATCGCGCGAGGTGTACACAACCACGCGCTTGTCGAGCGTGTAGGTTTGGCCCTGCTCGGCCTGCCAGGTCCAGCGCTGCCCGACGCGCGCTTCCTCGACAAAGGGGGCCACGCTCGTCATGTTCGCACCTGACAGCGTGGCATTCGTTACGAAGCTCAACACGTAGCCAGATTGCAGCGTCCGCATGGTCAGCGCCACGCCACCGGCAATTGTATGCGCGCCAACCAGCGCAAGATGCTGAGTCTTGTTTTCGTTCCTGACGTTGCCGTTGACGCTCGCCTCCAGCATGATCGTGCCGCTGTAGTTTTCGGGCGTGAGCGCCAGTTGCTGCCCGAACACATGCCGATTGTCGAGCGAAGCGAAACGCAGGCTGCGCAGGCGCGTCACGCGCCCGGCGGCGTCACGCACGCGCCACGCGCGCAGCAACACGCCGCGCTGCATGTCCAGCACCCGCCGCTGCTCCAATAATTCGACATGGCCGATTTGCAGCTCCTGCCCTTCGGCCACAATACGGATACGCGACCAGTCCGGCGCGCGCACAAGCTCAGGAATTGGGTCTTGCAGCTCGTCGGCCTGCGGCGCGGCGGGCGTATTGAAAATGCCGGCAACGTACAGCGCCGGATAGGAAACGTCGTCACCTTCCTCCAGCGCGGCGCGCGTGCCGCTATAGCCATTCACCAGTGCAAAGACCGACTCGATCATCAGTTCGGTTGCCGGATCGTAGCCGCGCGCTTCGAGGTGCCAGCGCGCATCAACAGAAATATCCATCGTCGTATCTCCATAGCCATGCGTTTGCCACAAAGACCTGAAGACTCAAGCTACAGAGTACATGTTCAATGATCGTTATGTCTTTGTGTTCTCGTGGCGAGCAACGAGCAGCGTATCTTGGTCAAGCTGTACTAGCATAGCGTGTACCACAGCAATACTCGCAGCGCCGCGCATGGTGGCACGGCATGTGCTACCAACAATTTGGTAGGTTTATGATGAATACGATAATTCCACACCAAGACGCCCGCGAACGGGTACTCGCCGCCGCAGAACAGCTTTTTGCCCGGCGCGGCTACGCCGCTGTGACGCTGCGCGACATCGCCGCCGCCGTCGGCATTCGGCATGCATCGTTGTACCACCACGCGCCGGGCGGCAAGGAGCAGTTGTACATCGAAGTGGCCGAGCGCAATTTTCAGCGCCACCGCGCAGGGCTGACGAGTGCGATCCAGCGAGCGGAGCCAAACGTGCGAGCGCAACTTCGCGCGGCGGCTGGTTGGCTCCTGTCGCAGCCGCCCATGGATCTGGTGCGCCTGACGCATTCCGATTTGCCGCTGATCGCGCCCGCCGAGGCGGAGCGGCTGTCGCGCATGGCGTACGATGCCATGCTGTCACCGATTCAGCAGGCGCTGGAAGCAGCACGGCAGCGCGGCGAAATTGCGCATCCGCAACCCGGACTGATCGCGGGCGGCATCCTCGGCATGGTCGAGTCGCTGCACGCCGTGCCGGACATGGCGATTACCGAAAGCCGCACAGCCATGGCGCACGCATTGCTCGACGCGCTGCTTCAGGGCTTGTACGCGCGTTCATGATCGCTGGGATTATAACTGATGAACATGAGGATAATGAAAGAAGGAGAACTATCATGGCAAACGACATGGTCAATGAGATCAAACATGTGACACACGAAACGCTTTTTCCAGAACGCTACCGCTGGTGGCACGCAGTTGGCTTCGGCCTTGGCGCAAACGCCCTTTCAGCGCTCAGCCTGAAGCGGCAAGGGCAAGAAGAGCAGTTCTACGAGCAGCAGCGCCAGGCACCATTCGCGCCGCCAGCATGGGCGTTCGGGCCAGCGTGGACGATCAACAACATGAGCGTGCTCTGGGGCAATTTGCGCTTGCTGAACCTGCCGGAAGACACGCCGCATCGCCAAACGCTCCTGTGGCTTCAGGCGGCCAGTTGGGCGATGTACAGCACTTTCAGTTATGTCTATTTCCGCAAGCGCAGCCCGATCCTGGCGTTCGTGTGGACGGCGGGCATGTACGCGCTCACCATTCCAAGCGCGCTGCTGGCGTGGAAAATCGACCGTAAAATCGCATGGTCGTTCCTGACACTGCTGCTCTGGCTGAGCATTGCCACGCCGACCGCGCTGTACCAGATGCTTTATAATCCCGACCCGCTGTTCGACAGCGCGCCGTTGATCGAACCCGACGAGGCATAGAACAATCTACAAAAGAATGCGGCCTTGCGCGGGTCTGATTGGCACGCATGTTGCTCATCCGGTGGTATATACAACCGGAGACAACCTTCCTGCAAGGAGCAGCATGGTCATTCACGACAAACATGGGCGGGTAATCCACACCACGCACAACCAGCGACCTGGGCGTTTTGGCATGCTTGCCAGTGCTGCATTGCGGCGTTTTGCTCTGATAAAACGCGAGCAATAACCTGCCAAACTCCCCTTTATTTTTCCGGCCAGCATGCATGACGCATGCTGGCCGGAAGTGTTTTATGTCGCATCTTTTCGCCATGCGCCGATCAAACCCGGTCACGCGCTGAACACGCCGCCGGGCGCGACGGTTTGCCATGCGGCGTCGCCAACCGCCAGCGTCACCTCGTTGCCGGATTCCACCAGAATCTCGACTGCGCCATCCGCCTGCGCGGTCACGCGCAACTGACTGCCGCGCCACTGGATCATCATCTGGAGCGCGCCCCAGTGCGCCGGAATGTGCGGGCGGAAGCGCAGCCCGTCGTCGGTTGGATGCATGCCGAGGAAGCCGAACGCCAGCGCCTGCCAGATGCCGCCCAGCGCCGCAATATGCACGCCACCCGCCGCGCCGGCCAGCCCCTCACGCGTGAAATCGAGGTCAATGGTGGCCGCCTGGCGCAGGTAGCGCTCGGCCATGGGCAAGTCGCCCAGGCGGGCCGCGACCAGCGCGTGAAACGACGGGCTGAGCGAGCTGTCATGCGTCGTTTTCGGCTCGTAGTAGCGGAAATTCGGCGCGAATACATCGGACGGCAGGCTGTCCCACAGCAGAAACAGCAGCATCACCACGTCGGCCTGCTTCAGCACCTTGGTTTTCTGCATGCCACCCCAGCCCAGCTTCGCGTCAATCGTCGCCACACTGTTGTCGTGGCCGGTCAGGTCAATCTCCTTAAGCTGATGGTAGCCCGCGAACTGCTCGAACAAGCGCGTTTGTTCGTCAAAGCCAGTCACAAGGCTGTCGGCCACGCGCTGCCAGTTTTCGCGCTCGTCGGGCCGCAGATCGAGCTGCGTGCTGAGCGCATGCCAGCGCGAGGGATAGTTCGACTCAAGCTCGGTTGCGGCATGGAGCGCCTGCCGCAGCGTCCATTGCGCCATGACATTCGTGTAGGCGTTGTCGTCCACATGCTCGTGGTATTCGTCCGGACCAATCACGGTGCGAATGTGGTAGCACCCATCGTCTTCAAGCATGGCGCGGCTGGCCCAGAAGCGCGCAATTTCCAGCAGCATCTCCGCGCCGTAGTCGAGGAAGAATTGCTCGTCGCCGGTCGCCTGCCGGTACTGCACCACCGCGTAGGCGATGTCGGATGAGATGTGCTGCTCCTCGGTCAGCGTGAGCACCGCCACCCGCTCGCCGCTGCTGAGCATGAACGTCGGACAGGTTTCCTCGCCGGTGTCGGCGGATTCCCACGGGAACAGCGCGCCGCGATAGCCGAACGCCTGCGCTTTGTGGCGCGCGCCATGCAGGTTGTGGTAGCGATACATCAGCAGCGCGCGGGCGGTCTGCGGATCGGTGAACAGGTAAAACGGCCACACAAAGGTTTCATTATCCCAGAACACATGGCCGCGATAGCGCTCGCCGGTAATTGACCGCGCGCCAACCGAGGCGCGCGGATCAGCAGGATTGGCCGCACCAATCAGGTGGTACAACGCCCAGCGCACCTGCTGCTGCGTGGCTGGCGCGCCGCTGATCACGACATCGCTGCTCTGCCAGCGCGCCGCCCACGCTTCGGCATGCGACCGGAACAGCGCCACATCATCAGTGAGCGCAAGCTGTTGCAGCAGCGTCGCCGCCGCGCCCGCCGGATCGTCCACTTCGCGTGAGGTCCACGCCGCAACAACCTTTTGCATCGTAACGGTCTTGTTCGGCTCGGCCTGCCATGTCCAGCGCATGCCAATCTGCTGATCGTCAACAATCGGCTCGCCGTCCAACAATGCGTCCGCCGATGTACGCAGCGCGGCATGCGTGGCGAACGCCATGCGGTAGCTGCCGTCGCGGGTGCGCGCTTCAAGCAGCGCGCCGTCGGGCAGCGCCCGCGTGCCAGTAATCTCAATGTTGCGGGTGTTGTTCTGGTTGGCGACATTGCCGTCAGCCAGGGCTTCAAAGGTTATCTGTTCCGCATAATTTTCGGGCGTGAGCGTCACTTGCTGAAACAGCGCATGCCGGTTGTCGAGCGAGGCGAAGCGCAGGCTGCGCAGATGTGTAATCCGGCCAGCGGCATCGCACACCCGCCATTCGCGCTCTAATATGCCAGTACGCAGATCGAGCACGCGCCGCTGGCTGAGCAGCTCGACATGGCCAATCCGCAGTTCTTCGCCCGCCACCATGATGCGGATGCGCGACCAGTCCGGCGCGACGACCAGTTCGGTAATTGGCTCGTCAAGCTCGGCGGCTTGCGGCGCGTCCGGCAGGTTGAAGACGCCGGCGATGAACGTGGACGGGCGCGACACCTCGCTGCCTTCTTCCAGCGCGGCGCGCGTGCCGCTGTAGCCGTTCACCAGCGCCATGACCGCCTCGATCGTCGGCTCCAGCGCCGGGTCGAAGCCTTCCACCACCAGATGCCAGGTGGGGTCGTCGGCGGGCGAATAGGGATTGTGCTGTGTCATAAGCTGCTCTTATCCAGGACAACCGCGAAGAACGCGAAGGGCGCGAAGGAGAAAAGAAGGCTCCTTTGTGCGCTTCGTGCGCTTCGTGGTTTCATATCAACTGTCCTCCAGCAAAGCATTCACGTCAATATCGTCGAGGCTCGTCACCACGTAATCGGCATGCGCGGCGCGCAGCAGCGCCTCGTCGCCCAGCCGCGCGATGCCAATCGCTGCCATGCCGCCGGCCTTGGCCGCCTGCACGCCCGACTGGGCATCCTCGATGACGATGCACTCTGCAGGCGGCAGGCCGAGTTCGGCGGCGCAGGCCAGAAACATCTCCGGATCGGGCTTGCCATGCGCAAAGTCGCGCCCGCTGACATTGGCGTCGAACACATCGAGCAGCGACGTATCCGCCGGGATGTGCAGCGTCTCCAGCGCCGAATGATCAACGGTTTCGATGTCCATGCCGGTGTCCACGCTGGCGTCCATGTCGCCGCCAAGCGCACGCTGTTCGCGCTCGCGGGCCGCGAATATCCCAATTGGCACGCGCTCCAAAAACATGTTGGCGTTCTTGGAGGATGACGCCACGCCCAGCTTCAAACCAGCCGCCTTGAGGCGCAGCACCAGCCGCAGCGCGTCATCAAAGGCGGTAAACTCGCCCGCCGCGACCAGCTTCAGCAGGTATTCCTGCTTTGTGGCGGCATACGCGCGCACGCGGCTGCCGTCCGGGTCTGGCACGCCAAAGAAATCGAGCGCGGCTTTCGCGCCCGCCATGCGCGGCTTGCCAGCCACGTACTCCTGGTACACCGAGGTGGTGAACGCCCACGGCGTGTAGGACGTTTGCGGCGCGATGTCGCGCCACGCGCCTTCCATCAACTGTTGCAGCGAATCGCGCCATGCCCGTTCGTGCGGCGAATCCACCAGCACGCCGTCAACGTCGAAAATTGCTCCCTGATAGTTCATAGTGTCCACTTTATGCTATGCTTTATTGCCCGGCCAGGCCGCTGTAGCTCGAACCTTCCATGTAATACTTGCTGAAGATGAAGAAAATGATCAGCATGGGAATGGCGTTGAACATCGCGCCGACCAGAATGGCGCTAAAATCGCTGGCGTACACGCCTTTGAAAAAGTTCATGCCGACCGTCAGCGTCATGAGCTTGGGCTGCTGCAAAAACAGCAGCGGCTTGATGAAATCGTTCCACACGCCCTGAAACTGGATGATCGCCAGCGTGAGCAGGGCCGGGCGGGCCAGCGGCAGCGCGATGCTCCAGTAGGTGCGGAAGCGGCTCGCGCCGTCGATCAGCGCGGCCTCCTCTAGCTCGCGCGGAATCGATTTGAAAAATTGCGTCAGCATGAAAATGCCGAACGCGATCGCAATATCTGGCACGATCAGCGGCCAGTAGGTGTTGATCCAGTGAATGCGCGCGTAGAACACATAGCCTGGAATCAGCGTCACTTCGGTCGGGAAGGCCTGGCTGGCGATCACAACGGCGAAGATGAAATTCTGGCCGGGGAAGCGCAGCCGGGCGAACGCATACGCCGCCAGCGAACAGAAGAACAGCCGCAGCAGCACATTCAACACGGCCAGCCATGCGCTGTTGAGCAGCCAGAGCGGCAGCACGCGGTTGCCAATAATACTGCTGAGCGGCGGCGCAAGCTGGATCGACGGCAGCGTAAAATTCCACACGCGCTTCCAGTTATCGAGCGAACTGACAAAGCCGCTCCAGCCGTTGTCCACCCATGCCTGTGGCAGCAGGGTCGGCGGGTACGCCGTGAGCTCGGCGTTGGGTTTGAATGTTCCCAGAAAGGAAAGGATAAACGGCGCAAACGCCAGCAACGAAAGCAGCACCAGGAGCGTGTAGCGCACCGCCGCGCCCACATAGAACGAGGTGGGCTGATGGTGCTGTGTTGCGGTTGCGGCAATTGGCCGATTCTTCACGGAAACAGCCATACATGTGCTCCTTTCACTGCGCCGACCGCTCGATGTAGCGGCGCTGAATGAGCGTGATTACAATGATGATTGCGGCCAGAATAAACGACATGGCCGCGCCAAAGCCGGCCTCGGCGCTCGTGCCGGTTCCGAGAGTCTTTTGATAGATCAGATACAGCGGCACCAGCGTGGTGTTCAGTGGCCCGCCCTGCGTCATGATTGCAATTTGCGCGAACACCAGAAACGTGCCAATCGTGCCGAGAATCACGATCAGCGCGATCACTGGCCGCAGCAAGGGCAGCGTGATCGACCAGAAGGATCGCACGTTGCCCGCGCCGTCGAGCGACGCCGCTTCATACAGGTGGCCGGGGATGTCTTGCAGCGCGGCCAGCACCATGACCATGAAGGTCGGCACGGTGGTGAAAATGTTGAGCATCATGATCGCAACCCACGCGACGCTTGGCCCGCGAAAGAACACCGGAACATTTGTCAGGCCCAGCGGTGTGTAAATAAAATCTAAAATGCGGCGCGGATCCTGGAGCCAGGCGATGTTGGTGCCGAGCACATAATTGATAAAGCCGGTTCGCAGATACAGCCACAAGAAGATCAACGAAATAACGACCGCCGACGCCACGCTAGGCGCGTACAGCATGGTGCGGAAAAAGCGCATGCCTTTGAGTTTCACGTTCAGCAGCGTCGCCAGCAGAATCGCGCCAATCGTTTGAAGCGTCGTCACGACCACAAAATACCAGAAGACGTTGACCAGTGCGATGCGGAAATTCGGGTCTTTGAACGCGCGCACATAGTTCGCGAAGCCAATGAACCTAACGTTGGCGATGGCGAATGACGCCGTTAAATTCGTGAAACTGGTATAAAACACGTAAGCCAGGACGCCAAAGGTAAAAATACCGGCAGTGATCAAATAGGGCGCAATAAACAGGTAGGCCGTCAACGTCTCGCGCCGCGCCAGCGATGCTGCCCGTTGCGAACGCTGTGGTGCCACGTTTGCCGAAGGGGCCATGAACACTCTCCTCCGGCAGCCATGAGTGATTGATATTGCTCATGGCTGCCTAACGACGATGACCTGAGATGTGGATTCCATACGCGGCGAGTCGGCGGCACCCACAAGGGGTGCCGCTACGTAACTCCTGTCACTGCGACAGAATCTGATCCACCTGTTGCGCCGCAGCGTTCAGCGCGTCCTGCGGGGCTTGCGAACCGAGGAAGATCGGCTCCATCGCGCCTTTGTTGATCGCGTTGATCACGTCGCCCTTCTTGACTGGGCCGCCAAGCACCGTGTCGGCCAGCAGGCCGTACTGCCCGGCCTGCACCAGCACCTGCGCGGCCTGATTCTGCTGGAAGTATGGATCGTCGGCCAGCGCCTTCAGGCTCGGCTGGGCCAGGCCGGATGGGATCAGCGCCTGCTCATTTTGCGCGCCGGTCAGATACAGTACCAGCGCCGCCGCTGCCTTGGGGTACTTTGTCTGGGCGTTTGCCGCAAAAGCGTTCGTGAACAGCCATGTGGCCTGCTTGCCATTTGGGGGCAGCGGCAGCGGGATGGCGGTGTACTTCAGGTCGGTCGCGCCGTTCGCCGGATCGGACATAAACGGGAGCAGCCAGCCGCCTTCCATGACCATGGCGGCATTCTTGCCCGCGAACGCCTCGCCACACCAGCCCTTACCCATGTCGCCAAAGGTCGCGCCGGTGCCAGCCTTCTTGAAGTTGTACCAGAAATTCATCGCATCCACGCCGCTCTGCTGGTTGAAAACGGCTTTCTTATCCTGAATAATCGGGTTGCCGTTTTGCAGCATGGATGCGCCGTAGCGCTGAATATCCGGGTTCAGGCACATGCCATAGGTTTTGCCTGGCCCCTCGCCACTGGTCATCTTCTGCGCCGCATCCGTGAGATTGTCCCATGTCTTGATGCTGGCCGGATCGACGCCCGCCTTTTGCGCCATGTCGTTGTTGACAAAAATCACCAGCGGGTTGAAGTCCTTCGGAATGCCGAAAGTCTGGTTGTCCATTTGGTATAACTTAATCAGCGGATCGTAGTAGTCGCTGGCCTGCACACCCGCCGTGCTCATGGCATCGTCGAGCGGGAGCAGCAGTTTGTTTGGCCCAAACGCGCCCATCAACTCGCCGTCCAGCAGGAACACGTCCGGCGCGGTGCCGCCTGAGAAGCCGGCTTTGATGGTCGTGTCATAGTCGCTCGGTACCGGCTGGACGGTAACCTTGACGTTTGGAAAGACTTTATTGAAGCGCGCAACACCTTCCTGATACAGCTTCTGCTCGGTCGCGTTGCCGGAAACCGAGAAAGTCAGGGCCGCGCCATCCTCGACCTGGAGCTTGGTCGCATCGCCACTCGCGCCCGCCGTCGCATTCGCCGCGCCGGACGATCCGGAAGCGTTGCTGTTGCTGTTCGCATTGGTGCTGGCGTTTTCATTTGCATTACTGTTGGCATTCGCGTTTTCATTCGCGTTGCTGTTGGCATTCGCGTTTTCGTTCGCGTTGCTGTTGGTCATGGCACTGGTCGTTGCCGCCGTTTCGTTCGCGCCGGTCGCCGCAGTTGGCTCCGTGCCGCCCGACGTTGTTGCCGCCGTCGCGCCACTCTGACTGCCGGTGCTGTTGGTCTCGCCGCCGCCGCCACCACATGCCGCAAGCAATGGAATCACCACCGCCATGGTAAGCATGAATGAACTGATATGTCGTCGTGACATGTACAAGCCTCCTTGCTAAAACCTATACCACTCATCCAACAGTGTGTACCTACACAGGTAATACCTTTGTCACTATGGCCGTCTCCCTTCTGCATTCAGACTATCTTTCCATGCGCCACCGGGCGATCAGGGTTCATCCTGCCGGGCGCGCTCCTCGCGGCGATCGGGAATATGCACCGTTATGCCTTCGGGCATCGCATCCACGACGACGCGCTGCTCTGGCATGAGCGCGATCTGAAGCCAGCGCAGACCTTCTTCTTCCATGACCTGCGGCTCCGGCCCAAACGCAATGTCGTGTTGCAGCGGCCCGCTTGTATCTGGAACGTGGTAACGAATATCGAGCCGTTCTGGTCCGCTCAGGTGGTGTACGTCGATGCCGGTCGGCGTGATCTGAAGTGATAGTTCGTGCGCGCCAACCTTCAGCGCACTTAACCGAACGCCGGGCCAGTGCTGCGGCAGTTGCGCGTTGATCGAAAGCCGGTGGAGGTGCGCCAGCGGTTGCAAGCCGAGCAAGCCCTCGATGATGCCTTGCGTGTAGAGGCCAGCCGACCAGAGTTGCACAAAGCACAACCCGATAGGAATAAGCTCTTTGAATGCACCAAGCGTGCCATGATGCGCCGTTTCCGCAATGTTCTGAAGCAGCCGGACGCCAAGATCGGGCTGGTTGTAGCGGAATGCGGTCAGCGCCAGCAGGCCAGTCGGCAGCGTCCAGACCAACTCCTCGCGGTCGCGGGTGTGGACCAGCCCCCACTCATTCACCCACTCGCGCTTGATGCGTTCGAGCGATTGCCGGGCGCGCTCCGGGCTGGTCATGCCAAGCTGGAGCGGCAGCACCACCGTCCAGTAGCCGTCGAGTTGGGGCTTCTCATCGAAGCTCATGGAATCGGCGTAGACCTGCTCATCCTCGATCCACCAATCCTGCTCGAAGCGGCGGCGCAGTTCGACGTAATGTGCCGTGTAGCGCGCGGCGTCGTCGGCGAACTCCAGCGCTTCGGCCATGTGCGCCAGCGATTCCAGCGCTTGAAACAGGTAGCACACGCTGTCGAGCTTGCGGTCGCCCATGCCGCCGCGCTCCACCACGCCGTCGCCAATCGGATAGGCGCTGCCCGCGCCGCCCCAGATCGCCGGCATGTAATCGTCAATGCCTTCCTTGCAGAGTGGATACACGCGCCCCAACAATGCGAAATCGCCAGTCCAGCGGAAATAATCCCAACATGCCGCGACAAACTGCGGTGTCTCCTGCGTATTGCCCGGGTGAAACACGCGCCCGTTGGTGGTAACTTCATGCGGAACGCGGCCACATGCCCGCCCGCCATAATCGGCGAGCGCCAGCAGCGCGCTTTTTGACGTGGTGGCGAAGCCGGCCGCCGTCGCGCCGGGAACGGTATACTCGGTGTCGCAGCCGAAGAGTTGCGGATATTCAGGCACGCCAGCCAGAAAATAGGGCGGCAGGCTTGGCCCGTAGTCGGCGCTCAGCAGGTGCAGATTCGCTTTGGCCAGCGCAAACGCGCGATTGACCGCCTTGTCAGGCGTTTCCAGCGCCACGCCACGGAACACCCGTTCATGGTAACGCTCGACCTTTTCCTGAAGTAATTGCTCGCCACTGCCGGCAAGCTGGCTGAACAGGTGGTGCGCGCCTTCATGACCGCGCTCGTGGTCGGCAGTCAGCACGAATTCCCATGTCCTGGTCGCGCCCGGCGGCAGCGTAAACGGATAATCTAGCTGGGCCAGCCGCCCGACCGGACGCTCCTCAATGCTACAGCGCTCCGGCGCGACGGTCGTACCAACCGCGACGCCCCAGCGGCCTTGCCATTTTCGGTCATAGCCGAGCACGGCGGTGTCTTCCAGCCAATACTCGCCGCCGCCGGTCGTCATCCCGCCGAACCAGCAGCCGAGGAATTTGAGCCACGCGCGCAGGTGCAAACGCCCTGTTTTTGGCCGCCCGCCAGCGTTGCGCAAGGTCAGGAGCGAGAAAAACGCCGCATGATCTTCGGCGATAAAGTCGCGTCGTCGCACTTCCATGCCGCCTAAACGATAGCGCCATTCGATATGCGAAAGCAATTCGATCACCTCGAAGCCGTGCGCCATCGGCTGCTGGCCGTCGCTATCGCTGATCAGCAGCGTCAAGCCATCGGCCACCTTGATCGGGTGCGCCCAGATGCCGCCCATTTCGCCGACGAGGTGTTCCGCGCCAATCGGCTGAAAATCGCCCGTCACCATGCCGACGTTGTACATGTTGCGCCCGGCGAGGAAGTACGGCACCACATCGCTGTTCGTGTCAGCAGAGGATATCGTATACGGGCCAAAGCGCAGTGTTCGTTGCGAAATAAACATGTTGCTGAATTCCTATGTTCGCTCACCGGCGAGATTATTTCTCCTTGATTGGTGTTTGCATAATTGCGGCCACACGCGCAAACACACCAAAAGCAGCTTTGCACAAAAAAGCCAGCACACTGCTGGCTTTGCACAAAACGGGCATGGGAAAAGAAATGCGGTCAGCGCGGCTCTTTTTTGCGGCGCGCGTCGATCACGCGGCGAATTTCCTCGCCGATGTGCCATTCTCCCTGCGCTTCGGCGTCGTCAAGGCGTAGCTGCGGCACCGGCACCGGGCGGCCAGCGTCATCGACGGCCACCATGCTGAAGTAGCCGGTGGTACAAACGCGCCGCTCGCCAATCAGCGGGTGCTCGGCGTAGATGTGAATACGCACGATCAGCGAGGTGCGGCCCACATAGATCACCCGCGACACCGCCTCGATGATCTCACCAGCCTGAATCGGCGTGCGGAAGTCGATCCGCTCGGTTGAGGCAGTAACCACCGGCGTGCGGCAGAAACGCAGCGCCGCAATCGCCGCCGCGCGGTCCATCAGCGCCATCACGTCGCCGCCGAACATGGTGCCATGGCCGTTGGTCTGGTTCGGCAGCACAATATCGGCCATGCGCACTTCCGGGGCCGCGCGGGTGGCACGCTCAGTCTGAACATCGGGTGTCATGGCTCCTCCCTGTGAAACAAAATGGCGCGACGAAGCTTCGTCGCGCCATTTTGTTTCACAGGGAGGAGCCATGACACCCGATGTTCAGACTGAGCGTGC
>DASTWM010000378.1:0-5488 GCA_035765855.1 Roseiflexaceae bacterium
CCGACTACCTGCCCTACCGCATTGCGCCGCGTCACCATGATCAGCAGCCCGAGCAGCAGGACCGAGAGCGCGAAGGCCAGATCCTCGCGGGCGAGCAGGTCCGCACTGGCAGTAATATGCAGCATCACCGCGAGGGAAAGCCCGACCAGCCCGATGCCAGCCAGCATGGTGGGACCGATACCGGCGACGGTTTCGATTTCGCGATGGATGCCAAGCTGCACAATCATGCGATGCAGCGCGACGGGAATGATAATCGCCTTGAACACCAGCGCGATGAGGGCCGTTATATAAAGGTGTGGCGCGTCCTGGATATAAGCCTGCCAGCCCACCGACAATGAAAGCACCACCGCATGGAGGGCATAGACGTTGAGCATTGCATAAAGCCGGTCCTGGTAGAGCAGCATGAAACTCACCAGAACGAGCCCGCCGGCCAGAAGATGTGCGACATCGAAATCAAGGCCGTGCATCTCAAAGACCTCGCGACACGAAAAGGAGCAGCGCGCCGAGCAGACCGAGCATCAGGGCGGCACCGAGAAAGGTTGGAACCCGGAATACCCGCATCTTGGCGATCACGGTCTCGAAGAGCGCCAGCGCCGCGCAGTCGAACGCCAGCTTGAGCGCATAGGCGCTCCCTCCAATTACATAGGCCAGAGGCCCACTGCGCACAGGCACCATGCCCCAGGGCAGGAACAGGCAGGCGATCAGCGAGAGATAAAGAAGCAGCTTAAGCGAGGCCGCCAGTTCAATCAGCGCGAGATGACGGCCGGAATATTCGAGCACCATCGCTTCGTGCACCATGGTGAGTTCCAGATGTGTCGCGGGATTGTCGACGGGAATACGGGCGTTCTCCGCGATCCCCACCATCACAAGGGAGATGAGCGCGAGCCCCAGCGTCACGCGCAGGCCGACATTGGGCGAGACCATGAATTGCGCGATGTTCGATAATTGGGTCGAGCCCACCAGTAGCGCCAGCGAAAACACGATCATGATCATAGCGGGCTCGGCCAGCGAGGCGATCATGACCTCGCGGCTGGAGCCAATACCGCCGAAGCCGGTGCCGACATCCATGCCGGCAAGCGTCAGAAAGAAGCGCGCGCTGCCCAAGAGCGCGACAATGGCGATCAAGTCTGCCGTCCAGTTAAACAGCAGGCCGGTGGCGAAGGTCGGCACTAATGCCGCGGCCACCCAAGTCGTGGCGAAGATGAGATAGGGCGCGGCGCGGAACAGCCAGGAGGCGTTGTCGGCCAGCACCACTTCCTTGCGCAACAGCCGGAGAAGATCGCGATACGGTTGCAGAACCGGCGGCCCCTGGCGACGCAGCAGCCGCGCCTTCAGTTTCCGGATCAGGCCGGTGACGCCCGGCGCCAGCAGCAGTACCAGGATCATCTGCATGCCCTGGACGGCGAAATCCTGGATCAGCGCCATATCGCCACCACCAGGAGCAACACAACGAGTGCGGCGAAGACCAGGCTGAGATAGCGCCGGATGGTGAGGAACTGCAGGACATTGAGCCGGTCGGTCACTACGCGGATGCCCTCTTCCAGCGGCGCATAGAGATAATCCCAGACGACATCCCTCAGATGGACGGTGAACGTGGCCGGACGCATGTCGCCGGGCGGCGGCATTTCGACGTGCTCGCTCGCACGGAACAGCAATGTTCCGAAGACGCGCCGGATCGGCTGGGAAAAGCTGCTTGCGCTGTATTGGGTGAGCGGACTTGCATCGGCAAAGCCGCATCCCCAGATCGGAGCGCGCCGCACAGCCTTCGACGCCAGAAGATGAATGACGTAGGCGGCAATGGACGCCGACGCGGCGATGAATACAAACACCAGAAGTCCGTTATAGGAACTTCTCACCTTGCTGATCGGCACAAGCGAGAGCCACGCGACTGAAGATTGCTGGGGCATGTGTCCGCCCAGCACGCATTGCACTGCCGGCGCCATCGCATCGATGACGAAGCCGGGAAGAATGCCCGCGAGCAGGCAGGCGGCGGCCAGGGCGAGCATCACGCCCAGCGAGAAACGATCTGTCTCTCGCGCCTCGGCCGCTGCGGCGCTACGGGGGCGACCCAGAAAGGCGATTCCGAAAACCCGCACAAAACACGCTGCGGCCAGCGCGACGGACAGCGCCAGCAACGCGCCAACCGCCGGAACGACGAGCTTGAGGCCCCATTGCGGCAGCTCCGGGCTCAGCAGGATCGCCTGAAAGGTCAACCATTCGGAGGCAAAGCCGTTCAACGGCGGCAGCGCCGAGATTGCCGCGCAACCGACAAGAACCGCGAAAGCTGTAACCGGCATGCGATGGATAAGACCGCCCAGCTTGTCCATGTTGCGTTCGCCCGTGGCCGTCAGCACCGCGCCGGAGCCGAAGAACAGCAGGCTCTTGAAGATCGAATGATTGAAGGCATGAAACAGAGCCGCCGTCAGGGCCAGTATGGCGGCGGTTTCAAAACCGTCGGCCTTGAAGGCTAGCGCCAGGCCGAGACCAACAAAGATGAAGCCGATATTTTCGATCGTGCTGTAGGCGAGGACGCGCTTGAGATCGTTCTGGAACAGCGCATACAGCACACCCATCAGCGCGGACGCGCCGCCAAGCGCCAGCACCACGATCCCCCACCACCAGACCGGCGGCCCCAACAGATCAAATACGATACGGATGAACGCGTAGATCGCGACCTTGGTCATCACCCCGCTCATCAGCGCGGAGACATGGCTCGGTGCCGCGGGATGGGCGAGCGGCAGCCAGACATGCAGCGGCACCAGTCCCGCTTTCGATCCGGCCCCCACAAGGACCAGCAAGAGCACGAGCGCGGCATAGGACGCCGACAGGTGGCTTGCCCGCATGGCCTCGAAGCCATAATGCCCATCCGGCCCCGCCAGCAGGCCGAAGGCGAGCAGTAGCGCGAAGGTGCCGAAGCTCGCCATCAGAATGTAGACGTAACCCGCCCGGACATTGTCTTCGACACGATCATGCGCCATCACCAAGGCCCATGAGGTCAAGGACATGAATTCCCAGGACAGCAGGAAGGTGAACGCGTCGTCCGCAAGGACCACGAGATTCATTCCCGCCAGAAAGGCCGGAAAGAACGGTAGTACGCGCTGCGGCGCGGATTCATGCCGGCCATAGCCGATGGCATACAGACTGGCGCCGACCGCGCCTATATTCACGATGAGAAGAAACAGCGACGACAGGGTGTCGATATGGAAATTGGCCCCCACCCAAGGCAAGCCCAACGGCAAACGCAGCACGGCCGAATTACCGACACCTAAGTTGAGAAGTGCCGTTGCGCCCATGAGTGCGGAAATGGCCGCCGCCGCAGTATAGATCAGGGGTGTTGCGCCACGACGTGGCGCAAGCCATACAGCGGTGATCGCTGTCGCCAACAGGGCCAGAACGCACCACAGCAAGACGACAACTTGCATCCCGCCGCCCTTTAAGCCGCGTGCATCGAAATTACCTTGGCAGACTTGGCCCTTCGACCGTTCTGCAGGCTCACTGCTTCCTTAAGACGCACGCCGCGTCCGCCTCCGTGGCTGACGGCGTTGTCTGCGATCAGCTCGACGCCTGCGCCTTCCAGAGCAGCGATCAATTTCATGAGGGAATCGACATTGCCGCGGACCATGCCGTCGCTGGCCTCCATCCGCTGAATGGTTGGGGGCGACACATTGGCCAACTCGGCCAGCTGCCGTTGGTCGACACCCAAGAGAGCCCGCGCTGCGCGCAACTGAGAAGCCGTTATCATGTATCACACATCAGTTATAATGTCTTGAAAGACATATATGCTGTTTACATCTCGTCTATTAATGGTTCAATATAAATTATTGACCGTATCTGCCTACGATCTGTTGCTGTGCGACGCCCCATGGAACCGGGCGAGCTATCCGGAGAGGCCTTGTTTCAAGGATTTGCGATTCCGGAAGCCGCGTCGAGCGTGCCCCCGCTGCCAGTGGCCATCCGGCGTGCTGTCCTGGGCAAGTGTCCGAACTGTGGAAAGGGCGCCCTCTACAAGTCCTACTTGAAGCAGGTGGATCGCTGCTCGGTTTGCGGTGAATCCTACGGGCAAATCCATGCCGACGATGGGCCGCCATGGCTCACGATATTGCTGGTGGGCCATGTCATCGTTCCACTAATCTTTGTGGTGAACGGTCTGACCGTGTGGCCGTTATGGGTGGCGATGTCCGTTTGGCCAACACTTACGGCGCTTCTGGCGCTCGCCGTCCTCCCTCGCGCGAAAGGCGTCTTTCTCGCTATTATTTGGAAGACTCGAGCCCCAGGTTCTGAACGCAACTGAGCGGACACTCGCGCTGTCGTTCCTCAGGTCTTCAGGCGAACGCCACGGCCGCCGCTGGGACTGGGCATTCCGTCACCGATCAGTACAATCCCGAACGCCTCCAAGGCCGCGATCAATTTCATCAGGGAATCCACATTGCCCCTGATCACGCCATCGCTTGCTTCCATCCGCTGAATAGTCGGCACGGAGAGGCCCGACTTCTCGGCGAGTTCGCGTTGATCGATACCGGCAAGGGCACGGGCGGCGCGCATTTGAGCGGCAGTTATCATTCGGTCCGACTTCTGCGATATTATTGCCGATAGGGGCTTAATCATGCTTTTCACATGGATTATCATGTGTCAACGACAGATGAGGGCCCCACCCCGTCTTTGAAACAGTTTGATCCTTGAGACTGCTGCTCAATGGCGAGCCGACCTTTGAGTTTGCGCCGCTACACTCACGACGAAGCGCGGGCAGACATCCGAGACTCGGGGCATCAAATACTTTCAGCCAGCGATGTAGAGGAAGCGCTCTCTATTTCGCGTTCTCTCCAACACATCGACGCGCTTTTAACCGACAATTATCTCAAAAAAGCGATCCTGGGCGGTTTCGATATTGCACGCGAGGCGATCAAACTTCGACCAGAATTGCGTGTGCTTACACGACCGGAAATTTCATCACCGACACTATGAAAGCTTTGTTTATTGAAGGTACGCATTGACTTCGTAAGCCCTATGGATCCATCGCAGGTTGACGGCACGATCGGCCCCGATCTGATGGTGCACTACGATGTCAAAATGGATTTCGCAGCGGACAACCGTGCTAACGGTACTTGTGATACCGGCCATCTATGTGTGGCTACGAGATGCCGATAGTCCCAAAGTTTGAGATCAGAGGACTACAAAAACCTTCGACGGCAAATGCAGTCCTAAGAATGCGGATCTTTCAATCGCGTCTCAGGAATCACTGGTGTTGCTCTGCCCCCTGAAAACTCCCTCATTCTGAACTAGAGTTTTCAGCAGATTGCGCGCCAGGCTATGAACGATCAGACATTTTTCTCAACGCACTATCACTTTTATGTCGAATTAGTCCGATCTCAGCCATGCGCGGCGTTATGATGCTGTTTCATAAACCAGTTCGTTAGGTGAAGAATCAAGCCTGCAAACGTCAGGCACCAAGCTGAGCCGGCAACGAATATAAAGTAACGCGGGATGAATA
>DASTWM010000379.1:0-3084 GCA_035765855.1 Roseiflexaceae bacterium
CTTCGATACCCTCGATGCCTATACTGACAGCAGCAAAATGAGTGAGTACGACCTGATTGTACCTATCTGGACGATGGGTACGATTACCAAAGAGCAGGAAACAGGCTTGCTCGAAGCAGTCAAGAACGGGGCAGGCATCGCGGGCTGGCACGGCTGCATGGGCGACTCGTTCCGCAACAACACCGAATACCAGTTCATGGTCGGCGGCCAGTGGGTCGCGCACCCCGGCAACATCATTGATTACACCGTCAACATCACCAACCACGACGATCCGATCACGCGCGGCATCAACGATTTCCGCATGCACTCCGAGCAGTATTACATGCACGTCGATCCATCGAACGACGTGCTGGCGACCACGACCTTCAGCGGCGATTACGGCGATGTGCCGTGGATTGCAGGCGTCGTGATGCCGGTGGTGTGGAAGCGCATGTGGGGCAACGGGCGCGTGTTTTACTCATCGCTCGGCCATGTGCGCAAGGATTTCGACGTTCCCGAAGCGCGCGAGATCATGCGGCGCGGCATGCTGTGGGCGAGCCGGTAGAGCAGTTGGCAATTGCCAGTTGGCAGCGATAAAAGAGCCGAGACAAGGAGAAGCTGATGCCTTCAGTTCCCTTGTTTCTCAGTTCCTTTAGTTCCCTCGCACAATAGAGATAGGAATGATTATGTCATCACAACCCGTCAAAACCGCCATGATTGGCACCGGCACCATCAGCACGATCTATTTGAAAAACAGCAAAATGCTGAACACGTTCGACGTGGTGGCGTGCGCCGACCTCAACATGGACGCCGCCCGCGCGCAGGCCGAGAAGTTTGGCATCCCGCGCGCCATCGAAGTGGCCGAGGCGCTTGAAGATCCCGAGATCGAACTGATTATCAACCTGACAATTCCCGCCGCGCACGGCACGGTCGCGCTGGCGGCGGTCCGCGCAGGTAAGTCGGTGTACAACGAGAAGCCGCTGACGATCAGCCGCGAGGACGGCAAATTACTGCTCGACGAGGCCAAACAGCGCGGCGTGTACGTCGGCTGCGCGCCGGACACCTTCCTGGGCGGAGGCTTGCAGACCTGCCGGGAATTGCTCGATCAGGGCGCGATTGGCGAGCCAGTTGCCGCCACAGCGTTCATGTTGGGCCACGGGCCGGAATCGTGGCACCCCAGCCCCGAGTTCTACTACCACGTTGGCGGCGGCCCGATGTTCGACATGGGACCGTATTATTTAACCGCGCTGATCGCCATGCTCGGCCCGGCGCGGCGCGTCACCGGCTCGGCCCGCATTTCCTTCCCCGAACGCACCATCACGAGCAAGCCGAAGTACGGCACCAAGGTCAAAGTCGAGACGCCGACCCATGTCGCGGGTGTGCTCGATTTTGCCAACGGGCCTGTCGCAACCATTGTGACCAGCTTCGACGTGTGGTCGGCGAATGTGCCGCGCATCGAAATCTACGGCACGGAAGGCAGCATGAGCCTGCCAGACCCGAACACGTTCGGCGGCCCGGTGCTCGTCCGCCGCTCCGACGAAAAGGAATGGCGCGAGATGCCGCTGACGCACGGCTACCAGGTGAACAGCCGTGGCATTGGCGTGGCTGACATGGCGGCGGCGATGCGATCCGGCGGGCAGCAGCGCGCCAACGGCGAAATGGCCTACCACGTCCTCGACATCATGCACGCCATCCACGACGCCTCGAATGAGGGCCGCCATATTGAACTGACGAGCACATGCCAGCAGCCCGCGCCGCTGCCGGGCCATGGCGACGTGTACGGCGAGATTACAGAAGCAAAGTAGGAGTAATGTACAAGAACAAAGAACAAAAAGTAAAGAACAAATACATGGGTAATGTTTCTGTTCTCTGTTCTTTGTTCTTTGTTCTTGGCTGAAAGGAGCATCCCATGCGTAAAGATCAAATCGCGCTGCAACTGTACACCGTGCGCGAACACACATCGAAGGACATGCTCGGCACGCTGCGCAAGCTGGCCGACATGGGCTACCCCAACGTCGAACTGGCGGGCTACGGCGACGCCACCCCGAAAGATATTCGCGCGGTACTGGACGAGACTGGCATGCGGGCGGTGAGCGCGCATGTGGGGCTGCAATTGTGGCAGAATCAGCCACAGCAGGTCATTGACGACATGCACACGCTCGGCTGCGAATACGCGGTGGTGCCGTTCGTCAGCGAGGAGCATCGCGGCAGCACAGCGGCGGTGCAGCGCCTGGCTGAACAACTCAACCAGTTCGCGACGAAATGCCAGAGCGCCGGGTTGCGCTTCGGCTATCACAACCATGCGTTCGAGTTCGCGCCGCTCGATGGCACGACCATGTGGCAGGTACTGGCCGACAACACCGATCCGACGCTGGTTAATCTGGAGCTTGATGTGTACTGGGCCTACTTCGCCGGGGCCGATCCGCTGGCGTTGATCAAGCAATATGCCGCCCGGCTGCCGCTCATTCACGTGAAGGACATGGACAAGAACGCGCGGCGCGATGCGCCTGCCGGTGCGGGCCGCATGCCGTGGAAGGACATCATCGCCGCGAGCGATGCGGCAGGCGCGGCCTATTACATCGTTGAGCAGGACACGCCCGACGAGCCGCTGCGCGATGTCGAAACGAGCCTGCGCTATCTGGAGCAGGTCGCGGGCGCATAGATACACGACGAAAGGCGGCGGACGATGGACGATGGAGTGACAGGCACTCCTCCCGTCGGTCATCCATCGTCTTTCGTCAGCTTTCAGAGACAGAAAGGGAATTCATGGATGTTATTCGATGGGGAATTATTGGCACCGGCAACATCGCCAGCCAATTTGCCAGAGGACTGACAGCGCTATCTGATTCTGACGCGAAACTCGTGGCGGTCGGCTCGCGCACGGCGGAATCGGCGCAGCGCTTCGCTGAACGCTTCGGCGTGCCGCGCGCGCACAGCAGCTACGAAGCGCTGGCGAACGACCCCGATGTTGATATTGTGTATATTTCCACGCCGCACTCACTGCATTATGACAATACCATGCTGTGCCTGCGCGCTGGGAAAGCCGTGCTGTGCGAAAAGCCGTTCGCGATCAACGCCCGCGAGGCCGCCGAGATGATCGCCACG
>DASTWM010000380.1:0-7217 GCA_035765855.1 Roseiflexaceae bacterium
CATGGCATAGCTACACTAAACACTTCCATGCGCGAGCTGCCGCCGTGACACTGTACGGATCTGCTGGCCCGCCATTTCCATCATGATGTAATTGTTTTTCTTTGTCCATATGGATCACCACACCATGTCGCCGCGCACAAACGCTGCCGTGCGCGGATCATGCGGCGCATCGAAGAACGCGGCGGTATCAGCGATCTCGACGATCTGGCCGTCGAGCAGCAGCGCCACGCGCTCGGCCAGCCGCCGGGCCTGAAACAGGTTGTGGGTGACGAACACGACCGTTGTGTCATGCTGGCGGTGCAACTCGGCGACGGTTTGTTCAATAATCTGGACGTTGCGCGGATCGAGGTTGGCGGTCGGCTCGTCGAGCAGCAGCACGCGCGGCTCTAGCACGACGGCGCGCGCCAACGCCACGCGCTGCATCTCGCCGCCGGAAAGCGTGCGCGCTGGCGCATGGGCGAGATGGAGCAGTCCGACGCGCTCAAGCGCCTTCATGACGACATGCCTGCTGTCACGGTTGCCGCGCAGCCGCAATCCGTAGGCGACGTTGGCGGCCACGCTGCCTGACAACAGCATTGACCGCTGGAACACGGTCGTAATCTGCCGCCGGAGCATGAGCGGCGCCGCATCGGGGTTGTCGAAGCGCTGCCCGTCGCATGTGATTGCGCCGCTATCCCACGGCTCAAGGAAGTTCAGCAGCCGCAGCAGCGTCGATTTGCCCGCGCCGGATGGCCCGACGAGCGCCAATATCTCGCCCGCATGAATAGTAAGCTCCGGTACATCAAGCACGAGGCGCGCGCCGTAACGCTTTGTTACAGATTGCAGATTGTAGATTGCAGATTGCAGATTAGCCAACGGTAGAACAAAGAACAAAGAAACAAGCGAACGAATGACGGATGGTAGCAATAACTGTAAACCATAAACCGTAAATCATCTTGTCACCTCGTCATCTTGTCATCTTGTCAGGCGACGCGCCCCTGCAACCGCAACATCAGCAGGTTGATCATGAACGTGATTCCCAGCAGCACGAACGCCAGCGCCAGCGCCATGTCAAACGCGCCCTGCCGCGTCTCCAGCACAATTGCGGTCGTCAGCACGCGCGTGGAACCTTCAATATTGCCACCCACCAGCATGACCGCGCCAACCTCAGAGATGATGCTGCCGAACCCGGCGATGACGGCCACGAACACGCCGCCGCGCGCTTCCCACAGGATCGTGCGCGCGATCTGCCCACCTGTCGCCCCAAGCGCGCGTAACTGAATCCGTAACGCCGGTTCGACGCCTTGCACGGCGGCCATGGTAAAGCCGGCGATGACCGGGAAGCTGATCACTGTCTGGGCGGCGACCATGGCGCTCGGCGTGAACAGCCAGCCGAGAAAGCCGAGCGGCCCCGAGCGCGACAGGAGCAGGTAAACGAACAGCCCAATCACCACCGGCGGGAAGCCCATGCCGGTGTACACCAGCGCCACCGCCAGCGTGCGCGCCCGGAACGCGCGCAGACCCAGCAGCGCGCCGAGCGGAATGCCGGCCAGCGCGCTGAATAGCAGCGCAAAGCCAGAGACACGCAGCGATAATTCGATGATCTGCCACGTCGCCGCGTCACGATCGAAGATCAGTTGCAGCGCCTGCCATGCGCCGTTGAGAATATCGTTCATCGTTTAATAAAATGTAGAAACCTGTAGAAACCTGTCTGGTCTGTAGATCGCAGGCCGTTATTTTTCATCATCCAGACAGGTTTGAAATCCTTATTTTTCATCATCCAGACCAGACGGGTTTGTAGAAGGATAAAACAGCGGCTGCCCGTACTTGTCCTTACCATACGCGCCAATCTTCTGCTGCGTTTCAGGGCTGGTGATCCATGCAGCGAATTTTTCGGCAAGGTCGGCGTTGATGCCGGAATGCTTCTCAGGATTCACCGGAATCACGCCGTAGGGATTCAGCAGCGCTTTGTCCTTGTTTTCGTCAATAGTTTGGCCGCCGACCATGATAGCCAGATTGGGCAAACGGTCTTTCATGGAAAGATACGTGCCGCGATCAGCAAGCGTGTAGGCCGGCATTTCGTTCGCGGTGGTCAGCGTCTCGCCCATGCCCTGGCCCAGTGATTTATACCAGGGCATCTGCGTGGTCGGCGTAATGCCCGCGCTGGCCCAGATGCTCTGCTCTTTGGTCGCCGTGCCGCTGTTGTCGCCGCGCGCCGCAAAGCTGGCCTGCCTGGCAGCGATGGCCTTGAAGGCATCGGCGGCCTGGGCCATGCCCTTGATGCCTGCCGGGTCGTCCTTTGGGCCAACAATGATAAAGTCATTGTACATCACGTCGCGCCGGTTGACGCCGAAGCCCTGCGCCACAAATGCGTCCTCCAGCTTGCGCGCATGCACCAGCACCACGTCGGCGTCGCCGTTCTCGCCGAGTTTCAGCGCCTGGCCGGTGCCGACCGCAACCACGTCAACCCTGGCGTTGTACTTTTGCTCGAAGTCCGGCAGAATGGCGTCGAGCAGGCCGGAGTCCGCCGTGCTGGTGGTGGTTGCCAATCGCAACGTGCCTGGGCCGCCAGCGCTTGTGCTTGCCGTCGCGCTGCTGGTCGAAGCGGCAGTGGTGGAGCCGCAGCCAGACAACAAGGCCGCGACCAAAAGCAGCAGCGGCAGCATTCGTCTCACCATGGAGCAAGCGTCCTTTCACACAAAGAAAACACAGTCGTTTTGCAGTTTGATCATAACGGTAGCAAAAGCATTGCAGATAATGGGCCAGAAGAAGAAGTGTTTAACGTCGGTGGAAGGAAATACAGCTCGGCAGCATGCGCGCTCAGTCTTCGAACGCTGCCGCAAAGCGCTGTTGAATGATTTCTTCCATGCCAGCGCTAAAATGCTGATAACGGCGAATCAGGTCTTCTGCAGCGGGCGTAAGCTGTGAACCGCCGCCGTCCGCGCCGCCCACATGACTCGCAACCAGTGTCATGCCCAATGCCTGCTCCATCTCATGGATTTTGGCCCACGCGACGCGGTACGGCACGTCCATCTGTTGAGCCGCCTCAGTAATCGAGCCAGTCGCCGCGATGGCCTGGAGCAGCGCCACCCGCCAGCCGCTCACGGCGACACAGCCGTCGCGCTCGATCCACAGGTTGACATGCGGCACAAGTGACTGATTCATTGCTTCTTTTTGCCACCGAGCGCACCGAGGCCACCGAGGATAAAAGGTAACGGGAAAGCATAATGAGATTGCTCAGGCTCTTTCCTCGGAGCGCTCGGTGTCCTCTGTGGCTAACTTACCTTCAATCGCCGCGAAGTTCACCCGCTGCGCGCCCGTGTAGACCCGCAGCCGCCGCGAGCGCACGTAGCCGATCAACGTGATGTTCCAGGCCTGCGCCAGCCGCACCGATGTCGCGGTCGGCGATGTGCGGCTCACCACAATCGGCACGCCCATTTTGTACGCCTTGCCGATCATCTCGGTGCTGATCCGCCCGCTGGTAAACAGCATGCGGTCGTTGGTGGAAATATTCGCCAGCAGACACTCGCCGCGAATCTTGTCGAGCGTGTTGTGGCGGCCCACGTCCTCCGCCATGACCAGTTGCTCGCCGGTCGCCGGGTTGTACAGGCCGGACGTGTGGACGCCACGGCTCTGATTGTACAAGTTGGCGTGGCCGTGCATGTGCTGCATCATCTCGCAAATCCGCGCCGCTTCTACCCGCAAGTCGCTGTGTAACGGCTCGCGCTCCCCTGAAAGGTCGTCGAATGTCACGCCGCCGCCGCAGCCGCTGGTCAGAATGCGCTTTTCGGAGCGTTGGGGCGCCGGGCGGCGCAGGCGGACATCAATGCTTCCGACGGCTTCTTCGCATGTGCGCTGGCGCAGTTCCTCATTCAAGCCAGCTTCGGGGAAGAACATGTACACCCGATCTTCGGCGGTAAACACGCGCATCTGCCACACATCATCGAGCGCGTCGATCATGCCTTCCGACAGCAGAAAGCCGAGCGCAAGGCAATGCAGCCGGGTGGGCGTACACATAAACGTCAGCAGCTCGCGCCGATCAACATACAGCACCCACGGCGTCTCGGCGATGACCGGGCGCTGGACTGGCTCGGCATGCTCGCCGTTATATTCAAGATACGAAAGCGTTACAATTGGTGGGTCTGCCATGCTGGTTCTCGCTGCTGGAAGTGGCTGCATTATAGCACAGGGCTGCGCGCAGGCAGGCGCAAAACACGTTTATAATGGAGCCACGCATCTGGAAAAGAGCAACGCCCTATGAAGCACACGCGGCGCGAACAAAACCGGCGCTCATGGAATGCAGTGGTTCCGGCCCACCACAGCCATCATCGCGATCTGGCGGGCTTTCTGCGCGGCGGCGGGCTGACCGTCTTTCCCGAGGAACTTGAGCTACTTGGCGATCTGGCGGGCCGCTCGCTGGCGCATCTTATGTGCAATACCGGCCAGGATACGCTCAGTCTGGCGCGGCTGGGCGCGCAGGCAACCGGCGTGGACATCAGCGAGCAGGCGATTGCGATTGCCCGCACTTTGTCGGTGGAATCGGGCATCGTCGCGCAGTTCGAGCGCGCCGATGTGTACGACTGGCTGGCGCAGGCCGCCGCAGATCAGCGGCAGTTCGACCGCATGTTCTGCTCCTACGGCGCGATCTGCTGGCTGCCGGACCTGGATACGTGGGCGCGGGGCGTGGCTGCCGCGCTTGCGCCGGGCGGGCGCTTCGCCATGGTCGAATTTCACCCCATGTCGAACATGTTCAGCCATGATTGGACATGGGAACACTCGTATCCGTCGGGCGGGCGCATGCTTGAACTGCACGGCATTGACGATTATGTGGGCGCGTCGGACGGCGGGCTGACTCCGGCGGGCTTCGCAGAGGGCGTGCAGGATTTTACAAATCCAGAGCCATGCTACCTGTTTCAATGGGGTGTTGGCGAAGTCGTCACGGCGCTGGCGTGGGCCGGGCTGCGCATTGAAACGTTGCGCGAGTACCCGTTCGTCAACGGCGAGCGACCATTTGCCCGCATGCGCGGGCTGCCGGGTCGCCGCATGGCGCCGCCGGAAGACGTGCCGAGCATGCCGCTGATGTATGGAATTGCAGCAGTGAAATAAGGCATGGTTTATGACACAGGATAAAATCTTTCTTGAAGGCATGATCTTCTTTGGTTTTCATGGCACGCTCCCAGAGGAGCGGACACTCGGCCAGCGCTTCGTCGTGGACATCGAGTTGCGCTGCGATCTGCGGGCGGCTGGCAAAAGCGACGATCTGAGCAAAACCGTGGACTACAGCCAGGTCTACGAGCAGGCGCGAACGATTGTTGAAGGCGAGCCAGTGAACCTCACCGAAACCGTGGCCGAACGGATTGCGACAGCGGTGCTGCGGACGCAGCCACTGGTCGAATCCATCCGCGTCAAGGTCGCCAAGCCGCATGTTCGTCTCGGCGCCACCGTGCTGGCTGGCTCGGCAGTCGAAATTGTTCGCTCACGCTGAGTAAGTATGGAACCGCAGATAAACGCAGATGCACGCCGATAGAAATGGTGGAACCGCCGATGGCCGCAGATGCACGCCGATGAAAAGAAAAGCGATTTATCTGCGTGTATCTGTATTCATCTGCGGTTTCAAAGGTAAGTCATGAAGCGCCCAACTGTCACGCTCTGCTACACGCAAACGCTCGACGGGCGGCTGGCGACGGCGACCGGGCAGTCGCAGTGGATCGGCGGCGGCGAGTCGGTGACGTACGCCCATCAGTTGCGGGCCGAGCACGACGCGATCATGGTCGGCGTGGGTACGGTGCTCAAGGACAATCCACGCCTGACCGTGCGCCACGTCGCGGGCCATGATCCGCTGCGGGTTGTCGTGGACAGCACATTGCGCACACCGCTCGACGCCGCAGTGCTGCATGGCGGCGCGGCGCATGGCACGCTGCTGGCGGTGACGGAACGCGCGCCCGCCGAGTGCGTTGCAGCCATGGAGACGCTTGGCGCGACGCTGCTCACCATGCCTGCCGACGCGGATGGCCGCGTGAGCCTCTATGCGCTCATGGCAGCGCTCGCTGAGCGCGGCGTCGGCTCGGTGATGGTCGAAGGCGGCGCGGCGCTGATCACCGCGTTGCTGCGCGAACGCATGGTGGATCGCATGGCGGTCTGCGTCTCGCCGCGCATCATGGGCGCGGGCATCGCAGCCGTCGGCGACCTGGGCATCCGCGAGTTAGCCAGCATGATCAAGCTCATGGACGTGCAGGTGCAGCAGTTTGGGGCGGATGTTGTGTTTGATGGGAGGGTTGTATAATGGAAGAGTTGTATACATGACGTAAAATGAGGTCAAGTGTCTGCTGTTGAGGGCGGCAACATCGTACAACAATACTATAAGAGGCCTACTATGCCTTTCATCAATCTACTCCCAAACTTCTCATTAGAGCGTTGTGTTCATGTTGTCTCCCGGGCTTTGGCTGATTGGGCCAAGCTTGATATCGATCCATCTGGCACTCTTCTTCAACCATGGCAGTTTGAGTGGATGAAACAAGTAAGAAGCGATGCCGAGCAAATCTTCAAGGCACAAGATGAGGAGCAGCAACGAGGTTGGTACGAGAATATGAGCAAGTGCTATCGCTTCTTTGACGAGCTTGCACATAATGATGACATTACTTTTTCGACACAATCTATTGAAGAGTCGCGTGCGTACCTTGCTAGTGTAAATTACCAGACACATATTCACCCTTATCCGTATGACAAAGCGCGGCACTGGCTTACCTGGTCTTCAGCGGAGGAACAGATCGCCATCGGCCTTCTGGTAGAGCCAATGCTGAACTATCCAGAAGAACAAGCATTTTATTTCATGAAGTGCGTCCTTGTAGATTGGTTAGCACGATTGAATGATGCAGAACTATACAAGAAAAACTCTGGCTGGACGCTTAATCACCGCCATGGATATGTGTTGTATTTGCTGATGATTGATTTCGAGCATTGAGGTACAGGACTTATACAGTGGACGACGAAATCCATGTCATTGCGAACGAAGTGAAGGATCTCGTCGTATTGCGATATGCTATGCAGTAATATTTCAATTGCATAATTCCTATTCGAATGAATAGCATAGACATCGGATGAAAGCTAGCAACTCAAAACTCATAACTCAAAACTCAGGCCTTCTCACCGCCCAATCCATCTGGCTCACCGGCCCGCGCACGATAGAACTGCGCGAGGAGCAGGCGCCGCCGCCCGGCCCCGGCGCCATGCGCGTGGAA
>DASTWM010000381.1:0-32713 GCA_035765855.1 Roseiflexaceae bacterium
GGCGGGCGTGTCGGAGATTTTAATCGCCGGCGTCCATGCGTCTTTCTTCTGCACGGCGACGAGCTTGTACACGCCGTTCAGCGCTGGCTCGCCCCATGAGGTGATCAGCCGCGTGCCGACGCCGTACACCAGCCGCCGCGCGAGATGATCGGGATCGACGCCGTAGCGCGCCGCTTCATCACCGATCTGCGTCAAAATCTGCCAGATCAGCAGTTCGTCGAGATCGCCGGAGAGCACGATGGACGTGTCCTCGAAGCCCGCGTCGTTCAGCATTTTGGCGGATTGAATGCTGAGGTACGCCAGGTCGCCCGAATCGATCCGCACGCCGACCGGCTTGTGGCCCTTGCGGCGCAGTTCCTCAAACACCGTAATCGCGTTCGGAACGCCACTTTCAAGCGTGTTGATCGTGTCAACCAGCAGCATACATTCGTCGGGATACAGCTCGGCGTAGGCCCGGAACGCGCCCAGCTCGCCTTCGCCCAGCGCCATGTAGAGTTGCACGAGGCTGTGGGCATGCGTGCCTTTGGGCGGGTAGCCCAACACATGCGCGATGCCCGTGTTGGAGGTGAAATCCGCGCCGCCGATCAGCGCCGCGCGCGCGCCCGCATTCACGCCGAAGCCCGCGCCGCGCCGCATGCCGAATTCCAGCACCATCTGGTTGCGGGCGCTGTCGCGGATGCGGGCCGCCTTGGTCGCCACCAGCGTTTGATAATTGAGCATGTTGAGCAGCGGCGTCTCAAGAATCTGGGCCATGAGCAGCGGGCCTTGCACGGTGGTCAGCGGCACGTTGGCATGCACCACCCGGCCTTCTGGAATAGCGCGCAACGTCAGCGATGAAAAATCACCGTTTTCGCGCAGCCATGCCAGGAAATCATCGTGGAACATCTGCTTGCCGTTGCCGCTCCGCTGGCTGCGCAGATATTCAATGTCTTCGTCGCGGAAGCGCGTGCGCTGCATCCAGTCGATCAGCCATTCCAGCCCGGCATTGATGCAGTAACCGGCCTGGTGCGCGCCGTAATCGGGATAGCGGCGAAAAAAGTGATCGAACTGGACATGCTGCTCGTGCAGCCCGGCGCGGAAATACAGTTGCGCCATGGTGAGTTGATATTGGTCGGTAAAGAGTATGCCTTCGGCGGTCTGCTGCTGGTCGGTGCGCATGGTGCGGCCTCCAAAAACTGTTCACAGGTGTATCTACAGGCAATCGGCCCACATTCGCCGATGCCCTTTTCTATCTTTAATAAAGCATACCATGAGATGCTGTACTGCGTTCGCCTGTTGCTCGTTCACTCTTTATACAGATCAGGGAAACCCTGGATACTTATGTCATTCCTCGCTTCGCTCAGCATGACAGATGGTATGAATTCTATTTGAGTTCTCTATCAGGTAAATATATTTTAAAATCCCTGGCAAATCGTGAATTTTCACATCTTCTCGGCACAACCTATGTAAAACAAAACAGCGTTGCCCACCTACAACGGAGAGAAAGAGTCAATGCGTCAGATTTTTTCCCCCGGTGCGAACGCAATTGCCAAAGGAAGCATCATTGGCCTTGTGCTGCTGGTTCTGCTCATCGCAGGAGGATCGTATGTGCTGATCCGCTCGTCGTGGTGGACGGGCCAGGACGTGACGATCAATCAACCTGTCATGTTCAGTCACCAGCATCACGTTGGCGGCCTTGGCATTCAGTGCCAGTATTGCCACACGTCCGTCACCAAAGATGCGACTGCTGGCATGCCCCCCACCCACACCTGCATGACCTGTCACTCGCAGTTGTACACCGACCAGCCCGCGCTGGAGCCGGTGCGCCAGAGCTACGCAACCGGCCAGCCGATTCAGTGGAATCGCGTGACTAATGTGGGTGACTTTGTATTCTTCAACCACAGCATCCATGTGCAAAAAGGGGTCGGCTGCGCCACCTGCCACGGCCAGGTCGATCAGATGCCGCTGACGTACAAGGCCGAGCCAATGGACATGGGCTGGTGTTTGAATTGTCATCAGAACCCGGAACGCTATCTGCGACCGCGTGAAGAAGTGTTCAACATGGAGTACCAGCCGCCAGCCGATCAGATCGCGCTGGGGCAGCGGCTATTGAAAGAGTACAACATCGACAAGACTCGGCTGACGAATTGTTACGTTTGCCATAGATAAGGCGAGGATATGAGTCGGGAGACGATTGATTTAGCGGCCATTCGCGCGCGGCTTGCCAATGCTCATGGAAAACAGTTCTGGCGCAGCCTTGATGAATTGGCCGAAACCGAAGAATTCCGCACCTTTCTCCATCGCGAATTTCCAGCGGGCGTATCGGAACTGCGCGACCCGCGCAGCCGTCGCTCCTTTCTGAAGCTGATGGGCGCGGCGTTCGCCATGGCGGGCCTCAGCGCGTGCGCCAGCGGGCCGCGTGAAAAAATCGTGCCGTATGTCGATCCGCCCACTGGGAATGTCACGCCCGGCCAGCCTGTCTACTATTCGACGGCCATGCCGCAGGGCGGCTTCGGCCTGGGCGTGCTGGCGGAAAGCCATATCGGTCGCCCCACCAAAATTGAAGGCAATCCCGACCACCCGGCCAGCCTTGGCGCAACCGACGTGTTCGCGCAGGCGTCGGTGCTGTCTCTGTACGACCCTGACCGCGCCAAGACGGTGACGCGCTACAGCGATGTGAGCACATGGGAAGCATTTCTTAGCACCATGAACGGGCGACTGGCGACGCTGCGGGCGAATCAGGGCGCGGGCATGCACATCCTGACCGAGACGATTACGTCGCCGACACTGGGCGCGCAGATGCAGGCGCTGCTGCAAGCCTTTCCGCAGGCGCGCTGGTATCAGTATGACCCTTTTGGGCTTGACAACGTGCGTGAGGGCGCGCAACTCGCGTTCGGGCAGTACGTCAACACAACCTACAACTTCGCCAAGGCGGCGCGCATGCTCGCGCTCGATGCCGATTTTCTGTCAAACCTGCCCGGCAGCCTGCGCTATGCCCGCGAATTCATTGACGGGCGGCGGGTGAGCGCGGGCCACAATCAGATGAACCGGCTGTACGCCGTGGAGAGCATGCCCACCATCACCGGCGCGATGGCCGATCACCGGCTGCCGCTGCGCGCGAGCCAGGTTGAGCCGTTTGCGCGGGCGGTGGCGCAGGCACTGGGCGTGAACGTTGGCGGCCAGGTCGCCGCGCCGGAAGGCGTACCGGCGGGCTGGATCGACACCATGGTGCGCGACCTTCAGCAGCATAAAGGCGCGAGCATTGTCATCGCAGGCGTCGAGCAGCCGCCGGTCGTGCATGCGCTGGCCCACGCCATGAACCAGGCGCTCGGCAATGTCGGCGCGACCGTGGTGTACACGCAGCCGGTCGAGGTCAACCCGGTCAATCAGTTGAACTCGTTGCGCGAACTGGCGCAGGCCATGAACGCCGGACAGGTGAACACGCTCCTGATCGTCGAGTGCAACCCGGTGCTGACCGCGCCGGTCGATTTCAACTTTGGCGATCTGCTGCGTAAGGTCGAGTTCACCGTTCACATGAGTCCGTACTTCGAGGAAACATCGGCGCTGTGCCAGTGGCACCTGCCGCAATTGCATTACCTTGAATCGTGGGGCGACGTGCGGGCGTTCAACGGCGCTGCGACGATCATGCAGCCGCTGATCATGCCGCTGTATCAGGGGAAATCGGCGTACGATCTGCTGGCGGCGCTGAACGGCAATGCCGCGCAGAGCAGCTACGATGTGGTGCGCGCCTACTGGCAAGGCCAGCGGCAGGGTGGCGATTTTGAAGCCTTCTGGCGCAAGTCGCTGCATGATGGCATTGTCGCGGACACTGAACTGCCGCCTGTGCAGGTGTCGCTGAACGGCAATCTCGGCGCGCAGCCGAGCCAGAGCGCCGCGCAGGCCAGTCAGGGGCTGGAAATTAATTTCCGGCCTGACCCGATGATCGGCGATGGACGCTGGGCCAACAACGCATGGTTGCAGGAAATGCCCAAGCCGATGACAACCGTGACGTGGGACAACGTGGCGCTGATCAGCCCGGCCACGGCCCAGCGGCTTGCATTGCAAACGCAGGATCTGGTGGAACTAACGCTGAACGGGCGCAGCATGCGCATTCCGGCCTGGATTATGCCCGGCCATGCCGACGATGCAGTGACCGTCAGCGTCGGCTACGGGCGCACGGGCATCGGGAGCGTCGCCGATGGTGTTGGGTTCAATGCCTACAGCATCCGTTCATCAGATGCGCGCTGGTTCGGCGCGGGCGCAGACATGCGCAAGACCGGCGAGCAATATCCAATCGCCAGTGTCGAACTCCAATATTCGTTGCAGGAGCGCGACATGGTGCGGACAGCGCCCCTGCCGGAGTTTCTGGCAAATCCGTTGTTCGCGCAAAATGAGTACGACAAAAGTTTGCCAAACGCCGGCAAACCAAATGGCAAAGACGCGGGGCTGCCGTCGCTGCTGCCGGAGTATCGCTACACCGGCCACGCATGGGGCATGTCGATTGATCTCACCGCCTGCATCGGCTGCAACGCCTGCACGATTGCCTGCCAGGCTGAAAATAACATTCCGACCGTCGGCAAGCATGATGTGCTGATCGGGCGCTCGATGCACTGGATCAAGGTCGATCGTTATTACGCTGGCAATATTGACAACCCGGACGTGTACTTCCAGCCGCGCCCGTGCATGCACTGCGAAAAAGCGCCCTGCGAATTGGTCTGCCCGGTCGAGGCGACGCTGCACAACGACGAGGGCCTGAATCAGATGGTGTACAACCGCTGCATCGGCACGCGCTACTGCTCGAACAACTGCCCGTACAAGGTGCGGCGCTTCAACTTTATTGATTACACACCGAACATTCCGGTGATCAATCTGGTGCGTAACCCCGACGTGACGGTGCGGACGCGCGGCGTCATGGAAAAGTGCAGCTATTGCATTCAGCGCATCGAGCAGACGCGGATCGAGTCCGAGAAGGATAACCGGACGATTCTGGATGGCGAGATTCAAACCGCCTGCCAGCAGGTCTGCCCGACCCGCGCGATTGTGTTCGGCGACATCAACGACACGAACAGCGCCGTCGCCAGGCTCAAGACGTTGCCGCTGAACTACGGCATGCTGGCCGAGCTTGGCACGCAGCCGCGCACGACCTATCTGGCGCGCGTGAGCAACCCGAATCCAGAACTCAAAGCGTAATGCGTAAAACGTAAAGCGTGAAATGTGCGGCGAAGGTTCTCGGTTCTTTGGTTCTTTGGTTCTCGATTATTGAAGGTATTCTATGGCATCCGAACATCTTAAAGGTAGTGATGGTGCATCTGCGCCGATTCTTGAGCCGGGGCAGACATTTCGCTCAGTTTCGGAAAAGATCAGCTCGCTCGTCCTGGAGCGTAAAACCGGGTTGGGCTGGTTTGCGGGCCTGGGCATCACGTTCCTCGGCTTCATGATGATGATGTTCGCCATCAGCTATCTGCTCTACTGGGGCGTCGGCGTGTGGGGCGTCGACATTCCGGTCGCCTGGGGCTTCGCGATCGTCAACTTCGTGTGGTGGATCGGCATCGGCCATGCCGGGACGCTGATTTCCGCAATTTTGTATTTGATGCGCCAGGAATGGCGCACGTCGATCAATCGCTTCGCCGAGGCCATGACCCTGTTCGCGGTTGTCAACGCTGGTTTGTTTCCGATCCTGCACCTTGGGCGGCAGTGGCTGTTCTACTACTTAATTCCCTACCCGAACACCATGACGTTGTGGCCGCAGTTCCGCAGCCCGCTGGTGTGGGACTTTTTCGCCGTCTCGACCTATCTGATCGTGTCGCTCCTGTTCTGGTACATCGGCGTGGTTCCCGACATGGCGACGCTGCGCGACCGCGCGCAGAGCCGCCTGGGCCAGGTGACGTTCGGCATTTTGTCGCTCGGCTGGCGCAATTCGGCGCGCCACTGGAAGCGGTTCCAGTCGGTGTACCTGCTGCTGGCCGCGCTGGCAACGCCGCTGGTGGTTTCGGTTCACACGATTGTGAGTTGGGACTTCGCGGTGGGGATTGTGCCCGGCTGGCATTCGACGATCTTCCCGCCCTATTTCGTGGCCGGCGCGCTCTTTCAGGGCTTTGCCATGGTCCTGATCCTGACCGTTCCGCTGCGCAGGTTCTACCATCTGGAAGCCTACGTCACCGAGCGACACCTCGATTTCATGGCGCAGATGACGCTGGTGACGGGCCTGATCGTGACCTATGGCTATGTCTGCGAGAATTTTACCGGCTGGTACAGCGGCAACATCTATGAGCGCTATCTGGTGATCAATCGCGCGCTCGGGCCGTATGGCTGGGTGTATTGGCTCACGCTCGCATGCAATGTGGTCGCGCCGCAGATTTTGTGGTTCAAATGGGCCAGGCGCAACACGCTTATTCTGTTTCTGATCGGCATTATCGTCAGCATCGGCATGTGGATCGAGCGCTTCACCATTGTTGTGACGAGCCTGCACCGCGATTTCGTTCCGGCGGCCTGGGGCATGTTCTACCCGACGATCTGGGATTACGCGACCTTCTTCGGAACGGTTGGGTTCTTCTTCATGCTCTTCCTGCTGTTCGTGCGGCTGTTCCCGGTTGTGCCGATGTTCGAGGTGCGCGAACTTATCACCACGCTGGAGAAGAAGGGCGAGTACAACAAAGGCAGCGAAGCGTCACCGAGCGGTGTGGTAAGCGAAGGAGCGCAGAGCGCGTGAGCAGGGGAGCGGGTGCCGGACGCGCTTTGTTCTCCGTTCTACGCCCTACGCTCGTAACATGAGGCAATCATGAGCGAACAGGAACACATCTACGGCCTGTCTGCGGAGTTCCGGGAGGAGCAGCAACTGCTCGACGCGGCCAGGCGCGCGTATGACGAAGGCTACCGCAAGATGGATGCCTATGCGCCGTTTCCGGTCGAGGGGTTGGCCGACGCGATTGGCATGACCAGCACGCGCATGCCGCTGGTTGTTCTGGGCGGCGGCGTGTTCGGCGGCGTTTCTGCCTACATCCTGCAATTGTATGCGTCCGTGTGGCATTACCCGCACAACATCGGCGGTCGCCCATACCATAGCTGGCCTTCGTTCATCCCGGTCATTTTCGAACTGACGGTGCTGTGCGCGGCGCTGGCTGGTTTTGTCGGCCTGATCTGGCGCAACGGCTTGCCAGAGCCGTACCATCCCATGTTCAATGTGCGGGAATTCAGAGAGCACGGCTCGCAGGATCGGTTCTTTCTCTGCATCGAGGCCGATGACCCGAAGTTCGACCGGCAGGAAACCGAGCGCTTTCTTGCCAGCCTGGAGCCGGAACGGGTGTCGGCGGTTGATTCATGATGATTGCAGATTGGCGTCTTACGTTTTACGTTTTGTACCGATAGGTTTTTGTTATGAAACAAGGTGTCTGGCTTGGCTTTCTTGGATTGTGTTTTGCGGCGCTGCTGGGCGGCTGCGGCGGCAACATGCGCGAACAGGAAAAATGCCTGCCGTACCGCGAGAACACGTTCTTCAGCAACGATACGTGCAACCGGCCGCTGCCGCAGAACACCGTCGCGCGGGCCTACGTGCGCGATTATTTCGCCGAGCAGGCCGGCGGCGCGCCAAGAAGTTATTACGGAGCCTTGAACGAGGGCAACGGGCCGCCACCCGCCGATGTTCCCTTCCCGGTGACACGCGAAGTGCTGGCGGTCGGGCGCGATCGTTTCAATACCTTCTGCGCGCCATGCCATGGAATCGCTGGCTACGGCGACGGCATGATCGTGCAGCGCGGTTTTCCGCCGCCGCCCTCGTTCCACAGCGACCGGCTGCGCCAGGTGCCGCCCGGATATATTTACAACGTGATTACGAATGGCTTTGGCATCATGTACAGCTACGCCTACCGCGTGCCGCCGGAGGAGCGCTGGGCGATCGCCGCGTATATCAAGACACTGCAACTCAGCCAGAATGCCAGCCGCGCCGACGTGCCAGCCGATCAGCAGCAGAACGTGCAGGGAGGGCGCTGATGGATCAGTCCAACGTACCACAACAATACCTGAGCCGCGTTCAGGTGCCTGCGCTGATTATTGGGGCGCTTGCCCTGGCGATCAGCATCATCGGCGCGGTGTTCAACACCGATCGTTTCTTTCAATCGTACCTGTTCGCCGTGATTTTCTGGCTGAACGTTTCGCTGGGTTGCCTCGGCATTCTGATGACGCAGTACATGATTTTCGGTAAGTGGGGCTTGTCGGTGCGGCGGATTCTGGAAGCGGGCGCAATGGTCATTCCGCTGATGTTTGTGCTGTTTCTGCCGCTGCTGTTCCATCTGCCCGGTTTGTACAAATGGATCGTCACCAGCCCTGAGCCAGCGCCGCTCCTGGGACCAAAGAGCGCCTATCTGAATGTGCCGTTTTTCCTGATTCGGGCAGTGATCTACTTCGCATGCTGGATTACGCTGGCGTACTTTTTGGATCATTGGTCGACCGAGCAGGACCGCACCGGCAACGCGGAGCTGACGAGCCGCATGAGCCTGCTGAGCCGACCGGGCATGATTATCTTTTTTCTGACCATCACCTTCGCCGCCTTCGACTGGGTGATGTCGCTGGAGCCGGACTGGTTCTCATCCATTTTCGGGGTGCTGTTTCTCGCTACCGAGGGTCTTTCCGGCGTCGCGTTTGCAATCATTGTGGCGGCCTACCTGTCGCGCCGCGAGCCATTTTCCGAGATCATGACGCCGCAACGCTTCAACGATCTTGGCAATCTGCTGCTGACGTTCGTTATGTTCTGGGCGTACATCAATCTGTCACAGTACCTGATCATCTGGTCAGGCAATATACCGGAAGAGGTGACGTGGTATGTTCACCGCTCCGAAAACGGCTGGGAGTGGCCGATCCGGCTGATCCTTGCGTTGCAGTTCGCCGGTCCGTTCCTGGTGCTGCTCTCACGCCGGGCCAAGCGCAGCGTGCGCGCCATGACAATCCTGTCGGCGGTGATTCTGGTGACGCATGTGATTGAAATTTACTGGCGCGTTATTCCCGCCTTCCATCAGGAAGCGTTCTCGTTGTCATGGCTCGACTTTGCACTGCCGATCGGCATTGGCGGCCTGTGGATAGCCGCATTTCTGTGGCTGCTGGGGCGCAAGGCGCTGGTGCCGCTCCACGATCCGCGCACGCCGCAGCTTGAGGAGGCCGCTGCCCATGGATAAACAACACCAGCATGACCAATCGCAGCAGGGCCGCGTTCGCGGCAGCGACATCGCAACCTTCGTCGCGGCGCTGCTGGCTGCGCTCGGCTTGCACAAGGCCGCCGACTGGCTGCGTCATCGCCAGTCCACGAAACAGCGCGAGCAACAACAGCAGGCGCAAGCCCAGCATGAGGCGACCATTACCAGGCTTCATGATGCCGGGTACGAGCAGACCGACGCGCGATTCGGCCTGCTGGCGGGGATTCTCGCCGGGAGCGTTGTCTTTGCCGTAATGCTCAGCCTGGTGTTGTGGGTGCTCTTTAATTACTTTGCAAACCGTCCAGTCTCGCCACCTGGCCCGATCACGCAGCTGAATCCGCCCGCGCAGTTGCCAGCGGCTCCGCGTTTGCAGGCCGATCCGCAGTCGGACTGGCTGCGCCTGCGGGCCACGCAGACGGCGCTGCTCAACAGCTACGGCGTGGATCCGACGAGCGGCGCAATTCACATTCCGATTGAGCACGCGATGGAATTGGTGGCAACGCGCGGCCTGTCTGCAACCGGCGGCCTTGCCCCGGCTGCGCCAGCGCCGACCGCGCAGGGAGGCCAGCCATGATTGGGCGCTTCTTGCAATGGCGGCGCGTTCTTGCGCTCGGCGCGACCGCGCTTGGGAGCTTTGCCGTGCTGGTGGGCTGTTCATCAGCGATCGGGAATGAGCCGCAGGCCATCCTTGAGCCAACGCTGACATCGCATGAGTATGCTGAGTTGACATCGCAGCAGTACGCGTACAACTCGGCTGTGCTGCGCCCGCTGCCGAACGCGCCGCTCCAGATCACGCCCAGTCCGGTCCCGGCAGCGGGTCCAACCGGCGCGGCGCAATCGCCGACTGGCACGGCCAGCACGGCACAGCCGACCAAGGCCGCCAATCAGCCGACCAGCGCGGCCCAACCGAACAGCGCCGTGGTCGCCGGGCAGCAGTTGTTTGTGAGCAAGGGCTGCATTGGCTGCCATCGCATGAATGCTGATGGGGCTTGCCCGCCGCTCCAGAGCGTCTACGGCGCGCAGGTGCGGCTGCAATCCGGCGAGGTCGTCACCGCCGATGAAGCGTACATCCGCAACTCGATTCTGAACCCGGCCTCGCAGGTGGTTGCTGGATACACGCCGATTATGCCATCGTTCCAGGGCCACGTCACAGAGCAGGAACTATCGCAGCTGGTCGCCTACATCAAATCGCTCGGAACTCAGTGAAACCTGTCAGGTCTGCAACGGGGAAGACAGCAGCACGCCGCTTCCCGGCCTGACAGGTTTGAAGGATAAAACGAAAGTTGTAATACATGATCCCTCAGAAATACATTGCCATGCTGCTCCTCATGTGCGCCTTTCTGCTGCAAGCGGCTCCGGCGCTGGCAGACGGCGGCCCTTCCGACAGTATTGTCGACAAAGTTGGCTTTGATCAGCGCTTGAACGAGCAGGTGCCGTTCGATCTCATGTTTCATGATGAAACCGGCGCGCTGGTGCGTTTCGGCAGCTATTTCGGCACAAAGCCAGTTGTGCTGATGCTGGGCTACCTCGGCTGCCCGAATCTCTGCTCGATTGTCTCAAAAGGCATGGTCGCAAGTTTTAACCAGTTGGCGTTCAACATCGGCGAGCAGTTCAATGTCGTGTCGGTGAGCATCGATCCACGCGAAACGCCCGATATCGCCGCGACGAAGAAGACCGAATATCTACGCGACTACAACCGCCCCAACGCGGAAAAAGGCTGGCACTTCCTCACCGGCGAAGAAGCGGCGATTGCCAGGCTAGCCAGAGCGGTCGGCTATCGCTACGCCTTCGACCCGCAGATCGACCAGTACGCGCACCCCGCCGGACTGGTGGTGATCACGCCCAAGGGCAAGATTTCGCGCTATTTCTACGGCGTCGAATACAACCCGAACGATCTGCGGCTCGGGCTGGTGGAAGCGTCCAGCGACAAGATCGGCACGCCGATTGATAGCTTTTTGCTGCGTTGCTACCACTACGATGTAACTACCGGAAAATACAGCTTGCAGATCATGAATGTGTTGCAAATAACGGGAATCGTGACGGTTTTTCTGCTCGGCGGCGCGCTGTTCATGCTGGCGCGGCACAATCGCCGCCCGCAGGTAAAGGTGTAGGCATATGGATCAAATTCCTTTCTGGCCGGATCAGGCGTCGAACTTCGCCGGACCCGTGGACGCGCTCTACATCACCTTGATTGTTATGAGCGCGGTTTTCACGATCCCGATTGTCGGGCTGATTATCTACTTCGGCGTGAAATACCGGCGCGGTTCATCTGCCGTTCGCACCGGCGGTCGTCCCGGCCACTGGCTGGAATGGGGCTGGATCGGCGGCCTGTTCGTGCTGGTGGTGCCGGTGTATTTCTGGGCGACCAGCATTTACATGGACATGTTCCGCCCACCCGCCAATCCAATCGACATTTATGTCGTCGGCAAGCAGTGGATGTGGAAAACGCAGCACCTGAACGGCAAGCGCGAGATCGACCAGTTGCATGTTCCGATCGACCGGCCAGTGCGCCTGATCATGACATCCGAAGATGTCATTCACAGCTTTTATGTTCCCGCGTTCCGTATCAAGCATGATGTGATTCCAGGCCGCTATACAACCTTGTGGTTCGTGCCGACCAAGATTGGCTCATATCATCTGTTCTGCGCGGAATATTGTGGAACCGACCATGCGCTCATGGGCGGCCAGGTTGTGGTGATGAGTCAGGCAGATTATCAGACATGGCTGAACCAGAGCACGACCACGCTGGCCGGGCAAGTCGGAACGACCGGCGCGACCGCGAACACCGGCCTGGCCGGCGCGCAGCCGCCCAACACGCAGGACGCGGCAGAAAGTCAGGGGCCGGGCCAACTGGCGGCGGGTACGTCTGGCTTAACGCCTGGCTCCATGGTGCAGACCGGCGCGCTGCTGTTCGACAAGGCCGGTTGTATTAGCTGTCATCACATGGATGGCACGGGTGTCGGCCCGTCGCTGGTCGGTGTCTATAATTCGCAGGTGCAGTTGCAGGGCGGCGGGGTTGTGCTGGCCGATGAAAATTACATTCATGAATCAATTGTTGCGCCCAACGCCAAAATCGTGAGCGGCTACCAGCCGGTCATGCCGTCCTTTACCGGCCAGTTTTCCGAAGAAGAATTAATGTCGGTGGTCGCGTTTGTCAAGTCGCTGAGTCCGGCCAGCGACACCAGTAAGTAAGGGAAAGCCATGGCAAATCTGTCGGGTCTGTGGCAAGACGACGATCAGACAGCGCCTACCTGCCGATCCGACAGGTTTCAGAATTACGTAAGGACACATCAATGGCAGTGACAACGGTAGTGGCACCAGCGCGCAAGAACTACATCAACGACAAACTGTCGGTGCTTTCATGGCTCGTCACCACGGATCACAAACGGATTGGCATTCTGTATGCGCTGTCGATTACGTTCTTCTTTTTCATCGGCGGCGCGGCGGCCACGCTCATCCGCATTAACCTGCTGGAGCCGCAGGGCGCGATCGTCGACGCGGAAACCTACAACAAACTCTTCTCGATTCATGGCGTGATCATGGTCTGGTTTTTCCTGGTGCCATCCATTCCGACGACGCTCGGCAACTTTCTGCTGCCGCTGATGCTCGGCGCGCGCGATGTCGCTTTTCCGCGCCTCAATTTAGCAAGCTGGTATCTGTACATCCTCGGCAGCCTGTTCGCGCTCACCATGATGCTGGTCGGCGGCGTGGACACCGGCTGGACGTTTTACACGCCCTACAGCGAACTGACTAATTCGGCAGTCATTCTGACCATTTTTGGCGTGTTCGTCGTTGGGTTCTCGTCCATTTTCAGCGGATTGAACTTTATCGTCACCGTTCATACCATGCGCGCGCCGGGCATGACATGGTTGCGCCTGCCGCTGTTCGTCTGGACGCTCTACGCGACATCCCTGATCATGGTGCTGGCGACGCCGGTGCTGGCCATGACGCTGATGCTGATCGTGGTTGAGCGCGTGTTCCGCATTGGCATTTTCGACCCGGCGCTGGGCGGCGATCCGGTGCTGTTTCAGCATTTGTTCTGGTTTTATTCGCATCCAGCGGTCTACATCATGATCCTGCCCGGCATGGGCTTCGTCAGCGAGGCCATCCCGACATTCGCGCGCAGCCGCCCGTTCGGCTACATTTTTATCGCCATGTCCAGCATCGCCATCGCGGTGATTGGCTTCCTGGTGTGGGGCCACCACATGTTCATCGCCGGTGAGTCGTCGTTTGCGGCAATGACCTTTTCGGGCTTGAGCTATATCGTCGCCATTCCCTCGGCGATCAAGGTCTTCAACTGGACGGCGACGCTTTACAAAGGCTCCATTTCCTTTACCACGCCGATGCTGTACGCGCTCGGGTTTATTGGCCTGTTCACGATTGGCGGGCTAACAGGCTTGTTTGTCGCGGCGCTGGCGGTGGATGTGCATGTGACTGATACGTATTTTGTGATCGCGCACTTCCATTTCATCATGGTTGGCGGCATGGTTTCAGCCTATCTCGGCGGTGTTCACATGTGGTGGCCGAAGATCACCGGGCGCATGTATCCTGAACGCTGGGGGCAATTCGCGGCGGTCCTGCTGTTTTCCGGCTTTATTCTGACATTCTTTCCGCAGTTCATTCTGGGCTATGAAGGCATGCCGCGTCGTTATCATTCCTACCCGCCTGAGTTCCAGTTGCTCAATATCCTTTCGACGGCTGGCGCGTCGATTCTGGCGCTTGGCTACCTGCTGCCGTTCTTCTACCTGGGCTGGTCGCTGCGCTACGGCAAACATGCCGGCGCGAATCCGTACAACGCCACTGGCCTGGAATGGCAGACGACCTCGCCGCCGCCCAAGCACAATTTCGAGCAAACGCCAGTTGTGACCGCGGAGCCGTACGATTATTCACGCGAAGTGCCAGACGCGTATACACCACAGGGGGTTCAGCATGTCTGAACAACACGCCATGGTTGCCGAACAATTCGAGAATGCCACACAGCAGCGCGAAGCATCGACGTTTGGCATGTGGGTTTTTCTTTGCACCGAGATCATGTTCTTCGGCGTGCTGTTTACCAGCTTTTGCATCTACCGCAGTGCCTACCCGGAAGCATTCGCGCCCGCCGCCGAGCGCCTGTACCAGTGGATCGGCGGCATCAATACCGGCGTGCTGCTTACCAGCAGCCTCATGGTGGCGCTGGCGGTGCATGCCGCGCAAACCGGCAAGCGCAAGGAACTGATCGGCTTCCTGCTCGCAACGATTGTGCTGGGGATTATATTCATTGGAATCAAATTCACCGAATATTATCTGGAGTATAGCGAAGGGCTGGTGCCGCTGGCGGGCTTCACGTTCTCGTACGATGGCCCGCAGCCGGAGCGGGCGCAGCTCTTCTATCGCTTCTACTTTGCCATGACTGGCCTGCACGCGCTCCATATGACAATCGGAATCTGTGTGTTCGCTGTGATTACATGGATGGCGTGGCGCGGCCGCTTTTCGCCCGAATACCATACGCCGGTCGAGGTGGCCGGCCTGTACTGGCACTTTGTCGATATTGTCTGGGTCTTTCTGTATCCGCTGCTGTACCTGCTGCACCACGTATGAGGATGCTGTATGAAATCTGAAGAAATGGTTTCACGAAAAACGCTTGTTGTCGTCTACGTCGCGCTGATTGGGCTGCTTGTATTAACCTATGTGGTGTCGCTGTTTAATCTTGGCTTCGCAGGCATTATGATTGCCGTGGCGATTGCTGCTTGCAAGGCCGTGCTGATCATTCTGTACTTCATGCATGTCAAGGTCAGCAGCCAACTCATTTGGATTGCTGCCGCCGTCGGCTTCGTCTGGCTGGGGATCATGATGGGGCTGATGTTCAACGATTACCTGAGCCGCAACTGGCTGGCCGTGCCAGGCGCTTAGGCAGGGTGTTCGTCGGTGGCGTCTGAGGAGGTTTGAAACAGCGGGATAGAAGCGCATGTTGCGCTTCTATCCCGCTGTTTGTGGTTTTATCTCCCTGGCTTGCTCACCGCCCGATCAGCGGCAGGTAGATCGCGCCGGTTCCGGCGGGCGGGTATGGTCCGCCGAGCACGCCGCCAGCCCGCGCCACGTTGTTGTTCTCGTTGATCTCCTCCATGGCGTTGTCCGGGTCAAGCTGAACGTAGAGCGATTGCAGGCCGGTGGCAGCGGCGGGCGTTCCCGCCAGGTTGAGCGCGCCGCTCAGTTCGACATAGCCGCCGGGATCGATGGGCGGAATGGCGATGCGCCCGAGCGCATGTGAATCAGGCTGGCCGGGCGGCCCGTCCCATACCGCCGCTGTACTCGCGCCGCTGGCCCAGTTACCACGGTTCTCGACGCGCATGCTGATCGGCGCGGCGTCGCCAGGGTCGTGGCCCCACCCGATCAATGCCGCTTTCGTCGTGAGATCCGGCAGCACGTCAACTGTGGTCGCCATAAGATTGTTGTCAAGGTTCATTTCGCCCAGCGTGTGGTCCGGATCGACTTCCCAGTACACCTGATGGCTGCCCGGACCCAGCAGCGTGGCCGAAATCCATGCTGAGGACGAAATGGTGGCGGTCGGCGTGATTGGGAAGCTGATCGCTGCTTCGGAGAGCTTTGGCCCGGTTGGGCTGCCGAGCCGTAGCGTCGAACTGACACTGAGACTGCTGTACAGCCCGCCGCTCTGCGTGATCGCGGCCCGCGCAATCGCGCCGCCGGGAGCGTAGTCAGTTGGGAGCGAGTCGATCGCAAGCTCGCTGCCGACTACCGCGACGTTATCATCATAGTTGCTTTCATTCAGGGCGCGCACAAACACAAATGGCACCGCGTTGACCTCTACCTGATACTGGTCTTTGCCCGAAGCAGGCCGCGTGATCGGAAAATTCATGGTTGTTGATTCGCCCGCGCTGAGCAGCGGCAGCGTCTGAGTCACCAACAGCGTCGGCGCGAGGTCACCCCCCGCATTCAGCACGACCGGCACGGTTCCGCCCGGCACGGCCAGATCGCCGGTATTATGGATGACCGCCTGCACAGTCAGTGGGTCGCCGGGCTGCGCGGTGCTCGGCGTTACGGTGATGTCGGATGGGCTGATGCTGAGATTCATGCCCATGGGAATGCTGGCGAGGTGCAAGCTCTGTGTTCCGACCTGGGGCATGTTGGGATATGCTACGCCTCCGACGGTGCTCGTGACGATCTGCGTGTTGGCAAGCTGATAGCCGACAAACAGTTCTTCGCGCCCGCCGTCGAAGTTGATATCCGCTGGAGCCAGCGCCGCCGCGATGCTGTTCGCCATGGTGGTCGTGTCAGATGTCGCCGCGGTGTTGGTCGCGATGGTGCGCGCGTCGCTCCATCTGCCGTACTTCGCATCGTACACCGCGTAGCCGATGCGCGTGTCGTGCGGCTCGACCTGCTGCCATGTCAGCGCCGCTGAGCCGTCGATGCTGCCAACCAGTTCGAAGTCCTTGCGGTCGGCGGCGTCGGGCAGGTTGAGCGGCGCGGGTGTGCCGGTCCAGCTTCCGTTGAGGAACATCAACTGGCCGCCACGCTGCCAGACAACCAGCGGCGCGCCGTCCGCAGTCAGCGCCAGTTGCGGCGCTTCGTCAGCAACAGAGTCATTGGTCAGGCGTTGCGGCGCGCTCCATGCGCCATTCTCGAATGTCATATAGAACAACTCGCGGTCGCCATCGGTCGTCATGTCGTCATCTGTGTCCCGGCTGTACACCAGCGCGACATGACCGTTGGCCGACGCGAGCTTATAATCCAGCAGACCGGCGATGTTCGGCAGCGCGGGCGCGGCTGGGCTCCAACTCCATGTGCTGCCCGTTTTGGTGTAGCGGGCGAACATCAAGCGGTCGGGGTGCGTCGCGTCGCCCATGATCTGGTTCGACTGATTGTTGATCCATACTGCGAGCGCACCATCGCTGGTCGCCACAAGCTGCGGGCGATAGTTCAGCGTGTGGTCGCTGCTCAGGAATTGCGGCGTGGCGCGTGCCGAACTGTTGTAGTTGAACGGCACGGCGGCGATCTGCAAATGGCTGAGATAAGCGTTGGCGTCGGTGTTGAGATTGCCGGGCGTGGTGATATCCATGCGTTGCCAGACAATCAATTGTGTTTTGTCGGGCAGGAACACCACGGTGGGATTGAAGTCATCCAGGTTGTCGTTTGTCACATCGTAAAGCACGCTTCCCTGCGTAAACTTGATCTCGCCCGACGCGGCGGACGCTTTATCTTGCGCCCATACCATCGCCACCTCCGGCGAACCGAGCGAGCCGCCGCCGTAATCCTCGTTGCGCACCGCCAGAGACGGATGCGCTAGCGGCGAGACGACTTGAACGAGCTGAGTATCGGTGGCTCCGGGGTGGTCTGGAATGGGCGTTGAGATGGCCGTCCAGCGCCCATAATGCGGATCGTTCAAGTACGAGGCGTCGAGCGGCTGCCATGCGCCCTGCGTCGGCGCGGCGTTGGTGATCGGCTCGAACGCGCCGGTTTGCGGGTTCAAAACCGAGCTCTTAACGGTGGTGAAGCCAGACGGCAGAAAGGTTCCGTTGTACGAAGCTTCGGCGTTGTACGCATCGCGCAAAAAGACTATTTGTGCGCGGGCATACAGCTTTGCATCGCCACCCTGGAAATAGGGCGGTGGTACCTGCAACTTCAACACCGTTTCGCCACCAACCGTGCCAATTGCGGTCAGGTAATCCTTGATCAGATCGAGCACCAGCGAGGCGCTAAGGCCCATGCCCGGCTGGGCCTGCGCGCTCTTGAACGACGGCTCACCATTCTTGTCCTGCAGCGTCAGCTTCATGTCGATCTTCGGCTCGGCCTCTACGACCACCTTCGCCCTGTTAATAACGGACAGCGCTGCCGGGAATTTGCTGAGGATGTTGTTCAGCGCGACGCCAACCGACGGGATGACCACGATCAGCGGTTCCTCGCTTTTGATTTTTCCGCTGACTTTCAGGCCGAACTCACCTTCAGGGAATGTGAGCCCATCCTTCGTGAGTTTGGCTTTGCTCTTGACCGACACCTCGCCCTTGGCCTGGCCGCCCATGGCCTCGAAGGCTGTGCTCACTGCCGCCTTCGCCGACCCTTCGCCGGTGGACTTGAACTCGACCTCGCCAGATGCCTGGGTGTCGGCAATGCCCAGCGGCCCTTTGTCGAGAAACGGGATGCCGCCGATGTTCTTTACCTGCGCTTTGAAGACTGGCTCTGGAAATTTGAAGCCAAACTTATAGGCGGCAAAATCGCCCTGTTTCTGTCCAGAGACGGGTGTCGTGCGAATGTTGGGCGCCTGGACCGGCGGCGCGACCGTGATCTGCGCCGTTTGAGGCTGTGAATCTTTGCCAATCGTGTTATGCGCCTGCACCTGGAGCGTGGCCTGTCCGGGGTTTGGAAAGCCGACATTGACGTTTTTGGGTACTTTTGTGGAGCGTGTGGGGCCAACCCGTTCCGGCCCCTGCTGGTCGAGTTGCCATGTGACCCAACCTGCGTCGGAGGAATTCCAGTCGACATTGGCGTCAAAGTTATCGTCAATCGGCACCTGCGCGACGAAGATGCTGCGCTCCAACAACTCTGGATCGAGATCGAGCAGCGGCTCCATGCCCGTGCCGATCAGTTGCCCGCTAAACGTGAAATCTGCCACGCCATCAAGATTGATATGCGACGAGTGCGGCTGGGCGGTTGGCGGGCGACCGAAGTTGTAAGGCTGGATGACATACGGTGATTGGCCCGAGCGCAAGATATCGGGATACCAATCCTCGGAGTCGGTGTTGGTGCCAAACCCTAGAAGGGTAACATTATCAATCTTGCTGCCGGGACTGATATTGATGACATGATCGATGCTGAACTCGGGCTGCCCGGCATTGAGGTAGCGAATGCCTTCGACATGAACCTGCGCATGCGGATTGCCAACGCTTTGTGAAACGCGGCATTTGAGGAAAATGCCACATATATTACCGTACTGCTCGAAACTGGCGGTTTGCAGTGTCCCATACACATCGCCGCTCAGAAAGCCCGTGTCATCGACCGAGAGATCGAAGTCCATGGTGTAGGTTTCATGGACGACGCCTGGAACAGCGGCGAGCGCGATCCCGGTCGTGAGGTTGTATACAGCCTGGACGTTGATCGTGCCGCGCCAGCGCTCGACGATCGTGCTGGCGTGCGTCTGCTGCGGCCTAACAAAGCCACTGACGAGTACGATCACCATGAGTAAGATAAACACATGATACCAACGTTTTCGGATACCGGATCTCATGCAATGCCTCCTGGAATACGATATACCGCTCTTGAATATGCCCGAAGTATGTAACGTATCTGGCGTACTATAAGTTACGGCTGATTAACCTGCGCGAAGCGCGCCCATGCAATGTCCGTTTCGACATGCGCGCCATTCGAGTAGCTGCAATACCAGAGATGGTGCGCGTCGTAGGCGATGCGCGGGCGACCGCTGGCATCCAGCGCGATCGAGGCCCAGTAGCCGAGCGACCATGTCGGCATGGTCGGATTCGAGCAAATGACAGTTGTTGTGACCGGATCGCTCGCGTTGAGCGCGGCGACTGAGTCGAACACCTGCGGCTTCCAGATGGCGCTGGAAGTGTCGCAGGCGGTGTCGCACGTCACGTACTCCATGACGCCACTGGAACCATTTTGTGTGGCCTCATAGGCGATCCGCGGGCGATTCTGGCTGTCGAGCGCGAGCGACACGGCATCGCCAGCCTCGTCGGTCAGCCCGGTATCGCCGCCATGCCAATCGTTGTCGGTGCCATCGCCGCAGGCGGTCGTGCATGCCAGGTAATACAGCCGATGAGACTGGAAGAAGCTATTTTCAACCTCGTATGGCGACACTGCCAGGCGCGGCAGGTTGTCCGTGCCGACCTGGAGCGAGTACGCGCTGTAAAACGGATTGATGGTCGAAAAGACCACCCCTGACCACTGGCTGCCGTCGCTGCATGTCGTGTTGCATTCCATGTACAGAAGTTGGCTGTCGCTGGGGCCGGGGAGGCTCACCGCAATGCGCGGATGCCCATCGGCGGTCAGCGCCAGCGATGGCCTTGTGAGCGCATCCTTCGCAATCAGGGTTTCATGCCACTGGGCCGCGTCCGAGCAGGTGGCCGCGCAGAAAGCATACCATGTCCCATAATGATCGCGGCTGTTATCATCTTTATACACAAAGCTGGGCTGGCCCTGCTGGTCGATGGCGAAGCGGCGGCTGTGATAGTCGCTCAGGCCGTTGTAATGAATCGCCTGCGTGATCGTCCAGTTGGCGGCGTTGGCGCAGTTCGCGTCGCACGCGGCGTACAGAAAATCATTGAGCAGCGTGATCAGCATGCGCGGATGGCCGCTCGGGTCAAGCGCCAGATTGGCGTCCACGACACTGTTGCCCTGCAACACGGCGTCGAGCGTGATCATGGTGAAGTCGGCGGCGCGCGTACACCCGCCAGTTCCGCCAGCCGCGCAGTAGGCGTAAAAGGCGGTCTGATGGTCGCCCACCGGCGCGTAATCATGGTAAGCGACATACATGCCGCCGGCCGCGTCAATCAGCACATCTGGATCGGTGGTATTGTGTACGCCGTTAGCATTGTTGGGCAGGAAAAATGGGCCTGGCCCGCTGTTTGAAGGCGGCGTTGGGGTGGGTATTGGCGATGTGGGCGCTGGCGTCGGCGACGGGGATGAACTCGACGAGCCGACGCCGAGTATGAGCGGCAGGTAAATCGGACTGTTGCTCTGTTGTTGCGCCGTCGCGCCGGTCGTGTGAAATGGGCGGGTTGGCACAGCGGGCGCGGCCCAACTCGCATGTGGCATAGCCGCGCTGGTCGCCACGAGCGTCAGCAGAACCGCCATGACCATGAGATGCGCGATCTGTTTCATTCCGTTCCTCCCTGGGTTAATGGAGCGTCGTCGTTGCATGATTCCTCAGTATCGGTAAGTTGAGCGTCGAGGTAGGCGACCAGGCTGGCGAGATCGGCAAACCCGCACCGTATTCCCGTATGCGCGTCTTCGAGCGACATGCGCCATACCAGGCGGCCATCGCTTTGCGCCTGCCACAAGCGCATGACAAACGTCAGATGTCGGCGTCGTTCGTCAGGCACGGAGCGCCTCACGTATCGTATAGCGTGAACAAACTGTAATGCGGCCAAACGGAGAGCAATAGCACGGTTTTGCGCATGGAGCCGCTGAACGCCAGTATCGCAGGCGATCGCAAAATGAACGCAAAATCAGCGCAAACAATCTTCCAGATCAGCGCAAAATGGTATAATTGATCACGAGATCTTGCATCGTTTACGCCGTATCACATCATGTCTCAGCTATCACTCTCGCTCCTCGGCCCTGTTCGCGTGACCCTCGGCGGCCAGCCGGTGACTGGCTTTGATTATGCGAAGGTCGGCGCGCTGCTGTTCTACCTGGCCGTCGAACACCACCACCCGCATCAACGTGATGCGCTGGCCGAATTACTCTGGCCCGACCAGCCTGCCCATGTCGCGCGGAGCAGCTTGCGGCAGGCGCTCGCCACACTCCGCAAAGCGATCCACGATCATGAAGCGTCGCCGCCGTTCCTGCTGATCACCCGCGAGACGCTCCAATTCAACACGGCCAGCAATTACACACTCGATAGCGAAACATTTACTACGTGTGTTGGCCGCCATGGAAGTGCAGATGATATCGAGCAGTTGAAAGCGGCAGTACGTTTGTATCGTGGTGCGTTTCTCGACGGAGCCGTGCCACGCGATAGCGCCGAGTTTGAGGAGTGGGTGTTGCTCAAGCGCGAGTGGTTCGAGCGGCAGGCGCTCGATGCGCTGGTTCGCATCGCCGATTACTACGAGGCGCATGACGATACTGATGAAGCGCTGATCTACGCCCGGCAGCAGCTTGCACTCGATCCGTGGCGCGAGTTGGCGCACCGGCAAGTCATGCGTCTGCTTGCGCGTAGTGGCGACCGCAGCGCCGCGCTGGCGCAGTACGAACACTGCCGCGCGGTGTTGCAGGCCGATCTTAGCATCGAACCGGAGGACGAGACCACGGCGCTCTACGAGCAGATTCGGGCGCGCGGCCTGGCCGTGTCGAACCCGACGCAAACCGTTTCTGCCCGCAAGCAGTATCGATTGCCGCCGCAGCCGACGAGCTTTGTTGGCCGCGAAACCGAGCTTGCCGAGATTGGCGAGTTGCTGCAGCAGCCGGCATGCCGGTTGATCACGCTGCTCGGGCCGGGCGGCATCGGCAAGACGCGGCTGGCGTTGCAGGTCGCTGAGTCACATGGCATGCTGTTCGCGGATGGCGTCTGCTGGGTTCCGCTTGCGGCGCTGCCCGCACCCGAATACCTGCCCGACGCCATTGCGCGCGCGCTGGGCTGCCCGCTCGAAGGCGCAGACGACCCGCGCGAACGTCTGCTCGGCTGGCTGGCCGACAAGCGTCTGCTACTGATTCTCGACAACTTTGAACACCTCATGGCGGGCGCGCACATGCTGGTCGAGCTCCTGACTCATGCGCTGCGCCTCACGCTCATGGTGACAACCCGCGAACGCTTGCATCTGCAATGGGAATGGCTTTTTGATGTCGAAGGCTTGCCATACCCGCAGGATGTGGAATGTGAGCATGTCATGGAAAGTGGCGCGCTGCAACTGTTCATGGCGCGGGCGCAGCAAATCCGGCGGCGCGCGAACCTGACAATTGATGAACAGCGTGCTGTCATGCAGATTTGTCGCCTCGTCGAAGGCATGCCACTGGCGCTTGAAATGGCCGCCGCTGCCAGCCGTGAGCAGCCCTATGTCATGATCGCCCGGTCGATCTCCGCGAGTCTTGACGCCTTGCAGGCGTCGTGGCGCGACCGACCGGAGCGCCACCGCAGCATGCGCGCGACGTTTGCGTCTTCCTGGCAGTTGCTGTGTTCCGAAGATCAGCGGGCGCTGGCTGGCCTGTCGGTGTTCCGTGGTGGCTTCGAGATCGCGGCGGCTGAGGATGTGGCGGGCGCGTCGCTGGATCTGCTTGTCCAGCTTGTGGAGAAGTCGCTGCTGCGCCGGAGCGATCAGGAACGTTACGAAATCCATGATCTGATCAGGCAATTCGCAGGCGAGAAGTTGCGCGACTCTGGCAGCGAGATGCAGCTTCATGAAGCGCATCTACACTGGTTCGTCGCGCTGGCGGAGGCCGCCGAGCCGCAGCTTAACGGGGCGGAGCAGCAGGTCTGGATGGAGCGGCTGGAGCGCGATGGCGCGAACATCCGGGTGGCGCTTCAATGGGCATTCAGTCATCATGATGAATTAGCAGCGCGATTGTGCGGCGCGATCTGGCGCTTCTGGTGGATTCGGGGGCATATTTCTGAGGGACGCCGCTGGCTTGATCAGGCGCTCACTGCTAATCTGCCCCCGGCGCTGCGGGCCAGGGTGTTGAGCGGCGCGGGCGCGATGGCATCCTTTCAGCAGGATATCGCCAGAGCGTATACATGCTTCATGGAGGCGACGGCGCTCCATCGCGCGCTTGGCAACCAGCCCGAAATTGCCCGAAATCTCGACAATACGGGGGTCATGCTGAATCGGATGGGCAAGCATGCCGAGGCGCGCGCGTTGTTCGAGGAGTCGCTGGCGATTGACCAGGCGCTTGAAGATCCGCGCGGCATTGCTTTTGCGTTCGGCAATCTGGCTGATACCGCGTACTATGCGGGCAACTACGCCGAGGCCGAGCACTTCTACCAGCGGAGTTTAGCGCTCCACCGCGAGCTAGGCGACCAGCACAGCATCGCGATTTCCCTCACGAACCTTGGCGAGGTCGCGCGGCTGCGGAACGATTATCACCATGCGCGGCGCTACCTGGACGAAAGTATCGCGCTGGCCCGCGAGATGAACGCGACCTACACGCTTGCGATCGCGCTCTGTGATTCAGGCCATGTGCTGCGCGCGCAGGCCGACGATTCGCAGGCGCATGCCATGTATGCGGAAGCGCTGCCGATGCTGATTGAGTTGGGCGAAACACGCGTCGCGGCTGAGGCGATGATTGCGCTGGCAGCGCTCGCCGTGGCCCATGAACAACCGGAACGCGCGGTGCGGCTCCTGTCGGCGGCGAGAAGGCTGCTCGACTCGACCGATGCACGTTTGGAAAGCGCGCATCAGGCTGAGTATGAGCAGACGCTCGCTGCTACGCGCGCAGGTTTTGAGGGCGCGGCGTGGGCGGCAGCATGGGCGGCAGGCCAGGCGATGACGCTGGAACAAGCCATGAAATATGCTGTCGCTGATACTAATTACGCGGTCGCTGGGGACTCCGCCTGTTGAAACCGGCGGCTGGGACGCGCAGCCCGTTGATGGTGTTTTACAAAATAATGCGGACACGGCACGTAGGTCTGAGACCCGCCCAGGGCGAGGCATGCCTCGCCCCTGCAAGATGTCCGGAATAATGTGGACATGTTCATGAAACGGGCTGAACAGGCCGTTTGAACGGCCTTCGCATGCCCGCACACGGCTTCAGCCGTCGTGTGACAAGTGTACCGCGTAACTCGTGTAGCTGATGCGCGTAAATAGATGAAAATGCAGGCGCAGCGTTTCATGAAATGCTGCGCCTGTGACTGCCGTGTAGCGTTGCATTAACGGCGAGCAGCCAGGAAATCGATCACGTCGATCTTGGTGACAATACCTGTCACCGTGCCATCCTCGACGACGACTGCCGCCTGGTTGCGGTTAAAGACCGTGGTGAGTTCATCGATTGGCGTGTCGGGCGTGACGGTCGTGACTTCATGGGCATGCAGGTCGGCGATGGTGTGATTCATCGCGCCGCCCGAAATGAGATAATCGAGCAGGTCGCTTTCGCCGATGATGCCGTGCAGCTTGCCATTGGCCTCAAGCACCGGCAATTGCGAGATGCCGTGCGTCTTCATCAAGCGGATGGCGGCCTCGACGGACGTCTGCTCGTCGGCGGTGATGACCTCGCGCTGGCGGGCTTCCAGCATGTCATGGACGGTTGCCGCATCAAGGAAGCCATTCTCGCGCATCCATGAATCATCGAAAATCTTGCTCAGGTAGCGCGAGCCGCTGTCTGGCAGCAGCACCACAACCAGATCATCCTCGGTCAGGTAGCTGCCGTTGCCGCGCAGCCACTTGAGCGCGCCCGCCACGGCCATGCCGCACGAGCCGCCGCAGAACAGCCCTTCCTCGCGTACAAGCCGCCGGGTCATCAGGAAACTTTCGCGGTCGCTGACCTGCACGGCATCGTCAATCAGGTCAAAATTCAATGTTGCAGGCAGGAAATCTTCGCCCACGCCTTCGACCTTGTAGCCATGCGCCGGGCCAAGCTCGCGGGTCTGGAAATAGTGATACAGCAGCGAGCCGATGGGATCGACACCAATAACTTTAATTTCTGGATTCTGCTCTTTGAGAAAGCGCGCCGTTCCGCTGATTGTGCCGCCGGTGCCCATGCCAGCGATGAAGGCGCTGATGCGCCCGCCGGTCTGCCGCCAGATCTCCGGGCCGGTCGTGCGGTAGTGCGCCTCAGGGTTCGCTGGGTTCCAGTACTGGCCTGCCAGAATCGCGTTCGGCGTTTCTTCAGCGAGCCGCCGCGAAACCGAATAATACGAGCGCGGATCGTCAGGTTCGACGGCGGTCGGCGTGATCACAACGCGCGCCCCGAACGCGCGCAGTTGCCGAATCTTCTCATCGCTCATTTTGTCCGGCATGACAAAAATCGTTTTATAGCCTTTGATCGCCGCCGCAATCGCCAGGCCGACGCCGGTATTGCCGCTGGTGCATTCCACAATTGTGCCGCCCGGCTTCAAGCGACCTTCACGCTCGGCAGCCTCGATCATGGCTATACCAATGCGATCTTTGACGCTGCCACCGGGATTGAGAAACTCAGGCTTCACAAGCAGGTCGGGCCGGATGCCGCGCGCGACTTTGTGAAGCCGCACGAGCGGCGTGTTTCCGATCGCTTCAAGAATGCTATCCTTCATTTCAGATGTCTCAACCTGATCAACGATGCTGGTCATCATCGTTTTCCTTCCTTTCAATATTGCTGTTCTGCTGTGAACAAGGTGCTCCATTGCACTGCATGTATTGTACCATTGCCATACAATTTGCCACATTGAAGCAATTCTAAGACCTATCTGCGTATGCATGCAGGCCGTAACAAAACTCTTTGCACTTTCTCGCCATGCAAATGCCATCCTTGCCTTGCTAGCGCGTCAACGTAAAAAGAGAGTGTTGACCGTAAAAGAAGTGTATGCTAGAATAGCTCAAATAGCGCATTCCGCTGCGTTATTGTGATTTTACTGCATTGTAAAGCCCTGTTTTCATGGTATCGCTTTTTTTGCCCGCTGGGCGTAGCAGGAGGAAATAATCGCATGGCGGAATCAGATACGATTCTCCAACTTGGCATCGAGGCTGCGCGTGAAGGGAATCGTGAGGAAGCGCGTAATTTGTTCAGCCTGCTGACGCGCCAGGAGCCAGACAATGTCCAAGGTTGGCTGTGGCTTGCCGGTGTTGCAAATGACGCAGATGAGCGCCGCGCTGCTCTTGAGCGTGTGGTGGAACTCGATCCGAGCAACGAAATGGCGCGGCGTGGTCTGCAAGCGATGGGTGTTTCGCCTTCAACCCGCACGCAGCCTGCCGCACCGACGGAACCAGGCCCCATCGAAGAAGAAGTTGCACCAGTTGCTCCCGTTGCGCCAACGGTGCCGGATCGCGAGCTGACCGATGACGAGCGGTTGGCTGCCGAGTTGGACATGGCCTATGACGATTACGACTCGGTCGAGCGGGTCGGCGGTGGTTTTCGCAACGAGCCGACGCCTGTGAGCGGCGAGCGAGATGAAGACCTGGACGCCGATGCCGTTGGCGCGACCAGCGGGCGCGGTCGGCGCGGAAGCCGCCGCTATGGTAATGAGGATGCCGCTGATTACGATGCGTCTGCGACTGGCCGTCGCCGCCCGATGGGGTTGCTGCTTGGGCTGGTCGTTGCAATCGCGCTGATCTTGTGCGTGCTGTTCTGGGTGGTGCCGAACTTCATCAATCGCGGTGCTAATATTGTGGGAACGAACATCAACGGCAACGCGAACATCGCTGGCATCGGGACGTCCGAGGTCGGCGGTGTGGCTGGTACCGGAAATAGCAACGCCGGTACGGGCGCTATCACGGACACGAGCGGGCTGACTGGCACCGGCGAGTTGTCGAACACCAATGGTGTCACCGGCACGAACAATGTCACGCTCACCGGCAATTTGTCTGGCACGACGAACCTGACGTCGACAACACCGCTGACAAGTACGGCAGCACCTGCCGAGCAGCCGACTGCTGCTCCGGCTGCGCCAGCCGAGCCAACTGCCGCACCGGCTGAGCCGACGGCAGCGGCAGGCCAGCCAGGCGCACAGCCACCGGCCACTGGCAACCTGGGCTCGGCCAATCCACAGCCGGTTCCCGTTGGCGAAAGCATTCAGGCTGGTGATTGGTCGTACACGTTCCCCGGCTTCTGTCTGGGAAGCTGTGCAACCGTGGTGGGCAAGCAGATCGGGAGCTTCACCGCGCAGGGCAATTACGTCGTGGCGCTGGTGCTGGTCTCGAATAACACCGGCACGGCGCAGCCCATCCCGCAGAACTTCTTCGTAGTCAAGGATGCACAGGGGAATGTGTACACGCCGCAGCCGCAGGTTTCCAGCGCGTACCTCATCCGTGGCGTCAACGCCGACCGGAGCCAGGAAGATGCCGTTCCGGCGGGCGCAACCAACACGTCCCTTCCGTTGGTCTTCGATATTCCATCGGGCGCGTCAAACCTGATGCTTTTCTCGTCGGCCAATCCAAGCCAGGGCTTCCAGATTCTGAATTCAGTGCCATAGTCAGGTGACGTTCGGTTGATCTCCAAAGGCACGCTGACCATCAGCGTGCCTTTTGTGCTGATTGGACATATATGACAAACCAGCCTTCTGATGCTGTGCCTGCGCTTCTGCGTACTGCGCTCCAAACCTACCAGCGCGGTGAGCATGTGACCGCCCGCGCGCTTGTGCGCCGCCTGTCTGTTCACCACCCAGACGACCCGCGCGTTTGGATGGCGCTGGCACGGATCGCCGAAACGCGCCAGGAACAGCGCAATGCGTTGGAGCAAGTGCTGGTGTTCGAGCCGCACAACCAGGCAGCCCTGCGTGGTCTTGCGCGCTTCAATGAACTCAACACTCCGCCAGCATCTGCACCTATTCCGCCTCGAACGCGCGCCGCCGAGCCAGCCACGCCGCCCGCAGAAGAAGACGAAGCCGCAGCGATAGCCGCCGAGGAATCGGAAATACACTGGCCGCTGTACGCTGTCGTCGGCGTAGCGGTGCTCGTGGTGTTCGTAGCTTATCTGTTGCTGCGACCCTCTCACGAAGCAACAAGCGGGCAGCCCACGCCACCCCTGCCTGGTGCCATCGTCGGCGCGGCCACCGCCGAAGGCATGCCCACGCCGCCGTTGTTGTCAGGTTCTGGCAATGCGAGCGCCCCAACTTCCCCGGCAGCTAGCCCGCTCGCCCCAACGCTTCCAGCCACGCTGGTCGTTACAAACACGGGCGTCATCACATCCGCGATCACTGCTGAAGCTCCAGCGGCTCCTGCTCCGACCGTTGCTCCGACCGCTACCGAGCCACCGCCCGGCCCAACGGTCGCCGCGCAGCTTCCGTTCGGGCAGCTTGTCACCGCCGGGCCATGGACCGCGAGCCTGCTCAGTGCTGATCATGCCAAAATGTTGGACGGCAGCATTGGCTCGCTTCAGCCACAGAGTCGGTTTGTGCTGGCGCTGGTGTCGGTCGCCAACAGCGACACAACGCCCAAACTAATTCCAGAAAACCTGTTTACGCTGGTGGACAGCAAGGGTCGCCATTATCAGCCCATTCCGGCAGCTTCCGCCGCGTACCTTCAGGCATACGGGCAGGCCCAGGCCGGTGACTTCAGCATGGAGCAGCCGATCCCCGGCAGCAATCGCACCTGGAGCGTGCCGATCATCTTCGACGTACCATCCGATGTGCAGTCGCTGACTTTGCAGGTTGGTGGCACGTCGCCGGGCTGGCCGGTCGATGTAGCTGCGCCGCCTGCGCCCACCAATGCCGCCGGGTAACTGATGCCAGTAGCGCGGATTGGCAATCCGCGCTGCGAGCGCAGTACGGGCATCAGTCACGGGCATATCACTACCGTTACGTGATGATACGCGATGATGATCTCCCCGCAGCGACACAGGCGCTGAAAATGCTTTTCACTCCACCTGCCTGATTGTCCCCATGCCGCGCCTGTATTGCTTCAGATGATGTTTAGTTTCAGCTTATTACTGGCTTAGTTATTGCCGCTAAACGAGCAGAACTCAAAATACATCGCTCGGAATGTAAGGACAACAGACCATGAGCAATGAGACTGCGCCGGGCGCGCCAGGGATCGTGCCGCGCTGGACATCCAGCGCAAAAAGCGGCGTTGGCACAGCGCGCAACCCACGGAGCCGCGTGTGGTTTACCCTGAGCCACGGCATCATAAACGAAGTGTATTATCCCCGCGTCGATCTGGCATGTACCCGCGACATGGGCCTGATCATTACCGACGGGCAGCAGTATGTTTCGGAGGAAAAGCGCCACACGAGCTCGGAGGTTTCCCACCTCGCGTCCGGCGTGCCAGCCTTCCGGCTGGTGAACACGGCCACTGATGAGCGCTATCGCATAGAAAAAGAGATTTTGAGCGACCCCTATCACGATGTGGTGCTGCAACGCACCCGCTTTGTGCCGCTTCATGGCACTTTAGCTGATTATCATGTGTATGTCATTCTTGCGCCGCACCTTGAAAACCACGGGGCAGGCAACAACGGCTGGCTCGACGAGAACAAGGGCGTGCCGGTGTTATGCGCGCAACGCCATGATCGCTCGGCGCTGGCGCTGGCCTGCTCCGCGCCATGGCTCGCGCGCTCGGTCGGCTACGTTGGCGTGTCGGACGGCTGGCAGGATCTGATCCAGCATGGCCGCCTCACGCAGACCTACGAACGAGCGGAAGGTGGCAACATCGCGCTCACCGGCGAAATTGATCTGCAATCATGCGGCGGCGAGTTCACGTTGGCGCTTGGATTTGCAGAGCAGGCCTACAGCGCCGCACATCACGCCCGTACCAGCCTGTTCACGGGTTTCATTCCAATTCGAAATGAATACATCGCGGAGTGGCAACATTGGCAAAAATCGCTCATCGACCTTGATAACGGCGGTGATGCCGCCATGTACCGCACCAGTATCGCCGTGTTGCACACGCATGAGGATAAGCAGTTTCGCGGTGGCCTGATCGCCAGCCTTTCCATTCCATGGGGCAACAGCAAAGGCGACAACGACCTGGGCGGCTATCATCTGGTATGGGCGCGCGACCTGGTCGAGAGCGTCGGCGGGCTGATGGCGGCGGGCGCGACCGACGAAGTCGCGCGCGTGATGCGCTACCTGGCGCTGACGCAAGAGGCGGATGGGCATTGGCCGCAGAACATGTGGCTCGACGGCACGGCCTACTGGCATGGCGTGCAGCTTGACGAAGCCGGCTTTCCGATAGTGTTGCTGGCGCAGGCATGGCGGGCAAAAGCGATCGGCGAGCATGTTGTGAAGGCGTTCTGGCCGATGGCGCGCCGCGCCACTGCGTTCATCGTGCGCAATGGCCCGGCCACCGACCAGGACCGCTGGGAGGAGAACAGCGGCTATTCGCCCTTTACGCTCGCGGTGGCGATCAGCGCGCTGCTGGCCGCCGCCGATCTCGCTGATGTTGGGCATGAGGCGGCGCTCGCCAGCTATCTGCGCGAAACCGCCGATGCCTGGAACAGCAGCATCGAATACTGGACGTATGCGTCGGGGACAGATTTAGCCAGAAAGCACGGCGTGGAAGGGTACTACGTGCGGATCGCGCCCGCTGATGCGCAGGCCCTTCCGCCGCCCACTGGCACGATCCGGATCAAAAATCTGCCGCCTGACAAAAGCGCCTTTGCTGCCTCCGCGATTGTCAGCCCGGATGCGCTGGCGCTGGTGCGCTTTGGCCTGCGCGCCGCCGACGACCCTCGGATGGTCAATACGGTCAAGATCATTGACGCCATGCTCAAAGTCGACACGCCCTGCGGCCCGGCATGGCACCGCTACAACGAGGATGGCTACGGCGAGCACGAAGACGGCAGTCCATTTGATGGAACGGGCGTTGGGCGGGCATGGCCGCTGCTGACCGGCGAGCGCGCGCACTACGAGCTTGCGGCTGGCCGAACTGACATGGCAAAAGACCTGTTAGCGGCGCTGGAGCGTTTCGCCGACGAGGGCGGCATGCTGCCAGAACAGGTCTGGGATGCTGCCGATATTCCTGAGAAGGGTTTGTATTGCGGGCGGCCAAGCGGGTCGGCGATGCCGCTGGTGTGGGCGCATTCCGAAGCAATAAAGCTGCGCCGCTCGCTGCGCGACGGGCGGGTGTTCGACATGCCGGCGCAGACCGAGCAGCGCTACCTGCGGGACAAAACCGGCTCGGCGCGCACGATCTGGCGCTTCCGCGACCAGCGAAAAACCATGGCCGCCGGGCAGGTGCTACGGATCGAAGTGCTTGCTCCCGCCGAAGTGCATTGGAGCGCCGATGGCTGGCAGCATGTCCACGATCTCCCGACAAGCGACACGGGGCTGGGCGTGTACCTGGCCGATCTGCCGACCGCTGAACTTGCGGCGGGCAGCGAGGTGGTGTTTACCTTCCGCTGGCCTGAAGCCGGTCATTGGGAAGGCGCGAATTTTGCGGTGCGAATCGTTTGATCAGGGTGGAGCCTTGCACAACATAATCATGGATCGTCTGGATGATTGGTTGGCATGCGGGCGCGGTTCATGGCAGGGGAACGTGTATGTGGAACGACATGCTGGTTGTGGGCGTGCCGCTCGCCGAAAAGGCGCTGCGCACGCTCATCGTCTACGCTTTTCTGATCATCTGCTTGCGGCTGGCTGGCAAGCGCGAACTCGCGCAGTTGAACTCGTTCGATCTGGTTGTGCTGCTGCTGCTCTCGAACACAGTGCAGAACGCGATCATTGGTAATGACAACTCGCTGGTCGGCGGTTTATTCGGCGCGACCATGTTGATCTTTATTAACTGGATACTGGTGCGCGTTTCGTATAAATATAATCAGTTTGATCGGCTGCTCGAAGGCGACCCGGTGAAACTCGTGCAAAACGGCCAGTTGCTGGAAGATCAGTGTGCGAAGCAGCTTATCACCCGCATGGAGATCGAGATTGCGGCCCGCAAGCAGGGTTTCGATTCGCTTGCAGATGTGCGGGAGGCGATGCTTGAGCCAGGCGGCGCGCTCACCTTCGCAGGCAAGGAGCCGTCGCTCGATGAGACGCACTACCGCGATCTGGTGGCGCGACTGGATCGGATTGCTCAGCGTGTCGAAGCGCTGCATGACTCGCAGCGCGTGCAGCCTTGACAACGAACAGCCGCCCCGTTGTCGTGCATGCATTCCGGCGCGTTTAGCTTTTGTGGCCGCGCGGCAGCAATGGCGGTCGGACCTCGGCACTGGCAGCCACTGTGGATGCAGTTGCTTCAGCCATGGCCTCCTGCTCCTCGACAATTTCATCGAAGCGATAAAAGCGCTCGAACAGCACCTGAATGACCACGGCGACCGGCACGGCCAGC